>DAOSJS010000262.1:0-5778 GCA_035367355.1 Candidatus Hydrogenedentota bacterium
CTTGTTTTCACGGCACAGCGAGATCGCTGTTGCATCCATCACACGAAGCTTCCGCGAGAGCGCCTCCGTGTACGAGAGCTCACGGTACAGCGTGGCCGAGGGGTTCTTCACCGGATCGGCGTCGTACACCCCGTCCACTTTGGTGGCCTTGAAGAGGATCTCCGCGCCAATCTCGTTCGCGCGCAGCGCCGCCGCCGTATCCGTCGTGAAAAACGGGTTGCCTGTCCCCGCGCCGAAAATGACCACCCGGCCCTTCTCCAGGTGACGCAGGGCCCGGCGCCGGATATACGGTTCCGCCACCCCGCGCATCTCGATGGCCGTCATGACGCGCGTCGTCACCCCTTTGTTTTCGAGCACCGCCTGGAGCGCCAGCGCGTTGATGACCGTCGCCAGCATCCCCATGTAATCACCCGTCGGCCGGTCAGGACCCTGCACCACGCCTTCGGCGCCGCGGTATATGTTGCCGCCGCCGACCACCAGGCCGAGTTCCACGCCCAGGGCGTGCGCTTTGGCGATCTCGTCGCAAAACTGGTCAACCGTACGGAAATCGATCCCCGCGCCACGGCTCGGCTCCAGGGCCTGGCCGCTCAGTTTCAACAGGACGCGCTGGTACGCTGAGCCGTGCATCCGGCTTACTCCTCGCTGGACGACGGTTTCTTACCTGCAATCGCTTCGCCCAACTGGAACCGGACAAACCGCCGGATATCGATTTTTTCCCCGACCTTGCCGCTCAGGGCTTTCATCAGCTCCTCGATGGTCACATCGGGGTTCTTGACGAATTCCTGCTCCATGAGGCTGTTTTCCTGCAGCCACTTGTTGAGCTTGCCTTCGGAGATTTTGTGCTGTACGGCCTCGGGTTTGCCGCTTTCCTTCGCCTGCGCGAGGTAAATGACCATTTCCGCGTCAATTTCCGCTTGCGGCGCCTCATCCCGGCGCACCCACCGCGGCGACGTGGAGCAGATCTGAAGGCACACGTCTTTGCAGAACTGCTGAAACAGTTCGCCGCGCGCCACGAAATCCGTCTCGCAGTTTACTTCGACCAGTACGCCGATCTTCCCGCCCATGTGGATGTACGAAGTCACCGCGCCTTCTTTCGCTTCCCGATCCTGGCGCTTTGCTGCCGAGGCAATCCCTTTCTCACGCAGCCAGCTGGCCGCCTTATCGAAATCGCCGCCGCATTCCTGGAGCGCTTTCTTGCAATCCATCATGCCGGCGCCGGTCGCTTCGCGGAGTTCTTTCACGTCTTTCGCCGTAACGCCCATAATCTCACTATCTCCTTTACGATGTTCCCGTGCTGAGCCACATGCGCCTGCCCGTATGCGCGCCTATTCTTCCTCGTCCTCGTCCTCGTCGTCGCCGCTGACCGCTTCTTCTGCTTCCTCGGCTTCCGTTTCGGCCGCCGCTTCGGCGGACTTCGCCGCTCCGGCAGCTGCTCCCGGCAATTCTCCCGGAACGGATTTGCCGGACAGCGCACGGCCTTCGATCACCGCGTCCGCTATCACGGAACAGAAGAGGGTAACCGCCCGGATGGCGTCGTCATTGCCCGGAATCGGGAACGACACCGTGTCGGGGTCGCTGTTCGTGTCGACGATGCCGATGCACGGGATGTTCAGACGGCGCGCTTCGTTCACCGCGATGGCTTCCCGTTTCGAATCGATGACGAACATCACTCTCGGGATGCCCGGCATGTTCTTGATGCCGTCCAGGTATTTCGCAAGGCGGGCCTTTTGCTTTCGCATCCGCGCCGCTTCCTTCTTGCCGAATTTCTCCAGCTCGCCGCTGGCTTCCATCTCTTCCAGCCGCCGGAGATTGCGGATGCTCACCTGAATCGTCTCGTAATTGGTCAGCGTGCCGCCCAGCCACCGGTTGTTCACGTAATACATGCCGCAGCGCTCGGCTTCGCGCTGGATGATCTCCTGCGCCTGCCGTTTCGTGCCGACGAACAACACATGGCCGCCCTTGGCCACGGCCTCGGTCACGAACGCGCGGGCCCGGTTGAGCTGGCGCAGGGTCTTCTGCAAGTCAATGATGTAGATGCCGTTGCGCGCGCCGAAGATGTATTTCTTCATCTTCGGATTCCAACGGCGGGTTTGGTGGCCAAAGTGAATGCCGGCCTCGAGAAGGCTTTTCATGGAAACTGCAGACATGGAACACGCTCCTTCTGGGTTGACCCTCGGGGTTTCCTGCGGTCTACCCGGCCAAGCGGCCAGGCACCCGGACCACAGCGGTACACAGACTCGAAACCCCTGTGAATTTGGAATCGAGAAAGTCTAGCATATCCGCCTTCAACGGCGCAAACTATAGGCATAGCGCGGGATTACCGCGTGCGGCCCGGGCGAACGGGCAGGAGCCGGGCCGTTTCCCGGCCGGTCACGGCGCCATTACGCTTCCTCGCTCGGCACGGGCATCTCAGGAGCCGCAACACGGTCTTTCGCAAAAATCCGGATGTGCCGCCAGCCTTCGCTTTGAAAGCGCCAGAAAACCACGCCGCTCAACGCGATTGTATACACCGTGGCGCCCAGCCAGGCCCCTTTGGCTTCCCATCCCAACCCCGGAAGCGACCAGCCCGCCGGAACGCCCGGTATCCGGGAGAGCGGCAGGGCGTCCAGACACAGAAACGACGAAAGCGGCAAAAAGAACAGATACGCCCCGATCGACATCGCCCACATGACCCACCGCGTGTCGCCCGCGCCCCGCAGAGCGCCCAGCACCACGATGCTCACCGCGTCAAATCCCTGGTAAAACGCCGCCAGCAACAGGATGACTGCCGCCACCTCGACCACCTGCGGATCCGTACTGAAGAAGGTGCGTGTCAATGGCCGGGCGAATGTTGCAAAGCATAGGCCCGCCACGACCATATAACAGATGGCTATCTTGATCGCCGTGTACGTTCGCGCCTTGGCCATGGGAATGTCGCCGCGCCCTATCCATTGCCCTACGATCGGGGCGATCGCATGATTGAGCCCCACCGCCGGCATGAAGATCAGGTGCAGGAAATTGATGGCCACATTGTGCGCCGCCATCTGCGTCTCCCCACAGCGGCCCACCAGAAAGCTCGTGAATACGCCCCAGTTGAACACGTCCAGGAAAAAACTCAGTCCTGCCGGCCAACCGATACGCACCAGCTCGCGCACCTTCTCGCCGTGCAACGCATACTGGGACCGCGTCTTAAATTCCCGGTCCAGCGCCGGCGACAGAAAGACCAGCAGCAGGATCCCCGTCTGCAGGCTCAGCGCAATGACCGTGGCCCAGGCGGCGCCCGCCACTTCCAGGCGCGGGAATCCGAATTTCCCGAAAATCAGCAAGTAATTGAGCACGAGATTCACGACGTTGGCCACCCACGCCGCATACATCGGCACGCTCGGACGGTTCATCGCCTGGAAAAACGAGGTCAGCGACGCCTGAAGGCACAAAAACACAAAACCCGTCATCCGGATCTGAAAATACTGCACCTCCAGGCGCGTGATCTCCGGTGAATGCCCCATGATGCTGAACAGGTCGTCGGCAAACGGCCAGAGGGCCAACCCAAACACCCCGCCCAGCAGGCCCACGTACACGCCCTGCCACGCATAGCTCGCACCGAGTTCTTTCTCACCCCGGCCCAGGCACTGCGATGCAAAGGTCGATACGCAGCCCGATATCCCGAGAAAAAACGTCGAAAAAATGAAAATCCACAATCCCGCCGGTGCCGTCGCCGCCAATTCTTCCGTACCGAGCCGGGCGACCATCACCTGGTCAGCGAACTGCATGATCACATACGAAAATTGTCCAAATACAATCGGGACCGCCATCCTCGTGATCTCGGCGAGCCCTTCATAGCGGTGCGGGGACTTCATGATCTCCTGTCCTGATGCGCGTTTCAGGGAAAACGGCTGCGGTTATGCACGGCAAGGCCGTCATTGACGCTTGCGGGGTGTGCAGGGTGTAGCACGCCCGCGCGAAATGCTTCCCGCAGGCCTCGTGCACATGAGTATGAGCCTAGCACGTCAGGCCCCCGTAAGTCACGGCACGGCTCGTGCGCGGCTGAGGAAGGGCCGGTGGGAGGCCACGCAGCTCTGCCCCGGACCACTTGGTTATCGTAGCGCGTAGCGCAGGCATCTTGCCTGCGTTCTTCTCTTGCGTAGCACAGGCCCCTGTGCCTGCCTTGTATCAGTCCACCCCCGGCCACGCGACGCGCGCGGCCACCCCCGCCAGCGGGGGACACAAGAACCCGAGCCCCGATGGATTTCGATGCGGCGCACCTGTCCCCCGCTGGCGGGGGTGAATCGGCGGCAGCCGATTTGGGGGTGGAGTTTCTGAGCTTCACTGGGCGGCCACAGGGGGCCACCCCTGCAATCCGGATGGATGCGCAGTGAATGAGAGCGCGTTGCACGAATGCCCCGGCACAGATGCGGGCGGCAGGCTTGTATCGCGTGAGAAAAGCGCCAGGGGCGGGCGCCTAGGTGATCAACTGGAACACGGTCTGTTTCTGGCGGAATTCGTCTTCACCGGGGGTTTCGCGCAGGATGCAGCGGTACAGCACCTGGACGGGTCCTTCGGTTTCGTTCCGGAACCACTTTTCCAGATGTTCGAAGCCATCCGCCATGGCCTCGCGCAAAGGCAGCCACAGATGGGCGCAGGCCTCATTCAACACCGTGGCTTTGTGGGAATAGGTCCAGGGGAGAACTTCGACGTCCTTGCCCAGGATGCGGCCGGCACGCCGCGCACCTTCGCGGATGCTGGCCGAATCCTCCGCGCCGCTGCTGTCGATGAGCGCGGTCACGGTCGGATCCGAGACCAGACGGAACACCGCGTTGATCACGTCCGCCGATTCCAGGGAGATCGGGCGGACCAGATTTTCGTCGAACGCAACGCCGTGGGCCTCGCAGGCCCGTTCATAGCCCCGCAGGCGGGCGTTGCCGGGTTGCATGCTCTTGAACGGTTTCAGCATGCCGATGCGCTTGTGTCCGCGCTGAAGAAGGTAATCGGCGCTTAGATACGCCCCTTCCTCGATGTCGATCGTCGCGCTGCTGCATTCGGGAAAGGTGTCCATCCGGCAGGAGGTCAGGTACGGCACGCCGGCGTCGTGCACCCGGCGGACCACGGAGTCGTCCTCGTCGAGCACTCCGGCGATGACCAGCCCGGAGTAGCGTTGTTCCCACAGGCCGCGGGCATAGTCGTGGTGGTTCGTCAACGCATACGGATTGAGGTCGAATACAACGAAATCCCCTTTAGACCCGAACACCCGGTCCAGCTCAAAAAAAAGCCAGTTCAGCATCGTCGGACTCAAGGGAACCCGCGTGCGGGGCGCAGGCAACGTCACGCCAATGCAGTCGCGCGTCGTCGTGCGCAGGCTGCGCGCCCCGGTATGCGGAAAATACGCCACTTCCTCGATGATCGTCGCAACACGGCGCCGTGTGGCTTCGGCAACGCCCCGTTCCTGGTTCACCACCCGGCTGACCGTCTTCGCCGAGACGCCCGCTTCGCGCGCAATGTCGTGGATGGTCCAGGGGGTGCCCTGTCGAGATGGCTTATCCATCTATTCTGTCCCGCACATTTCGTTCCTTCATGATTCTTCCGCTAATACAGGCTATCAAAAATTGTTATGACATCGATTACCGTATGAAGGCCCCGTGGTGCCCACGGTCCAACTATACATCAAAGAAGACGGCCTGTCCAGAAAAAACCCGGTTTGCTGGAAAATAACGGTGAAAAGGGCACAAAAAATACCTGTTGACAGCCTGCCCTGTCAAGCCATTTGCTAATCTTACCGGGGCGTATATCGTCGCGCCATTTGGT
>DAOSJS010000263.1:0-5759 GCA_035367355.1 Candidatus Hydrogenedentota bacterium
GAGCGAAATAGTCTACCGCATCAAATTCCAGCGTCGCGTAATAATCCAGCCATTCGTCGGCTATCTCAAAAGTCCGGTAATACCAGCCGGCCCCGTCGTAGTCAGGCAGCCAGAGATCCCAGACGCTGGGGACCGCCACGCGGATCGAATCCGCGGGAGGCGGTTTTGCGAACCACTGCTCTTGAATCCCCACGTCAGCCGGATCGCACGCCAGCAACCACTCCCCATCGAGAGGCAACCCCAACCGTATTGAATTCATACTTCCATCCAGCGTACACGCGCGTACGTCACGAAGGAATCACCGGCCAAACCCAACCGTCTCCTGGCCTCACGGCAGCCGTGTTCCTGCCGCACTGCCTAGTAACTCAAGGCTGCCACAAGCAGCATAATAAAGCCTACCAGCGTCTTGGCCAAGAGGCCAAACAGCCTGCCCATAGCGGCACCGGCGCCGACCCTCATCGACTGGCCTGCCGTGCGTTCCATGTTCAGGTACTCGTGGAGCGCCGCTCCGATGAAGGCCCCCAGGCAGGCCCCTGCCACCGTGCCGACCACGGGGAACAGGGGAGTCCCCACGGCGGCCCCCGCCACGCATCCGATGAGCGCGGCGATGATCGAGCCTCTGCTCCCGCCACATTGTGACGCGCCGAGCCCGGCCGCCCCGCTTTCGATTAGTTCACCCAGAAGCGCCAGGGCTGACATCACGCCCAGCGCCAGGAAACCGAAATGCTCGAATCCCGTCACTATCCAGGCTATCGCCGCGGCCCCGAGAATCACCCAGTTGCCGAACAGGCCCATGAGATCCAGCACAATGCCGGTAAGAACTGCGATCAAAAACAGCGCCCAGCCGACGATGGCCAAAAACAGCGCCATGTTCATACTCCCTGATTCAACCCAGTCCTGCGCGGAGTTTACATGAAACCCGGGACCATATGCTATGATTCCGTCACGCTTCCGTCTGAAAAGAAAACAAAACAAGGACGTGCATTCATTGAAAGCCACCCTGGATTGCCTCGCCTGCATTGCAGATCAAGCCGTTCGCGCCGCCCGAATCGCCACCAATGACCCGGAAATCCAGCGCCACATCATCAACGAGACAGTTATGCGCATCCCCGGCATGGATCTCAACGAATCTCCAGCCGTATTGTCCCAGTTCGCCTATGAATTTGCGAAGGAGGCGAGCGGTGTTGAAGACCCCTATGCCGGCCTCAAACGGGCGCAAAATGAGCAGGCGCTCGCTCTGGAACCAGAATTGCGCGCGTATCTGGACGAAGCCGCTGATCCTCTGGAAACGGCACTGCATCTCTCCGCCGCCGGCAACGTTATTGATATGGGCGTGCAGTCTGCCGGGGACATCGACATTCAATCCGCCATTCGCGATGCGCTCCACGAGCGCTTCGCGGTCGATCACACGCCTCAATTCCGCGCGTCGCTTGCCACCTGCCGCGATCTGCTCTTTCTGCTCGATAACGCGGGTGAAATCGTATTTGACAAGTTGCTGATCGAGCAACTCTGCCAATTCACTTCGGTCACCGCCGTGGTGAAGAAGGCGCCTATCATCAATGATGTCACGCTGGAGGATGCCGACCGGGTCGGGCTTACCGCGGTGTGTCCGGTCATCGACAACAGCGGCGCGTTCGTAGGTTCACCGCTTTCTCTTATCTCACCGGAATTCCGGGAACGCCTCGAGGCGGCAGATATGATCGTGGGGAAGGGGCAGGGCAACTACGAGACCATCGACGACTTTCCTGGCGACGTGTTTCTTATCCTGAAGGCGAAATGCGAGGTGATCGCGCGCCACATGGGCGTCCGGAAAGGCCAGGTGGCGCTCATCTCCACCCGGTTTCGCAACGGCCTGGCGTAAGCGAATGATTCCATGGTTTTCGTCCGGCGGTACGCGCGGCAGCGGCCGCCGGCACGGCGTAACCGGCGGATCCAATGGATCTCACGCGTACCCGGCTTCTTTGAGGGCGGCCCGCAGGGTTACGGCCGCTGTCCGGATCTCTTCGAGCAGAGTCTCATTCGACGCCGTTTTGTACTCGAAGTGAAGGGATATCGGGCCCGAAAAACCGGCGGCGCGGAAAATCGTCAGGAATTCGACCAGGGGGACCTGTCCTTCCCCCAGGGTCAGCCACCGCACTCGTTTGTTTTCCCATAGGAAGTCTTTAACGGACAACATCTTTACGCGGGGCGCCATAAGGCGGGCATTGATCTGCCACACACCGAGGCCGCCTTCGACCGTAGCGTGTCCCACATCGAAGTTGGAGCCGACGGAGTCGGCGTCAACATCCATGAGCAGCCGGTGGAGGTCCCATAGCGGCGCGCCCACATAATCCCGCCCTGAATGATTGTGATATCCGCCCGTCATTTTGTGTTCGGTGGCCAACTCCGCGATCCCGCGCAGTTCTTCTGTGAAAGCACTCAACTCATCAAAGGGCTGTCCGTCTTTCGAATAACCGTAGGGGCCAAAACGGAAATACGGGATCTTCAATTTTGACGCAGTCTCAAGCACGGGGCGCGCCTCGGGTTCCCGCCCGTTTTTCAACGCGGTCGTGATCATGGGCACGTCGAGGCCTTCCGCGCGGATGGCTTTGACGGCCTCCGGAAGGTCAGATGCAACCTTATCCGGCTCGACATGCCCGCCTTCCCGCACCGCAAGGTCAATTCCATCCAGGCGGAGTTCCTTACAGGTTTTTGCGAGGGCGGCATAGTCGAGAAACTGGAGATGCTTTGAAAACACGCAGATCGGCGGCGTTGCCGGCAGTTTTTCTTGAGCCGGCACGGGGCCGCCTGCCAGCAGGGCGGCTCCGCCTGCCGCCGCCGCGTGCAGAAATTTCCGGCGGGAGATGTCCAGATTACGCATGGCAGCTTCCTCCGATCCCGATCCCGTGTCGAGCCAACGGGAGTCGCGTCCCTGGAACGGCGCACACCGCATTCTGGCCTCGCGTCCCGCGCAATGGTGTTGCGGCGCTCAACTGCGGCGGGGTTTTGCGCTGCTCTTCTTCGGGGCGCTCTCTTCCGGGACAGTCCGTGCAGCCTTCTTTACCGCAGGCTTCTTTTTCGCCGTGGGCTTTTTCGCGGCCGCGGCTTTTTTCGTGGCCGCTGGTTTCTTTGCGGCCGTGGTTTTCTTTGCGGGCGCCGCTTTTGTCCTGGCTGGGGTCTTTGCGGTCTCGGCTGCCTTCACGGGGGCGGTTTTTGCTGCCGCGGCCGATTTTCGTGCGGGCCTCCGCCGGACCTTTTTAATGGGATGGTTCTGTATCCACTGAAGGGCCGGGAGGTAGACCTCCTCGGTGCCGTGTTTTCCGAACAGGAGGTCGACATGGCCGTAGTCCGCCGAAACCTCGTTTTTCTTCGAGAGAAGGACGAACTGCTTGTCTTTGCCCGGAAGTGCATCAAAAAACCGGCGCATTGGGATCTCGGGCGTCAACGGGTCACCTTTCCCGCAGATCATGAGCAGCGGCAGACCTGCCTCGCCGAACTTTTCGGTGATGTCCACCTGGCGTCCCCGTATCCGCCAGTTGCCCGTAGACAACCATTCACCAAGCTCGCTGGCCACCTGCGGCGGCACGGCCTCGACCATATTGAAGAGGACGCCCGTGTCGATGTCTGGATGGACGTTGTTCCAGTTGACGGGAAAGGCGTGGAACCCGGGCCCGAACACTCGCGCGATGGGAGCGACGGCCTTCAAAAAAGTCCGCACGGTTTTTGGTGCAGCCATGTTGAGCCGAAACAGCAGCGCCGGCGGGGCATAGGTGACATTTTTGAACCCCGCGGGAGCGCCGAGCGCGGTGCCGCTGGCCAGGAGCTCACTGCCGAAGACGGCGTTATAGGCGTACAGGAGCATCGCGCCCATCGAGTGACCCACCCAGTGCACTTTGTCGTGGCCGGTCGTCGCGCGAATGTAGTCGATTGCCGCAGGCAAATCTTTGTACAGGTAATCGTCGAAGCTGACATCACCGAGATCGCGGCCGTCGGGCGGGGTGGCGCTTTCACAGGAACGCAATTCCACCAGCCAGCAGTCGTAGCCGTCCGCCACAAGCGTATCGACGATAGCCTGACCGCGGGGCGCTTCGAAATTGAGGCGGTTTGCCGCGAGGCCGTGCACCAGAAGGACCGGCTCGCCCGGCGCCTCACTGCTTTTTCGCCGGAACAACTGGATGTTCCAGCCGTCCTCCGTCGAGACGGCGTGCAGTTCGTTGGCCCATTGCGGCATGGGATAACGCATCATCAGCGCCACCATATAGCCGTTTACAAGAAGGGCGAAAAGAACAGCAAGAACAATCACCCAGAGAATGGTCGCCAACAGGAATCCCATGCTAATCCCCCATGGCACGTGTGCCCGTTTGGTTTTCCGCCAAATACTCTTTAATTCGTTGCGCCGTAGCCACGCCGAAGCCCGGCAGGGCAGCAATGGTCTCGACCGGCGCCTCTTGTATTCTGGCCAAAGAGCCGAGATGGTTCAAGAGCAGCCGGGCGCGCTTTTCACCCACACCCGGTATCTCCGTCAGTCTGGTGCTGAGCGTGGCTTTCTTCCTGCGCTTCCGGTGGTAAGTGACGGCAAATCGGTGCGCCTCGTCGCGCACGCGCGCCAGGAGATGCACGACCGGGCTGTCCTGCCGCGGAACGATGGGATTGGCGCGCCCGGGGATGAAAAAGCGTTCGGGTGAATGCCTGTCTCCCTGCGCACGCGCCTTTGCAATGCTCGCGATGTCCAGGTCTTCCAGGCCGAGATCGCGCAGGGCTGTCACGGCAACGTTGAGCTGGCCTTTTCCGCCGTCGATCAGGACCAGATCCGGCAGGTCGTTTTCTTCAACGGCCCGGCGGTAGCGCCGCAGCAAGACTTCGCGCATCATGGCGAAATCGTCCTGCCCTTCGACCTGTCTGATCGCGTATTTCCGGTACCGGCTCCTGGCGGGCGCGCCGTTTTCGAATACGGCCATCGAGCCAACCGGTTTGTCGCCCTGTTGGGTCGAAATATCGAAACATTCGATGCGATTGGGGATGCGGGTGAGCCCGAGCTTTGCCTGGATCTGCTCCAGCAGATCGCGGTTGGCCCGTTCGCCCAGGCGTTTCTCCTCAAAACTGGTGCGGGCATTCTGGTTGGCCATCTCCACCAGGGCCCGTTTTTCTCCCCGTTGAGGACACTGCACCGCCACTTTCGCACCGCGCTGTTCCGACAGGAGTTCGGCCAGCGTATCGGCATCGTCCATCGGGACCGGCGCCAGCACCTCGTGAGGGATGGTGGGGGAATCCGCGTAGTACTGCAGCAAAAAGGAGCCGAAAAGCTCATCCAGGGGCATTTCCCGCAGATTAAAGGAGAACGAGCGTCCGCCTGCCATCTTTCCGCCGCGATAATAGAGCACCTGGATCTCGCTGAACCGGCCCTGCACATAGATGCCGAAGACATCGCGGTCTTCTGCTCCCGGCACGGCGACCGTACGCTGGCGTTCCATGGTCTTACGCACCGCGTACAGGCGATCACGCAAGGCCGCGGCTTTTTCAAACTCGAGCTTTTCCGCGCATTGGGCAATGGCATCCAGCAGCAGCTTCTCGAGTTCATGATTTCGCCCGGCAAGGATGAGCAGGACCTGTTCGACGATCTCTCGATACTCGTCCTGGCTGATGTACCCAACGCACGGGGCGCTGCATTGCTTCATCTGGAAATAGAGACAGGGGCGCGTGCGGTTTTTCAACACGGACTCCGAGCAGGTCCGCAGCGGGAAGACTCGCTGCAACAGACGCAGCGTATCACGGACTGCTGA
>DAOSJS010000264.1:0-5724 GCA_035367355.1 Candidatus Hydrogenedentota bacterium
GCTGGCACATCACTTCCCGAACTTGCCGCCTCGGTCTGGGCCACGGTGCGGGGCGAACGCGACTTGGCGGTGGGCAATGTAGTGGGCAGTAATATTTTTAATTTACTGGGCGTTCTGGGTGCCTCGGCGCTGCTGAGCACTGGCGGCATTGAAGTTTCCAAGGACGCGCTCCACTACGACATCCCGGTGATGATTGCAACGGCCGTCGCCTGTCTGCCGATATTCATTTCCGGCGCCACCGTGACCCGCCTCGAAGGGTTCCTGCTGTGGTTTTATTATGCGCTGTATATCGCGGTGCTGATGCTGGATGCTGTCAACAGCCCGCTCGAGCGGCCGGTGAGCCGGGCGATCGCATTCATATTCATTCCGCTCACCGCAACCATCCTGTTGAGCTCGCTCGTAGTTTCAGAGAATCAGCTGAAACGGCTGCTTGGCCCGTTTGCGACCGATCTGCGGATCTTTACAAAAGAAACGCTCCATCAACTCAAGCGGCTGCTTATTTTCATCCTCGGCGGCACCCTGCTGCTCCTGGGCGTCGTCATGGTCTTTACGCCAGGCCCCGCCACCGTGGTTATTCCGCTCGGCCTCGCCGTTCTCGCCACGGAGTTTGTCTGGGCAAAGCGGCTTCTGGCCAACACCGTCGATCACACCAGGAGCCTGTTTTCGCGCTCACGACACAAAAAAGACAACAGGTGAGTCCGGCTCAGTCCTCGGCAAAATTGTCGAAATAGCCCTGAATATGGACGATGGGTGTGCCTTTGTCACCGCTTCCAGAGGTCAGGTCGCACAGCGAACCGATAAGGTCCGTCAGGCGCCGGGGTGTGGTCCCCTGTGCTTCCATGGCGCCCACGAGGTCGCCTTTCTTCTCCCGGACCTGCTGGGCGATTGCCTGCTGCAGGGCCTCTCCCGTGAGGCCGGCGAATTGGTTGTCTGCCAGATATTTTAGCTTCAGTTCGCTGGGCCTCCCCACCAGACCGGGCGTGAACGCGGGGGAGACCACGGGATCCGCCAGCTCCCAGATTTTGCCGACGGGGTCTTTGAACGCTCCGTCGCCGTACACCAGCACTTCTACCGTCTTGTCGAGCCGTTCACGGAACAGTTCCTGGATGCGGTCGACCACCACCTGGCAGTCGCGCGGGAAGAGTTTTACAGTCTCTTCGGTCGCCTTGTTGGAGCCCAGCAGACCATATTCCGGATGGTAGCCGCTGTCGCCGATGGGGGAGGCGAGGATATCGTCCAGCCCATACACGCGCTCCGCACCCGCGGCCGTCAGCAACCGTTTGGTGCGCGCTCGGCTGTGGATATCACAGGCCAGCACGTTGCGTGTATAGGCCAGGATGGTCTCGGGGCGGTTGGAGAAGAGGATGACGCACTCGGCGCCTTCTGCCTCCACAAGAGACCGGTAATACGCGACATAATCCACCCCGGTAAACGGGTGGCAGGCAGTGCCGAATTCTTGTCTGAACTGATCTTCCGTGAGGCTGTCCGTCCAGGGATCGATGCCGTGTTCGTCAAGCCAATCCGGCTCCATGAGCTGATTGCCTACTTCGTCGGACGGGTAGCTGAGTTGCAGCACCACGCGTTTTGCGCTGCGCGCCATGCCTTTGAGCTGCACCGCATACCGGTTTCGGCTGAGAATGGGGAAGACGATCCCCAGGGACTCGCCGCCAAACTTCGCACGCAAGTCCGCGGCGATCGCATCCACCGTGGCGTAATTGCCCTGTGCCCGCGCCACGATCGACTCAGTAATGCCCACCACGTCTCGGTCGCGAATCGAAAAACCCTCCGCCTGAGAGGCCTTCAAAACGCTGTCCACGACCATCTCCGCGATGGCATCGCCTCTGCACACGATCGGAGCGCGAATCCCTCGTGCCACCGTGCCCACATAACGGCCCGCTGGTCTGGCGCCTCCTTTTGCCGGCATATCAAAACGTCCTCTCTCCATGCCCGTTCACGGAAGCCAGGCTCTCGTGTGCCTGTCTGGAACGGTCTTACTGCAAAGAGCGGTATCATAACCGAAAACGGGGCCGTATACACAGATCCTCCAGGCGGCCGGATCCGCGCTCCATCCACCGCGGAAAACACGACACGTTTTTCGGCGCTCTGCAACACCTCTGGCTCCGGCTGGATCGGTGCGTCTCCAGGCGCATCCATCCCGATTTTTCAGGCAAAACAGGCCTCCCCAGACACGCCAGAGGCTTTCTTGACACGGCCGGCTTAAAATCGTATAATCGCATGCGATAGAGGTTTAATCATGATCAGCAAGACCGCCCTTCATACCCTCAAAGCTGCCGTGGTGCTTGCCCGGGATCCCGAGCAGGGCTTTCACGGGGCCGGAGAAATTGCTCAGGCCATCGACGCCCCGGCGAATTATCTGGGTAAAATGCTGCAATCCCTTGTCCGTCAAGGGATTCTAATCTCCCAAAAGGGTTTGGGCGGGGGGTTCAAGCTGGCGCGGGACCCGAAGGAAATCACCTTGTATGAGGTCGTGGAGGTCATAGACAACCTGAGTCGCCTGTCCGGTTGTTTCCTAGGCCGGTCGAAGTGCTCTGGAGACAATCCCTGCCCGCTGCACAAGCAGTGGGGACGGATCCGCGACAATTACCTGGCTATGCTGCATGATTTCACGCTGGCCGACCTTGCCAGCCACACGCACGGGAGCCTGATGTGATTGCGCGTATTTTTTTGCGGGGCATAAAAGGATATGCGCATGCGATTAGTATAGATGAGGGCGCCGCAGGCCAAATACGGGCCCTTTGTTCCTGAAACCTACAGAGGAGAGTCAGTGATGACAACTGCCATCAACCCTGAAGCCACCGTCGGCCAACTGGTCACCGAGAATCCCGCCCTGTCGCGGGTGTTTGAATCGTTCGGGCTTGACTATTGCTGTGGAGGCGGAAAGACCCTGACAGAAGCCTGCTCGTCCCGCGGAGTAGATCTTCAAACTGTGCGGCAGGAGCTTGCCCGCGTGGGGGCCTCCGCCGACGAATCTCAGCCCAATCCTGCCGACATGACCCTCACGGAGCTTGCCGATCACATCGAGCAGACTCACCATGCCTACCTTCGAGAGGTGATGCCGGTCCTCCAGACCATGTCGGCCAAAGTCGCCAACGCCCATGCCAAAAGAGACCCGCGCTACAACGATGTCCAGCGGGTTGTTGGAGAATTGGCGCAAGAGCTGGAAAGCCATTCTGTGAAAGAAGAGCGCATTCTCTTCCCCGCAATACGCCGCCTGGATGCGGGCCAGTCCCTCCAGGGCTTCACCTGCGGCGCGTTGGAGAACCCGATCCACGTTATGGAGATGGAACATGACGACATGGGGCGGGCCCTGGCGGAGCTCCGTACGCTGACCGACGGTTATGCAGTTCCTGACTGGGCCTGCAACACCTGCCGGGGTATGTTGACCGAACTCGAACGCCTCGAGAAAGATCTGCACCAGCACATTCACAAAGAAAACAACATCCTTTTCCCGCGAACACTCGAACGGGAAGCCGCGATCACGGGTTGACTCTGGCGCACGGGGCTCCGCGGGCCGAATCAACGGGAGGCGGGCTCGACGGACGCAAGGAGATGTAATGATGTGGAGCAGGGGTCGCCACGAAACGAAAAGCCGGCCGGAGGCACTGTACGACAAAGAGGAGTTTGCGGAACTCCTGCCGTATCTTGACACACTCTACGGTGTCGCGTTGCGTTTCACGGGAGACGCGCGCGACGCCGTGGCCCTCACGGAAAAGGCGCTGGTGGGGGCGGTCGTCCGGATGCACGCCAGCGACAGGCCATCTCCGCCCAAGATGGCGCTTCTGGGCGCCTTGCGCGAGGCGTACATGCACTCGCTCGAGACTGCGAACAGCAGCACGGCCAGCGCCTGAGTGCGTCTCATCGCGTTGAGGGCGTTTTTGCTGGAGCGATGGGGCCGATGCAGAGCTCGGTGCCGAGCCGGTATGCGTGGATCAGGCTGCGCATACCGGTTCTGCGTTCTCGCCGTCTCTCCCAGCGGCGTAGACGGTTCTGCAGCATCGCGACGATATCCGGCTCCTGCTCTGCCCGATTGTGGCGTTCTTCCGGGTCTTCCACGAGATTGTACAACTCGACCGGGGGTTTCCCATGGAAATCCGGCTCCAGGGCCTCCCAATACTTCCAGATTGGCGTTCGCCAGCCGTGTTTTCGCATCCACGTACATTCGCTGATCTAAAATTCCGTGCGGTGCGAGCCCGCCGTGTCTGAAAAGAAACGCCGGTTCGATTTACCATCGAACCGGTGACCCCGCGCCAGGTGCTTCAATCCGCAGACATCGAGCACGGTGGGCACCAGGTCTTCATGCAGCGTATAGGCCCGGGCTCGAACGCTACGGGGCACCCGCCCCGGCCAATAGAAAATCAGCGGGACGCTCAAAGTCGGTTCGTACAGCCCGTGATGGTCAAAGTAGATCTCATGGTCGTAGAGGCTCTCGCCGTGGTCGCTGGTGATCACAAGCAGCGTGTTCTCGAGCAGGCCGAGTTCCTCCAGGCGCGTGACAAGTTGCTGGATGCACGCATCCATGTAGGCCAGTCCGCCGTCGTATTGGGCGATCACAAAATCCTTGTCGGTGATTCCCGGCGGCATCCAGGATCGGAGAAAGTCTGCGAACGGCTTGAACGCAAACACGGGTTTCATGCTCGCATTGCCTCGTACACAGGGATTTTTCGAATAAAACATCGTGTCGAATGGAGCGGGAGGGAGGTAGGGGGCGTGGGGGTCCAGGTATCGAAGGAGCATCAGGAAAGGTGTGGAGGAGCGCGCCAGTCGTTCCAGTTCGGGCAGAACCACCGCATTCAGATTCCCGGCTTTCCGGGCCGGCCGCTCGTCCCAGGACACCCAGCCCTCGAAATTCAGATACGTGTCGAAACCGCGGTAAAATCCGCTCCCAAATCCAACGCAGACCGTACGGTATCCCGCCGGGCGCAATAGCGCGGGAAGCAGCGGCAGTTCCTCCGGAATCGGCCCCTTCGGCCGGAGAGACGGCTGCTGGGTCCGGACAACATCGCAGCCAGTCAGCAGGGTGGAAAATGCGGGTGTCGTGGGGATGTACGCGCTGAACGCGTTTTCAAACAGCGTACCGCCCGCCGCCAAACGGTCCAGATGCGGCGTGGTCAACCGCTCATACCCGTAACAGCTCATGTGATCGCGGCGCAGGCTGTCGATCGTGAACAGTACGATATTCGGATGCTTCGCAGCCACGTATCTTCCTCCATACCCAGTCTCACGACCCCACACGGCGGTGTTCGCCAGCGCTCGAGGCGGGGGTGCTGGGCACGTTTGCGCCATAGTAACGAAAAGCATGTGCGTGCGTCACGGGACAGAGACACATTCACTCCCTGCGTGAGGCAGGCATTTCCATTTTGCGTTGACATTATTTGGCACGGGCTTGACGCAAGGGCGCGGCACATGTGACGATTAGCTTTGACATGCTGCCGAGGCGGGATGCGGGCAGTCGCCCGTTCCACAAAGAGGATGCACATTATGAAAATCAACCGGCGTGGATTTCTGGCCAGTACGGCCGCCATCCCGTTCGTCTCTCAATGCGCGGCCCAACCTGAAAACATCAAATACCGGGCCTGCATTATTGGCGATACCCATGAAGGAGGGTACGGCCACTCCCTGCACCTTGCCTTTGCCCACCGGCCCGACGTTCAAGTCGTCGCTCTGGCCGACCCGGACGAGGACGGCCGCGCCCGGCATGCCGCT
>DAOSJS010000265.1:0-5705 GCA_035367355.1 Candidatus Hydrogenedentota bacterium
GAATCCTTCGGGCGGTGAAAAACCGGTTTGGCTCGACCAACGAGATCGGTGTTTTCGAGATGACCGAGACGGGACTTCAGGAGGTCCCCAACCCGAGCGCGCTGTTCCTGAACGAGCGCCCCGAAGGCGTGAGCGGCTCCGTGGTATTGCCCAGCGTGGAAGGCACCCGTCCCCTGCTGGTCGAGGTGCAGGCGCTGGTCTGTGATTCGAACCTGGGCTCGCCCCGGCGTACCGTGACCGGAGTGAATCCCAACCGGGTATCGTTGATCCTGGCCGTTCTGGAAAAGCGGGCGGGACTGCATTTCGCTGATCGCGACGTGTTCGTCAATGTGGCCGGGGGCGTGCGCCTGGACGAACCGGCCGCGGACCTTGCGATTGCCCTCGCACTCGTGTCGAGCTTTATGGAAGCCCCTGTCGCTCCGCACCTGACCGCCTTTGGAGAAATCGGCCTCGCCGGTGAGATACGCGGGGTGGATATGGCGCGCCGGCGTGTCGCGGAAGCTGCCAAATTCGGCTTTACGCGCTGCATTCTTCCAAAAAACAATGCCACGGACGTGGAAAACGCAGATGAACAACTCTGGCCCGTCGGCCGGATTGGCCCGGCGATCGAGCTCGCGCTGGAACGATAACCCTGCTCCATGCGATGATACGCGGGAAACGCAGCGCAATAGCGCGGCACAGGAAAACGCGGAATGGTGAGACCAAAACGCAAAACGAAATCCATAGCCTTCCATGAGGCGATCCGGATGATTTCCCCCGGCACGAAGATCCGCGAAGCCATCTCCATGATGCTGCAGAGCCGCCTCGGTGCGCTGGTGTGCATCGGCGATCCCAAAAGGCTGGCCGACCTCTCCGGCGGCGGAGTGGAACTGAATGCCGCGTGTACGCCGCAGCTGTTGTATGAACTGTCCAAAATGGACGGGGCGATCATACTGAACGAGGACGGTTCCACCATCACGTATGCCAACCGCTTCCTGACGCCGAGCAACTCGATTGTCTCGCAGGAAACCGGCACACGGCACATCGCCGCGGAGCGCATGGCCAAGCAGGCGAAATGCGCCGTGGTAGCCGTGTCGGAACGGCGTTCGAGCGTCACCCTGTATGTGCAGAATACACGCCACGTCCTGGACAGCCTCGCGACGCTGCTCAACAAGTCGTCGCAGGCGCTTCAAACGCTCGAAAAGTACATCAGCAGCCTCAACCAGTCGATGGTGGATCTGAGCACACGCGAATTTGAGGATATGGTGACGATTTTTGACGTGTGCAAGGCCATTCAGCGGTGCGAAATGTCGCGGCGAATCGCGGCTGAAATCGAGCCGTACATCCTGGAACTGGGCACCGAAGGGCGGCTTATCGAGCTGCAGTTGCGCGAACTCTCCATCCCCATTGAAGAGGCGCGCCTCATCACAAAGGACTATTACAAACAAAAGCCCTCGGCCAACCCGGAGGCCGTGCGGCAGCGGGTCGAGGAATTGCCGCAGGACGAGCTGATTTCCCTGGAAGCCATCAGCCAGGCCCTGGGATACGGAGCCAACCTTCGGGGTGTGGACACCTATCTTTCTTCCCGGGGTTACCGGGTGCTTGCTCAGACCCGCCGTCTCACGCCGCAGATTATCGAGAACCTGGTAAACCGCTTCGGCACGCTCCAGCAGATCATGCGGGCGCCAAAAGATGAGCTGGTGGCTGTGGAAGGCGTGGGTGAAGTCCTGGCAGAACGTGTACGGCTCAGCCTGAACAATCTGCGGAGCCAGCTGGCCCTGGATCGCGGCAGGACTTGAGATGCGGTATATCCAGGACTGTGAAGTTGTAACCCACGACCAGGCTGCCCCCAGCCACTGGCGCATGCGGCTGCGTTCGGAGGACATCGCCCGAGCGGCAAAACCAGGCCAGTTCTGCATGGTGGAAGTGGCCGAAACCCTCTCCCCTTTCCTGCGACGGCCCATGTGTTTTTCAGAGATACACGATGACGGCTTCACGTTGTTGTACAAGATAGAAGGCGAAGGCACGCGGCTGCTTTCGCAGCGGGTCCCGGGGCAGACCTGCTCGATACAGGGGCCGCTGGGAAATGGATTCCCCATTGTTCCGGAGATCCCGCGGCACATCATCGTGTCAGGCGGAATCGGCGTGGCCCCATTCCCCGCGCTGGCTCAGGCCCTCACGGATGCATGCGGCCGGCCTCCCGAGGTGGTTCTCGCAGCGCGCAACAGGGAACTGCTGCTCTGTGCGGAGCAGTTTGAATCGTTCGGCTGTACGGTCTATCTGGCGACCGACGACGGTTCGGCGGGAAAAAAGGCGTATGCAGCCCAGATGCTGGAGCGGTTGGCGCCCGATCCCGGGACCCGTATTTACGCGTGCGGCCCGATGGTCATGATGTCGGCCACGGCCGCGGTGGCCGCGCAGGCAGGGGCTTCATGCCTGGTGTCTCTCGAAGCGCAAATGGCGTGCGGCGACGGGACCTGTCTGAGCTGCGTGGTCGAGGCGAAAGAAGAGCGCGAAGGCGAAAAAATGGTTCGAGTATGCGTGGACGGGCCGGTGTTTGACGCAGCATTGATCGATTGGGAGGCACACAGTACGGCCTATGACCTCTGATGCCGCGACATTGGCCGTCAATCTGGGCGGTCTCCGCATGAAAAACCCGGTAACGGTGGCCTCCGGCACCTTCGGGTACGGTGAAGAGTACGGCCGGTACTTCGATGTGGCGCGTCTCGGCGCGGTAACGACCAAAAGCATCTCGCTCAAACCACGGGCGGGCAACAAACCGCCGCGCCTGGCCGAGACGCCGGCGGGGCTCCTCAACGCCATTGGCCTCCAGAACGTGGGCGTCGAACGATTTCTCTCGCAGAAGGTCCCGTATCTCCGTAAATGCAACGCCACCATCATCGCAAACATCTACGGGCATTCGCCGGAAGAATACGCGGCCCTGGCCCGGCGTCTGGAGGCCGAAGGGGCCGCGGACGCCATCGAGGCCAACCTCTCGTGCCCGAATGTGCACGACGCCCGATCCGCCCGGGGAGCGGTGCTGGTGTCTCAGGACTGCCAGGCCATTACGGAGTACACCCGGGCGATTCGCGAGGCGACCCGGCTCCCCCTCTACATCAAGCTGACTCCGAATGTCATGAATATCCAGGAACCGGCCCTGGCTGCGGAAGCGGCCGGAGCGGACGGCGTCTGCCTCATCAACACGCTGCTGGGCATGGCGATCAATCCGGAGACACGAAAACCACGTCTGGCCAACATTGTGGGCGGGCTGAGCGGCCCGGCGATCCGCCCGGTGGCCGTCAAGATGGTATGGGATGCCGCGCGCGTGCTCCGGATACCCATTATCGGAACCGGCGGAATCACCGACGCCGCCAGTGCGATCGAATTTCTTCTGGCCGGCGCGACCGCCATTTCGGTGGGTTCGATGTCGTTCCGCCAGCCGGATGCCGCCCTGCGTATCGTGGACGGCATCGCAGAATACCTGAAACGGCACCAGATCGCCGATGTAAACCAACTCATTGGAGCCATGAAACCATGACGGGACGCACGCAGCTCATTACCGGCCTTGATGTAGACACGCGCGAGGAGGCCCTGGCAGCCGTCGACATTGCGGAGGGCTGTTCGTGGTTCAAAATCGGGGCCCAGCTGTTTACGCGCTGCGGGCCGGACATCGTGCGGGCCGTTTGCGGCCGGGGCAAGAACGTTTTTCTCGACCTGAAATACCACGACATTCCCAACACCGTGGCCGGCGCATCGAGGGCGGCTGCGGCCCTCGGCGCCAAACTGTTCACCCTGCATGCCTCCGGAGGACGGGCGATGATTGCCGCCGCCCGGGAGGCCGTCGAGGGCACCGAAACCCGCATCCTGGCCGTTACAGTGCTTACCAGCCTGACGGACGGCATGCTCCAGGAGGAAGTCGGCCTGCCCGAGACAGCCGCGCAGGCCGTGCCCCGGCTGGCCCGAATGGCTGTTGAAGCCGGAGCCCACGGGATCGTCTGCTCTCCTCGGGAAATTGCGCTGGTGCGCGAGGCGGTCGGGCAGGAACCTCTCATCGTTACTCCGGGCATCCGGCCTCGATGGGCGTCTAAAGATGACCAGGCCCGCATCATGACGCCCCGGGAAGCCATGGAGGCGGGAGCCGACATGATTGTCGTGGTCCGCCCGATCCTGAAACATGAGAATCCCCCGGAGGCAGTGCGTTTAATCCAGGAGGAATTGCAGGGATGAACGAAGCTCAGGTACTCGCGTCTTTTCGGAAAGCGGGAGCGCTGCTGGATGGCCACTTTGTATACGCCAGCGGCCGGCACGGCCGGCAGTTCCTGCAAGCGGCCCGGGTTTTGCAGTATCCGGAGCTCGCGGAGCGCCTCTGCGCGGCTATTGCGGACCGCTTTCTGGAAGCGGAGGTCGATCTGGTGGTCGGACCGGCCACAGGAGGGATCATCCTCGCATACGAAACCGCCCGCCACCTGAAGTGCCGCGCCGCGTTTACCGAAAAGGAAAGCGACGGCACGATGGCCTTGCGGCGTGGTTTCCTGTTGAACAGGCGGGAGCGAGTGCTTGTCGTCGAAGACATCGCGACAACCGGGGGCTCGGTCAAGAAAAGCATGGCCCACCTCCGCGAACGGGGCGCCGTGATCGTTGGCGTTTCCGTGCTTATCGACCGCAGCGCGGGCGAAGTGGCGTTTGATTGCCGTTACGAGCCCCTGGCCCGCCTCAGCATGCAGAGCTGGGAGCCTTCGGCCTGCGAACTGTGCCAGGCGGGCCACCGCCTGATCGATCCCGACGACATCGTGCTGAGCCCTCAGTCCTGAATTGAGTCTCTGAAATCCGCTCAGCCCGTTTCGCGGGGACAATTTCGCCGCCACGCGCCGCCGGTACCCAGGTGGCTGCCGGGCGAACGCGTCAGGATCGCAATTTGACTTCACTTTCCCGCGGCGGTAGCCTCATAAGCACATGGCGGCAATCCGAAGATTTCGTTGCCGGGACGGGAATGGCAGAGTCAACGGCGGACTTTCACATTCATTCGGCTGATGATCCCCGCGATAGTCTGTCCAAGTCCATGGAAATGCTCGTCGATGCCGCGGCACAGTTGAATTTCCGTGTGCTGGCCATGGGACGGCATGAACAGGGCTCGAACTCCGGTCTCCCGGACACCCCCCGCGTTCTGCATCCAGTTTTTTTCATCGGTAAAAAAGTTCAACTTGTGTGCTGTCCGGCAGTTCGTGGTGAAGGCCTGGAACCAGCACACGTGCCCAGAGGACGACTGCAGTCATTCGGCAAGGCTGTGCCATACGAGTCACACGGCGCGCTCTCAACGCGAGGGAATGGGACGGGCAGCATATTCCCCGCATACATCAAGGAAGGAGGAAACAGGCGGTTCCAGAGGGAGAAACCGGCGGCAATCGGCAGTATCCCTTAATGACAAGGAGCAAGCGGAGTCTTACTACGGAGGAGGCGGATACCTGTGATCGAACGGATTGCAATTTTGGGGGGCAGCAGCGTTTATATACCGGAATTCATCCTTTCCCTGGTTTCCCGCAATGTAAACGTCAAAGAAGTGGTATTGATCGGCCGGGAAGGCCCCAAACTTCCTCTGGTGGCCGCCTTCTGTCAACGCCTGATGGACAGAAGCGGTTTTCCGGGAAAAGTTATCGGAACCACCGACGTGGCCGAGGGCGTCCAAAACGCCAAATATATCATCAATCACATTCGAGTCGGAGGGATGC
>DAOSJS010000266.1:0-5701 GCA_035367355.1 Candidatus Hydrogenedentota bacterium
GACTTCCAGGAATGCCGCCGCGATGGCCTCTTCGTGGTGCGCATAAAACACGCTGGCTGCCTGCACGGAGACCACGCGATCATAGCGGTCGGCCACAAAACCGGGCAGGCCGTCGCTTTCCGCGTGAACCCAGCGGTAGACTGTTGAATCGCCGAATCGTTGTTCGCGGTAGCGTCTGGCGCGATGAATGCGTGCGCGCAGCAGCGCCGCGTCGACGGGTTTGTCCTCCAATGTCAATATGCGCACGGCGATACCGCCGGCCGCCTGGAAAAAACCGCGTCCAAGAAAGCGGCCGCCGTCCGTGAGCACGTCGACCACAGTGCCATCCTCCACGTCTGGCAGCGCGGCGAACTCATTCCGGTAGGCCCAGCGGTGTCCGCGGAGGAGCCGTCGATCTTCTTTCGGTTTCAGCGTGGCCGTGTGCGGCATGGCGTGTCTTTCATCGCAGCGGACATCGCGATTGTGCCGCCGCGCAGTTTTGTGTTGCGAGTTCTATTGCTGCCCGGCGCGTATCTCGTCGATGCGGGCTGCCGCGGCGTCGAGGGCGTCCTGGGGCGTCATGCGGGCGCTCAGGGCCTGGTACATGGCCTCGCGGATGGCAATCCCGATTTTCTCCCATTGGATGAGCGGGATGGTGCGGCCATACGGGATCACATCAACGAATACCTTCCAATGCGGGTCATCCTGGAAGTGGGGCGCCTGGGCGACCGTTTTTTTCTCAGGAATCAAGCCGAGCGTGGTGTACGCCAGCCGCTGGTCGTCGCGGTAGGCAATATCAATGAACCGCCGGGCCAGCTCTTTTCGGGGAGAATACCGCATCAACACGAGGTGGTCGGTGATGATCTGGGTCACTTGCTCCTTGTCGACAGGCAATGGTACCACGCCAAATTTGAGCCCGGGAGAATTTTTTCGGCATTGCTCAATTCCCCAGGGTCCGGTCGCAAACATTGCAAGGCGGCCCTGTTCAAACAGCCGCCGGGTCTCTTTGCGTGTCCAGGTCGTCAACTCCGGCTGGGTGACCTGATATTTGTTCGCCAGATCGACGTAGAATTGCAGGGCTTTGACGCCGGCACTGCTGTTCAGTGTGCATTTGCCGTCCGCATCAAAGAATTCGCCCCCCGCCGACCAGAAATAGAAGAACAGATTGTCGTCCGTCTCGTATTCGGGCTTGCCGGGCAGTCCCAGGCCGTACAGACGCGGCGGGTCGTTCAGCGCGACCGCGGCGCCTAATTGCTCTTCCCAGGTCTTCGGCGGATTCATGCCCGCGGCCTCAAACAGGTCCGTGCGGTAGAAGAGTGCTTTGGTCGACGTTGCCCACACAAGTCCCAGCAGCGCATCTTGATAGACGCCTTTGTCGTACAGAACCGGATAGAAGGCGTCTTTCAGTTCGGGGCGGATCAATGGCTCCAGCGGTTCGAAATACGGGGCGTATTCGGCCAGCCAGATGTCCGCCACCACGACGAGGTCGGGCCCCTGGCCGTCTTTCCCCCATTGGCCGATGGCGTCGTGGGCGTGATCCCATTTCTCAAACGCGATGCGAACCGGCTCCCCGATTTCCGTTGAAGCCACCTGAGCAAGCTGTTCCAGATACTGCTGCTCGCCCGGCATGTCGTACGACCACACCTGCACCCAAAGGCCGGCCTCCTGAGCAAAACCCAGAGCCGGTCCCGCGAGCCAGGCGACTCCCAGGATGAACATTCTTCTCATTGGATTCTCTCTTTCTCGATAGCGCGGCCAGCGCGTCCCCAGTTCCTTGTCAGTCATCTTAGCGCGCCTGGCTCAGATAGAGCAAAGCGGCGTTCGGGTGAGACGCCCGTCATGATTCGGCTGGATCCTCAACGCTGTGCGCAGAGCGCCTGTTTTGTCATCAGGCGGGAGATGATGGCCGAGCCCTGGCAGCGGCCGCAGATGGCAGCTCCCTTTTGTGCCTAAGCTGCGATTTGGTAATCACTTGCGCGAACAAGGCGACTGTCCGGGCGCTAATCACTCTGGCGGAGTCTTCGGGTCATCAGTGCGAAAAAGCTATAGAAGCCGGCTGTAATGCGGTATATGCAGTGCTTCCGGTGTTTTACCGGTGAATATATCGAAGAAAATAGCGTCGGTATTTTTTGAGTCTTATGGAGTATGCGCGTTGAAAAATCGAGAAAGACCGGTGGGTCAGCAGGAATTTTGGATGTTTTTTTGGACTCGGCGTGTCGGCGTGTTATAATTTCGTGAATGCTCTGTACTGTTTTGCAAGGTTTGAAGAGAGGTATTCTGGATGGCTGGTTCAGGATTTGCGCAACGCGTTCAGGGGATTAGCGCTTCGGCGGGGGCGGCGCCAAAAGGCGGTTTTGTTCGACCAGCAGGGGGATCGGGATTGAACGACGCAGAATTCAGGGCGGTGCTCCAGCATCAGAGCCAACTGGCAGAGGCCCGAGGCGCAGAGGTGAGTTTCCAGGAAGCGCTTGACGACTGGGATCAGCATCATGCGTTGCACTGGCGGGAGGAACGCCAGCGCGAATACCTCATGCTGCAGCGCGAGGAAATCCAGCGGCACAAGTGGATCGAATCCGAAAAAGCGCGGCGGGACCTTGGCGCTCAAGCGGTTCTGGATTGGATCGGCACCTATGCGGAATCCTGGCGTGCCTGGTACGAGCGGGAGCACGACGACACCCGGAGTTAGCCGCTTGCCCGCGATGCCGTTCCGGGGGGGACGTGAGGGGAGTCTGTATTCCAACAGCCAGCCTGCGCAGCTGCGGCTTTGAACTGCACTTCTCTTTTTCTATCTTCCGCCTTGCCCAGCCAGAGAAACCATGAGAGATGGCCGGGGATTATACTGAACACCAGCGCAAGACTTGCTATGCTTACTGCGGGCGCCAGCCGTGGGCCGCGAACTGAGCAGCGGGGCGAGAAACGAATCTTAACCGGACGGAGATGTCGAGCATGAGGTGCACAACGCCATTCAGGACGCTGGATTACCACGGGCGTGATGGAAAGAGACTGGCCATGGTTGCTCTGCTCGCCTTATGCCTTACCGCTGCAGCGGCGCCGGCTGGTGCGGCCGCCTTGAAAGCCGATCCCGGCGTCCTGGTCTTTCACCATACCGGCCAATCGCTTACGGCGGCGATCACGCGCGACGGCCACCCTCTGCCCGCAGCAGAGATGGGAGAGATCAAGCTCTGGGCGAGTGGCCACGATTACGCCGAGATGTTTCGTTACGACAAATTAGATGGCGCGCTGAGGCTCACTCCCACGGGGTTTTGCGAAGTCGGGAGTTATGACCTGGTGCTGGGCACGGCGTCGGGTAACCTGAACATCAAAGTGTTTACCCCGCTGGACGAAATGCCCGAGACGCTGGAGAGACTGGCGGCCTCCATGGGCATCAGCCTGGATGAGTTACGAAGCCGAATGGGCCTGGTGACTCCGCTCGGCGAAGTGAGGGTCGATTTCACGCTTCCGGAAGTCTATTACGAAGGGCAGGCGCTGGAGCTGGAATTTGATGTCATCGAAGGGGCATCCCACACCTGGAAAGTCAATGATGTGGTTGTCGCACAGGGCCCTGACGCCGCCCGATTGTTTTACGTGTTCGATAAACCGGGACTGGTTCTTGTGGAATACACCGCCTCGCGGGCAGGCCGGACGATTGCGGCCGCGCAGGACTCGACCATGGTGGTTCCGGTGCCGGCGGTCGGCTGGAAAGTGCCCCGGAACGTTGAGTTCGTCTTGAGCGCAGCTGCGGGATATGGGAAATATACGTGGAAGGTCAATGGAAAACCCGCGGGAGAGGGGGCTCGATTGACGCACAAATTTACGGAAGCAGGACCCGCGATCATCGAATGCCTTTGTGAAGAGCCGTCCCTGGGTCCGTCAGGGACCTTTCTGCGCGTCACTTACGACGTTACCGTTACCGGTTAGCGCGGCCCCTGCGCGGGCTTGCGGGCGCGCTGCGCTCAGGAACACCGGGCATGCCATCGTTCTATCCTTGTGCCGGCAGCACAAAAAGCAGCAGCGAGACGAAGTGCAACAAGCTGCCGCTCAGAACAAACAGATGCCAGACGGCGTGGTGGTAGCGGAGCTTTCCCATGGCGTAAAAGATGACGCCGAACGTGTAGCACAGTCCTCCGCCGGCCACCCAGGGCCAGACGCCCGCCGGCATGGCCGCAATCATGGGTTTGATGGCGATGAGCGCAATCCATCCCATCAAAATGTACCACAGCGTCGACAAGGCGCCGTAGCGGCCCATAAAAAACAGTTTGAACAGAATCCCCAGCGCAGCCAGGCCCCAAACCAGCCCGAACACCGTCCAGCCCCACGCGTTGCGCATGACGACCAGCATGAACGGCGTGTAGGTGCCCGCAATAAGCAGGTAGATGCACGAATGATCCAGACGGCGTAGAAATGGCCGAAAGCGCGGAGACGGCACGGCGTGGTATACGGTGGAGGCCGTGTACAGGGCGAGGAGCGTCGCGCCGTAAATGCTGAAACTCACGATTTTCCATGGATCGCCCTGGAGACTGGACAACACCACGAGCACCGTGAGTGCGGCGATGCTCAACGCCGCGGCGAGGCCGTGGGTCAGGCTGTTCGCCAGTTCTTCTCTGGGCGTTTGTTCTCTTCGTGCAGGCATGGGACGTCCGGGCCTTTCCCCGTGCATGGCCGATTACGGCGTGCGCCTTGATTATTCCGGCCGGCAGCTACTCGACGGCTCGGGGGCCGTGTCCGGTATCGCCTGAATGGCCGTATGTGTCGCTATCCAGAAACTCCTGGTGATCCAGGGGGACGAATTCATTGAGCGCCTGCCAGTTAAATTCCCTGTCGAAGGGGTCAAACGCCTTCTGGGGGTCGAAAATTTCCGAGTTGACGGGCAGGGCTTTGTACGGGGCGGCGTTCACGGGTTCCGAGTCGAACATTTCGGCCAGGTCGCATGAAAAGGCGTCATACTGATTCAACGGCGGCACTCCGTGGATCAGAAACATCGTCTTGAGGATGCTGCCGAAGCTCGAATGAATGTGTGAGACGTGCCCCTGCTTGGCGTAGGGGCTGATCACCATGCAGATGGACCGGTGGGCGTCCACGGTATCACGGTATCCCTGCGCGTCGTCCTCGGTGACGAAGATGACGGTTTCCTTCCACCAGGGGCTGTGGCTGATGAGCTCAACCAGCCGCCCGAGCGCGAGGTCATTGTCGCTCATGTACGATCCCCAGAAGGGGTAACCGTCGTTGGGCCGTTCGCCCGCGCCGTGGTCGTTGGGCAGCATTATCGTGATCACATCGGGGAAGGGTTCAGCGCCGGACAGCCATTTTTCACGATATTCCTGCTCGAACATGTCCATCCGGAACTGATCGGGGATATTTGTGTTGTACGTCGCATAGATGCGCGAGGTGTTTTCAAACAGGGGTTGGGGCATGGGGTAATTGGTATTGAGTCGAATGCCGGTATACCGGTCTTCCTGTGTTTCTTCCTGGGGCTTGAATTCGAAGCCCAGCCCGAAATTGAAGAACTGCAGGCCGTTGCGGTCGAAGTGTTCCCAGATCGAGCCGGCCTCGTTGTAATCTTCCGGATAAATTGCGCCCGACGATCCGATAAACAGGAAGTTGCCCGGCCCGTTGCCCTCGGCGGATTCGCCGATACGTGCCTCCATGAATTCATTCGGGTAGGTGCCGACCAGCCAGCGATGTCCGTCAACGCTGTGATCGGAATCGCAATAGAAGTTGTCAT
>DAOSJS010000267.1:0-5699 GCA_035367355.1 Candidatus Hydrogenedentota bacterium
CAAATGGCGCGACGATATACGCCCCGGTAAGATTAGCAAATGGCTTGACAGGGGTATCGCGTTGCCACATCCAGTAGAGCTCAAGAGTACTGGCTGCCTGAGCAGAGCGCACACAGTGTTCGGCAGTGAGAAAATACGGAATGTCCGTTTCTGGAACGGAGTCGGCGATAAGCGACCCGGTACACCAGAGCACACCCACGCCCCGCTCGATGGAACCAACCCCGCCCACACCCAGCGATGCTTCGTGCCAGTCCGGATAACAGGCAACATCGAGATTGCACCACCCCGCATCGTTAAGCGCTTTGCCCCAGGGCAGTGTAGCAAAGTCCGCGTAAATGTGTGCGGTCTGGTCAATAACAATCCGCACGGGGTCGACAGGCACGCCCGCGGGGACGACGCATTCAACCGCAACAGAATCCGAGAAACAGGACGCCGCCCAGAGATCGGATTCTCCGGGATAGGGGCCGGTGTAGGGACCGTAGGCCTCTTCTGGGAAAGAGGCGTTGTAGACCACAACCCGGGCGCCGCGCGGCAGGTCGAGCGCAGCGAAGTGAACTCGTTGCCCCACGGCCTCGGGAGAATAAATGCGCGCCGACCAGAGGCGGGTCCCGTCGCTGAGGGTTTCCCAGTGGCCCAGGCTCGCTCGGGCCCCCGTCACGCGAAGCTGCTGCGGGAAGAACTGAAACACTCCGATACGTTTTGCGCCTTTGGCTGCCCGCTGCTCCCGCTCGAGGTCTTCGGCCAGCACCCTGCCCATATCGAGGGGATCCAGCAAAAGCCACGCATCCGAGTGCCCGCCCCGCGTGGGGCTGAGCGCGCGCGGCTTTGGCTCGATGAACTTGGAGATCTGCCGGGATACTGCGGGCAGCTGCTCCGCCGGCGGCAGGTCCCAGGTCTTGCGTGCGATGCCAGCTCGTTTGAGGTCCGCATCGGACAACAAACGGCCCTCAGCATCACTGTACAGGTCGAATGGCTCGCCTCCGCTGGCAGGCGCTACGCGATAGCCGGTCACAGTCCCCACGCCAAGCACGCGTGCCCGTTCGCGCCAGGAAAGCAGTACCCGGTAGGCGCTTTGCGGGTATCCGTGCGCCTCGAGAAAGGCGGCGGCCTCAGGGAAGCGTTCTGCGCCGCATCCTTCCACCTGGTAGCTGGAAAGTGACTGCGAGGCAGGGGCTGTTGTGGGCAGTACAGCTGCCAGAACCATGGCGGCGCCCAAACACACCGTCCGGCATGTGCGGACTGTATGCGTATGCTTCACGAGCCGATCGCTCCTTGTTGCGCTTCTATTTCAGAGCTGACCATCATTTGAGCCTACTATCATCTAAACGTACCACGAAACGTGGTATTCGTGTCGATGTGTGTCAGAGGATAGACGCCCGAAAGCCGACAGCATTCACTTTCCCCCGCTTTGTGAAATCATGAGAATGATCCGAAAAGGAGCGATGAAGGCAGAGCACTGCTGTGAATCTGGAGCGCCTGTTTTTTTGTAAACAAGTTCTATACAATAGTTTAGGAGATCCATTCCGCCAGCTTCACTTCATCCCGGGCCCGCCGCGCGCGGTTGCATCCAGAAGAGGCATATGCTAATCTCTGCCCTGTGTACATCCGAAGGCGCCAGAGCTCTTTGTGTGAACGTTTCAGCATGCTCTGAAAATTCAGGCGCCTTTTTAAATCACGAGGATAAGCGCCATGCAAGTTACTGATATGTTTAGCCTTAAAGATAAAGTCGCGGTTGTGGCGGGCGGAGGCGGCATTCTTGGAGGCGCAATTGGGGAAGGATTGGCGGGCGCCGGAGCGAAAGTAGTCATGAGCGACCGGCAGCCTGAGAAGGCCGAAATGGCCGCGCAGCGCATTATGGCAGCCGGGGGTACGGCTATGGGCGTCCAGATGGACGCGTTTGAACGCTCCACGATCGAGGCATGCCGCGATATGGCCTGCGATGCCTACGGATCCGTGGATATTCTGGTGAATGCCGTGGGCGGCAACATGGCGGCAGCCACGACGTCGGCGGAACAGTCGTTTTTCCAGCTTATGCCGGACGCCTTGTCACAGGTGTTCAATCTGAATATGCTCGCAGGCACGATCGTGCCGTGCCAGGTGTTCGGCGAGCGCATGAAAGACAATCCTGAGGGCGGAAGCATCATCAACATTTCTTCGATGAGCGCGCTGACGCCGCTGACGCGCATTCCCGGGTACAGCGCGGCGAAAGCGGCGGTGAACAACTTCACGCAATGGCTTGCAGTGCATTTCGCCCAGGAGTATACGGCCAAACTGCGGGTGAACGCGGTGGCGCCGGGTTTTTTCCTCACCGAACAGAATCGCTTTCTCATGACCGACGAAAAGACCGGGGAATTGACGCCGCGCGGTCAGAAAGTGATCGACCACACGCCCATGGGAGAATTTGGCAGGCCCGACGACCTGATTGGGGCGGCGATCTGGCTGGCCTCGAGTGCATCGCGATTTGTAACGGGCATTGTGGTGCCCGTGGATGGTGGATTTTCGGCCTATTCGGGGGTGTAAATCGGGCCGTTGGACGGTGTTGAATAACAACAGCAAGGAGTTTGAACACATGATCGATCCGGTGGCCTCCCTGAAAGCGCATCAGCCGAATCATAAATTTCTGATTGCCATTGATAGCGATGGCTGCGCATTTGACACGATGGAGATCAAGCACAAGGAGTGCTTCATCCCGAACATCGTCAAGTACTGGGACCTTCAGCCGGTGTCAAAATACGCCCGCGCAGCGGCGGAATTCGTCAACCTGTATTCCAAATGGCGCGGAATCAACCGGTTCCCGGCGCTGTTGATGGTATTTGACCTGCTCGACAACTGGGACAAGGTCCAGGAACGCGATTTCCGGTGCCCCAATGTGGCGTCGTTGCGCGAATGGGTCGTCAAGGAGTCCAAGCTTGGCAATCCGGTGCTGGAGGCCTGGTGCAAAGCGCACCCGAACAACCCGGTGATGGAACGTGCGCTGGAGTGGAGCAAAGCCGTCAACCGAACCGTGGCGGATATTGTGCAGGGCGGCCTGCCGCCGTTCCCCTACGTGCGGGAATGCCTGGAAAAGGCCCACGCCCGGGCAGACATGCTGGTCTGTTCGCAGACGCCGACCGAAGCCTTGACCCGGGAATGGCAGGAGCAGGGCGTGGATGCCTACGTCTTCGCAATTGCCGGCCAGGAAATGGGCAAGAAGTCCGAGCACATCGGATTCGCCTGCCAGGGCCGCTATGAACAGACGAAAATCCTCATGATTGGCGATGCCCCGAGCGACATGCAGGCCGCGCGCGCCAACAACGCCCTCTTTTTCCCCATCAACCCGGGTGACGAAGACAAGTCGTGGAAACGGCTCTACGAAGAAGGGCTCGACCGGTTTTTTGCGGGCGAATTTGCCGGGGAGTATGAGGCTTCGCTGATTGCCGAGTTTGATACGTATCTTCCGGAAGTTCCGCCCTGGAAAAAATAGCGGCGACAGCGCAGCGAAACACCCGAGGCCCGGAATCTCCGCGGCGCCTGAAGGCCGGGTCGGCGCGGCAGCTGCCGTGCCCCCAAACAGGAAGCAGCACGCCATGAGAATCGTCGTCGATGAAAACATGCCTTACGGGTTCGAAGCATTCTCGACCCTGGGCGATGTTATTTCAATGCCGGGGCGCAGCATCGATCCGGCGGCGGCTGCAAATGCGGATATCCTGGCCATTCGATCCATCACCACAGTGAACGCCGCCCTGCTTGAAGGTTCGCGAGTCCGCTTTGTGGGGACGGCCACCATTGGCGAGGATCATGTCGACAAGGCCTATCTCGAAGCGCGCGGCATCGGATTTTCCAGCGCACCGGGCTGCAACGCGAACAGCGTGGGCCAGTATGTAACCGCCGCCCTGCTCGAGCTGGCTGAGGCACACGCGTTCCGGCTGCGAGGCACCACACTCGGCATCGTGGGCGTCGGAAATGTCGGATCGCGCGTGCTGAAAAAGGCATCCGCCATGGGGCTGAGCTGCGTCCTCAACGATCCGCCGCTGGAACGGAAAACCGGCGATTCGGCATACCGGCCATTGGATGAAATCCTGGATTGCGACATCGTCACGATGCACGTCCCGCTGACTCGCGAAGGGCCGGATGCGACCTATCATTTGGTTGATGAGGCCTTCGTGCGCCGCATGAAACCGGGCAGCATTTTGATCAACACCGCGCGCGGGGCCGTGGCGGACGGAGCGGCCCTGAAACGGGCGCTTGCGGACGGCCATCTGAAAGCGTGCGTGCTGGATGTATGGGAAAATGAGCCGACTGTTGATCTTGAATTGCTGGAACAGACCTTCATAGGCACGCCCCACATTGCGGGTTACTCGTTCGACGGTAAAGTGAATGGCACGCGGCAGATTTACGAGGCGGCATGCGCTTTTCTTGGAGTCCCTCCCGCGTGGGACCCCTCCCCCCTGCTCCCCGCGCCGGAATGCCCGGAGGTCCATGTGAACGGGGCTGCTGAAGAGCCCGAAGGAGTCCTGCGCGACGCTGTGCGGCGTGTATACGACATTCGCAATGATGACAAGGCCATGCGCGGGCTGTTGCACGCGCCCGAGACTGAACACGGTGCTTTTTTCGATAGGCTGCGCAAGGAATATCCGCGCCGTCGCGAATTTTTCAACACGCGCGCGATCATCACCCCGGAGAATTCCGATTTGGCGGCCGTGTTTTCCGGCGTGGGATTTCAATGAGAGGCTCAGACAGTGATTGAACTGATTAAAGAACACGAAGCGCTGACCAATGGCGAGATCCAGGCCTTCGTTTCCGAGGCGATGGCATCGCTTGATGCCGATGGCAAACGGGTGCTGTTCATCATCCCCGATCAGACGCGCAGCATGCCGATGCCGGTGGTGTTCCGCGCTCTTCACACGGCCTTGAGCCGGCGCGTGAAGAAGATGGACTTCCTTGTCGCACTTGGCACGCATCCACCTTTGACGGAGACCATGCTGAACACGCTGCTCGGTGTCACACCGGAAGAACGGGCAGGCGTGTTCGCCGGCGTTGGCGTGTTCAACCATGCCTGGGACCAGCCGTCCCAGCTGGCGCGCATCGGAACCATTTCCGAGGAGGAGATCTATGCGATTTCCGGGGGATTGATGCGCCAGCACGTTGGCGTGACCCTGAATAAAATGATCCTGGATTACGACTTGCTGTGCGTGGTCGGGCCAGTGTTTCCTCACGAAGTGGTGGGTTTCAGCGGCGGCAACAAGTATTTTTTCCCGGGCATTGCGGGCCCCGACATCATTAACCTGTTCCACTGGCTGGGGGCCCTGATCAGCAACCCCGTCATCAACGGAACCATGCACACGCCCGTGCGTGAAGTGGTCAACCGCGCAGCAGCCTGCATCCCGGTAGAGAAATGGTGCCTGGCCCTGAACGTTATGGGGAAAGACTGCCACGGCCTGTTCTTTGGCACCCCCGAAGCCGCCTGGGAAGCCGCGGCTCAGATGGGTACCCGCACGCACATCGTGTACAAAGATAAACCGTTTCACAGCGTGCTGGCTCTGGCCCCGGAGATGTATGACGAGCTCTGGGTAGCGGGCAAGTGCATGTACAAGCTTGAACCCGTGGTTGCCGACGGCGGCGAGCTGATCATCTACGGGAAGCACATCAAGGAAGTCAGCGTCACTCACGGCCACTACATCCGGAAAATCGGCTACCACACGCGCGATTATTTCCTTGCG
>DAOSJS010000268.1:0-5666 GCA_035367355.1 Candidatus Hydrogenedentota bacterium
AGTTTTATTTTTGAGGAAAAGGCTGAGGCTTTTGCGCCGGGCGCCCCTGGCTCGCGTGGGCGTGAGTTCAACGCTATATCGCTCCGACTGGGCTCTGGAAAAGGGAATCCAACCCCGAACTCCACCCCCAAATCGGCTATCGCCGATTCACCCCCGCCAGCGGGGGACAGTGCGCCGCACAGCAGGCTCTCAAATTCGGGTTCTTGTGTCTGCTGCCAGAGACAATGGAGCAAAAAGCAGTCCAGCCACCGTGTTCGCCGGTTCCGTGTTTTGTGTCCCCCGCTGGCGGGGGTGGACACGCGTTTCGCGTGGCCGGGGGTGGAGAATAGGCGGCCGGCGAGGGCCATGCATCCACGCCTTCGGTCTATAGGGGCGGACCCCTGTGGCCGCCTAGCCCGATAACTCCACACGTCCGTCCATCCTCACGCGTTTATCTTGATACAGCGCCGTGCGCCGCCAGATCTTCTTTGTATACCGCGTGAGCGGGGCTTCCTGGTCGAGTATCGATCCGGTGCATGATAAAATGGCGTCAATCGGCAGGGGAAAACGAACCGGCGGACCGGTTTGGTGTCAGAAGGAGAGAGCGGCGAAGCGCTGGCTCCGCAGCTCGCAATTTGCACGGTGGCAGGTTACAGAAACGCCGGCGCGATGTCCGACCTTGACCTGGTCGCTCAGTGCCGCCGGGGCGATACGGGCGCTTTCGACGTGTTGGCCGGGCGCTACGGGCAGCGGCTGTTTCATGTCGCCGTTCGTTTTCTGGGCAATCGCGAGGATGCCCTGGACATCTGCCAGGAGGCGTTCGTTCGCGCGTATCAGTCACTCGACCGGTACCGGGGCGATGCGCAGTTTTACACGTGGTTGTACAGCATTGCGGCGAATCTGGCGCGCAACCGGTTACGGGACCGCTCGCGCAAAGGGCGCGACAAGGGCACGTCGCTCGACGCTTTGCTCGAGAACGCGCCTGCCGTCGCCCAGGCGGCTGCTGCGGCAGGCCGAAACCCGGGTACGGAGGCCATGGAACGCGAAATGGAAGAGATGTTGCAGCGCTGCCTGGAGGAATTGCCGGAGCATTACCGCCTTCCTTTTGTGTTGCGCACCTTTGATGATCTGAGCTACGACGAGATCGCTGAGGTGATGGATTGCCCTGCGGGCACGGTGAAATCGCGCCTGAACCAGGCGCGCAAACTGCTGCGGGAACGCCTTCGCGACCTCGCCATTCTTGAGGCTGAATGATGGATACGGAGTTCTTGAGCGAAAAGTTGTCGGCCCTGCTCGACGGCGAACTCTCCGAAGGCGAGCGCCAGGAACTGGAGGCGCTGATCGCGTCGAACCCGGCGGTCGCGCGCGAATGGCACGCGCTCAACCGGATGGATCGCCTGTTTCGCGAGATGCCGCGGCATGACGCCCCGCACGACTTGACCGCCCGGTTGCGCGCGCCCCGCGCAGTCCGCCGCACGGTGTCGTTCGGCCGGCCGCGTTCGTCACGGCGCTCCGCCTGGCCTTTGCTTGCAGCCGCAGCCGCGTTTGTGTTCATGTTCGGGCTGTTTCTGCTGCGAATTCCGAAACCGGACACGATTACCCTGACCCGCCTGGATTCCGTGCCTGCCGAATCCAGAAGCGGACACGTTTCAGGGCAAGAAGAGAAGGCCTGCAGTGCGGCAGCCGAAAACAGGGGGCCTTCGCCGGCAGCGGCGGACGATCACTGGGGCGAATTTGGGGTCGTTCCCCGGCAGGAGATCGCTGCTCCGATGGCAGCGCCCGCACCTGCGGCAGGCATGCGCAAACGTGAGGATGCCCCGCAGATGCAGGCCGGGGAGGCTCCAGCGCCGACCGAGGCTCCTGAATTCCTCGGGGGCCTGGGTCTGGAAAAAGGCCTTGCTGGAGGCGCGGCCTCTGGCGCCAGATCACCGTCGCCCAGAGGCGCCGCCGACGCGAACGAGGCGCATGTGGAGCAAAAAATGGGCGCAGTAGCAGGGATGCGGCCGCAATCGAGCGAAAGTGACCAGGCGGGCGCACTCACGCGGGGAGCTGCTCCGCCGCCACCGCCCGCCGCCCAGGCCGCACCTGCGATTGAAGGTGTCAACGCCGAGATTACCGATGGCAGCGAAACCCAGCACACCGGCGACCGAGTCTTTCAGCTGCGCGACAGCATCTGGGTTCAGGATGGGTACAGCGAGCAGGCGATTACGGCGATCGAGCGGGATTCGGACGAATGGGCCGCCCTGATTGACGCAGATCCAACCCTTGCGTGGATCATGCGGCTCCAGGAAGCCGTGGTCTTCGAGAGCGCAGGCGCCTGGTACCGAATCCCTCCCGCAATGGCGGCTGAACAATCCGACACGCCTGCTCAGCCCTGAGGCGCGCAGCGCCCGCGCGTTTTTTCTTTCCGAGTGGAAGGAATTGCGGCAGAACTGAAGACTGCAAGCCATTCCAGAAAACTTTCCTTGGAACCACTTCGAAATCCACCCCCGAATCGGCTGCCGCCGATTCACCCCCGCCAGCGGGGGACAGGGCCCAGCACGCGAATCTCTGCGGTTCAGGCTCGTATAGCCGCGCTGGCATGGACGTCGACGTGTGCCGCGTGGGCACAGCACGCGCAGAGGCACGTGCTGCGCAAGAGAAGAACGCAGGCAAGATGCCTGCGCCACGCGCTGCGAAGACTTGGATGTACCAGGGAAATCCCAACATTGCCATCGAGCTCTATACGTGCGCCGATTCCCACGTATCCATGCATCCGGAATGCAGGGGCGGCCCCCTGTGGCCGCCCATCCGGATAGCCCCCGTGGCTGCCATCCTCACGCGCTGACTCGGATGCAGAGCAGCCACCGCCGGCTCCGCGTCTTGTGTCCCCCGCTGGCGGGGGTGGCCACGCGCTTCGCGTGGCCGGGGGTGGACTGCGTGGACCCGCGCATCCGTCTGAAGAAGGGCAGGCACGGGGGTCTGCCCCTACGCGCTGCGAAAACTTGGATGTACCAAGGAAATCCCAACCTTGCCATTCATGTCTATGCGTGTGCCAAGCCCCACGTATCCATGCGTCCGGAATGTTGGGGCGGCTCCATGGACGAGGGTGGACAATATCGGTCCACTATGCATGTTTTTGGACATATCGCCGAATGCGCAGCGATACCGTCGGCGGCAAGATCTCGGATGCCGCGATCCGCGTCATTGTTCGCCGTTTCCGCGTCGTGGTACAATACGGCTATTATTTGCGGTGCGCCTTTCATGGTGCGACAGGAGTCAACGCTGGTGTGGTTCGGGAAAAAAGACAGGCCTGGCGGTGTGCCGCCGCACTTGCGCGGCGGCGATCAACCTGCCGGGCCCAAGCCGTCGTTCTACCGCATCGAGTTCGACATGCTGAAGAAGGGCGCAGTTTTCCAGCGTCGGGGAAAGCCCATTCGGCAGTTCGCCGTTACGGTTAATATGTCGACTCGCGTAGTGACCAGCGGGGAAGTCGTCGATCGGGAAACCTATGAAGCGCTTGTCGCCGCCGGTGCCGTCGACCTCCCGGCCGAGACGACTTTTAACGCAGACCGGGGCGTTGCCATGCATGCTCCCGCGCCTCCACCAGGGCCCCCCGGCAGCATCGAGGAATAGGAGTGGGAAGTTCGATCTCCCTGGCCATGATCGTCAAAGATGAGGGCCAGGTCTTAGAAGAATGTCTGCAGTCCGTTCGGGATCTCGTCGAGGAGATCATCATTGTCGACACGGGTTCGCACGATGAGACCCTGGAAATCGCGCGGGGCCATGGCGCCCGCATCGGCGGTTTTCTCTGGTGCGATGATTTCGGGGCGGCCCGCAACGAATCGCTGCGTCTGTGCACCAAAGACTGGGTCCTGGTGCTGGATGCTGACGAGCGGATTGCGCCCGAAGATCTGCCGGCGATCAAGCGGCTGGTCAAGGGTCCGCCCGCATTTGCCTACGAGTTCACCACCCGCAACTATACCAATGCCACCAATATCGCCAATTTTCAGCCCTGTGCGGCTAACGATCCGCATGCCCGGGGATTTGCCGGCTGGCATCCCAGCACCAAGGTCCGCCTGTTTCCCGCGGGTGCGGGGGTGCGATTCGAGGGCAAAGTTCACGAACTGGTTGAGCCGTCGCTGAGCCGCGCGCGGTTGACGATTGAGTCGTGTCCCGTGCCCATTCACCATTATCCGCATCTCAAAGAGCCCAACCGCACCCGGGAGAAGCAGGAGATGTATCTGCGCCTGGGCCACGACAAAGTCGCCCAGAACCCCACGGACCCGAAGGGTTACATCGAATTAGGGAATCAATACGCCGAAGTCCATGACTACGAGAAGGCGGCGGGCGCGTACCGGGAGGCGCTTCGCCTCGATCCGTCCAACGCGGTGGCCCTCCGTGATCTGGGCGGGGTTCTTCATCTCGTGAACCGCTCCGAGGAAGGTAAAAAGGCGCTCCTGCTTGCCGTCCGCCTGGATCCCCGGCTCGCCGGCGCCTGGCGCAACCTGGGCGTGATCTACCTCGATCAGAAACAATGGCCTGCAGCGGTGGAAAGCTTTCAGAATGCCCTCAAAGCCGACCCGGCCTGGGCCGATGGCTACCGCTATCTGAGCATCGCTCTGGAAAGCAACGGCAATTTTTCCGATGCGGCAGAGGCTTCCCGGAAAGCCCTGTTGAGCCGCCCGGACTGCGCGGAATGCCTGCGTCTCTATATCCACCAGATGCTTCGCCTGGAGCGCCGAAAAGAAGCGCGCGAAACCCTGCAGCGCCTGATCGACAAGCGTGCGTCCGTCGCGCATGTCCATAACGCCCTGGGTGAACTGTATTTTTACGATGATCAGCTGGAAACCGCGAAATCGCACTTCACCCGCGCCGGACGCCTCGGGAGCTCCGCGGGCTACAACAATCTGGGCGTGGTGCTGATGAAAGAACGGCGTTACAGCGAGGCAGCGGCGGCGTTCGAGCAGTGCCTCCAGCAGGACCCCTCCCACCATGGCGCGCTGTCCAATCTGCAGAAAGTGCGAAACCGCATCTAGCCGCCGTTTTTCCGCCGGCCATTCAACAAAAGGTGGTCTCCCGGGCGGGTACACACCGCCCGCCGGGCTTCGGCGAGAATCCGCGGACTAAAGATCTCCCCGCTTGCTGCCGATAGACTGCCCGGAACCGGGAAAACCGGCACCCAAGCCGATGCATGGACGCAGAGGCGGAAATATCACGGAGGATATGAGCCATGGGTCTTCGGATCAACACCAACATTGCGGCGATCAATGCATCCCGCACCCTGCGCGGAACCACGCGCCAACTCAACACCACCCTCGAACGCCTGGCCAGCGGTCTGCGAATTAATCGCGCCGCCGACGATGCCGCCGGTCTTGCGATCTCCGAAGGGTTCCGCACGGTCATCCGCGGGTCCGCAGTGGCCCAGCGCAATGCACAGGATGGTATCAGCCTCGTGCAGACCGCGGAAGGCGCGCTGAGCGAGGCCACCAACATCCTGCAACGCATGCGCGAACTGGCGGTGCAGGCAGCCAACGGCACCCAGAGCGCGGCCAACCGGGAGTCGCTGGACCTCGAAGTGAGGCAGCTGCTGGAACAGCTCGACGACATCGCATTTGACACCGAATTCAACGGGCTCGCCGTGCTGAGCTCCGCCCAGACCATTACATTGCAGGCCGGATTCCGCGCGGGCCAGACCATTGAGATCG
>DAOSJS010000269.1:0-5628 GCA_035367355.1 Candidatus Hydrogenedentota bacterium
AGGCTTTTCTTGTGGTTGTGGTAATACTCGATCGGGTCCTCGATCGTGATGATGTGATGATCGAACTCCGTATTGAGGTAATCGATCATCGTGGCCAGGCTCGTGCTTTTGCCCGAACCCGTGGGGCCTGTCACCAGGATCAGGCCGCGCGGCTGGGAGATCACCTGTTTGAGCGATTGCGGCAACCCAATCTGCTCAAAGGTCAGGATCTTGTTGGGAATCAGGCGCAGCACCAGGCCGACGTTGCCCTTCTGCTTGAAAATCGCGACACGAAACCGGGCAATGTCTTCAAACGCAAACCCGAAGTCGGAGCCGCCGACCTCTTGAATCTCCTGCTGGTTGTCCACCGACGCAATGCTCTTCATCAGGCGCTCGGTGTCTTCCGGAGCCAGATTGCGTTCGCCAAAATACGTCAGGTGGCCGTGCACCCGCCCCACAGGAGGGCTGCCCACCGCGAGGTGAAGATCCGACCCGTCGCGGTCGATCAACAGCTTCAGCAGACTCACCATGTCATATTGTTGGGGGGGGGGCACAATCGTCTCCTCTCGTTCACCGTGTCTATACCGGCTCGTCCATCTGAGTCACACGCAGTACTTCCTGCACCGAGGTGATGCCTGCCACTGCTTTCTGCCAGGCATCTTCCCGAAGCGTCTTCATGCCGCCGCTGGCCCGGGCTTCCGCCCGCAACGCGCCCGCAGACGCGCCGTTGATGATCAGCTCGCGCAGTTTGTCCGTGGTCACCAGCAATTCGTAAATGCCAATTCGGCCCTGATAGCCGGTGTGGTTGCAGTGTTCGCAGCCTTTGCCTTCAAACAGCTCAATATCGTCGAAATTGACCTTCAGGCCCAGGCGCTCTTTCTGGAGCTCGTCGGGTTTCGCGGGCTCTTTGCAGGTGGTGCACAAGGTCCGCACCAGCCGCTGCGCGAGCACGCAGCGCACGCCCGACGCCACCATGAACGGCTTCACCCCAATGTCCACCAGGCGGATGAACGAACTGGCCGCATCGTTCGTGTGGACCGTTGAAAACACCATATGACCCGTCAACGCCGCCTTGATGGCGATGGCCGCCGTCTCCAGGTCGCGGATTTCACCCACCATCACGATGTCCGGGTCCTGGCGGAAAATGGCGCGCAGCGCGTTATCGAATTTCCACCCGATTTCGTGGTTCACCTGCACCTGGTTGATCCCCGACAGCTGGTACTCCACCGGGTCTTCCACGGTGACCAGCTTGCGGTCGGGGCTGTTGAGTTTGTGCAGCGAGGCGTAGAGTGTGGTGGTTTTTCCCGAGCCCGTGGGCCCTGTCACGAGCATCACGCCCGAACCCTGACCCAGCAAATCTTCCCAGCGGCGCTGGTCTTCCGGGCTGAAGCCCAGCTGGCCCAGGCCCAGCATCAGGCCGCTTTTGTCCAGGATACGCATCACCATGCTCTCGCCGTACTGGGCCGGCAGCGCACTGACGCGCAAGTCCACCATCTTGCCGCCGATATTCAGCTTGATACGGCCGTCCTGGGGAATGCGCCGTTCCGACAGGTCCATATTGGAGAGCAGTTTGAGCCGCGAAATGATCGACGCCTGCGCCCGTTTCGGCGGCAGCGGCATCATATGCAGCACCCCGTCGATCCGGTACCGGATCTTCACGTCGTATTTTCCGGGCTCCACGTGAATATCGCTCGCCCGAAGCCGGAATGCTTCCAGTATCAGGTTGTGGACGTAGCGGACCACGGGGTGGTCGTCATCGTCCTCCGTGTCCGTGCTGCTGCCTACGTCAAAATCCGTCGCATCGACGCTGATGCTGCTCATGCTGATGTCGCTCGCCGACATGCTGCTCACGCTGCTCATGGCCGAGTCCAGCGAGCTCACGTTCGACATGGTGCTGAGCGTGCTCATGGTGGACGCGCTGCTCACCGTCGAGAGCATCGATTCCACGGTATGCTCGTTCAGGCCGTAATACTTGCTCAGCGCTTCGGAGATGTCCTCAGCCAGCGCCAGCTGCGGTTCAACCGGGCGCTCCAGAAGACGTTCGACGTTTTCCAGGGAGGTGAAATTCGTCGGGTCGGCCGTTGCGATGAGCAAGCGGTCTCCCGATTCACCGAGCGGGATGATGCGGTACAAGGTGGCGATGCTGGGTTCCACCATGTTGCGGATCCGCTCGGGGATTTCACGGTCGGAGAGGCGGACAATCGGGATGCCGAGCTGTTCGGCAAGCCCTTCTGTAATATGCCCTTTGCTCAGATAGCCCAGACGAACCAGAATCTCCCCCAGGCGCCGGTGGCCCATGGTCGTCTGCTGTTTGTGGATCGCTTCATCAAGCTGTTTTTGAGTGATTACGCCCTTTTCGACAAGGGTCTGCCCGAAGAGGCTATACGCTTGTTGCTGCACGGCACAAACCTCACTTTCTCAGCACCTTCAATGTACCAGACATGCCCCGATCTTGTCAATGTAAATAGTGCGAGATAGTATTGCAAATATTACACTTACACCTTGAGTTGTCAATAATTTTCCTCGCCTTCAGCTGTCCCGGCGCAGACGCCCATTCCGCCGTCTGCATCCCATAGTCAAGCCCCGCTTACGGTTGCGGGAAATCGAATTCCATGTCCTCATCCACATGTCAGCGGACACCTCGAAAATCAGGCAGGGCGCCAAAACGGAAGACCGCCCGTCCGTTTCGGCATAAACGGGACGTTCACGCACCGTCCTCCACCTCTTTCGTCAAGGAATATCTGCCACCCAGCTACCCGAAAAACGCTGCGCGGCCGAGCACAACCCACCCGTCCTCGAATCCCAGAAGCATTCTGACTGAGGGCTTATGAAAAATCAACCCTGAAACGGTGAAAAAAGCCGCCGCACAGGCATGAATGCGGCTCATTATTTCAAACCGGGCAGAAGCAAGGCGGGCAGGCGCCCTTCGAGGGTTACCCACGTGGCGCAATAAACACGAGGTCGCAGACCAGCCCGCGGCCGTCATCCGCCGGCCGCAATTCGTCCATGCGGTCCAGCACAATCAAATTTTCCCCGCTATATATGCGCAGGAGGAGGTTGAGCAGTTCTTCCATGCTCACCCCTTCCAGATGGAGCTTGACGGCCTCGAACGCGCCCGACCGGACGGCTGTGTTCTGGGTTTCCAGGGTGGCCCGGACGCCCTGGCCACCCTTGAGGTTCTGGGCCTGAAGGGCGCGATCCACATAGGAGTACAGGCCAAAAGCGCCCCGGCTGCGCAATTTTCCTTCAAGAGCCACACTGCTCTGGAGGCGGCCCAGGGCTTCGTCGCGTACCACCTGGGCATCCAGCAGCCGCAACCGCGCCGCCTCCACCTCCCGGATAGACTGGTGGTACGCTTTGAACGGGCCAAGCCCCGAAAACAGCCATTGCGATACAATCACGGCGACGACCACCGCTCCGATCAGCACCACCATTTTCTCGCGCTTCTGCATCGCGACCTTTGCCATTGTCCGTACTCCTGTCCTAGATATAAGCGCGTACGCTGAACGTGGCCTTGCCGCCTTCGCCCCGGCGCTGCGGGCTTTCCACCTGCTTGAAAAACTCCGACGACTGCAGCCCGGCCATCACATCGTCAAACGCGCCGGGATCGATCACCTCGCCTTCGATGGTGATGCTTTGCAGATCCCCACGCCGCTGTGTAGACGCGATCCGCACCGACGTTACCCGCACCTTGCTGTCTGGCATCCGTATGCTGATTTCCCGGAGGATGTCCGGCAGGGGCGGCCGCTGGTACATGCCTACGTCAGACAGTTCCTGCGTTTCCGACATGGCGGAGTGGTCCGCCCGCATCATATCTATGGCAACACTGCCCCCTGTATCAGCAGAGGGCCGGCCGCCCTGCATGCTCGGAGACGCCGGGAACGCCTCTTCGTAATACTGCCAAATCGCATTGCCAATACGCTCGATTTCGGCGCGATTCCGTTGGTAATTGGCATACATGTGCACGCCGTACCCCGCCAGCAGCAACGCCGCCAGCGACACTGAAAAAATCCCATGCCGCACCAGGCCGGCCCAACTGCCCGCTGCCGCCAGCGGACCCGTGCGGAAATCCAGCCCGTATGCGCCTCCAGCCGCCGTAAGCGCAACCCCGGCCAGAGCCGCCCAGGCGCTCACCCGCTCCTCAGGCGGGGCTTCGTCCGATGACTCGTCCGCGGCGTCGACAAGCATGCCATCGGGCGCAACCCGGGCCGCGGGCTGTCCCATACGCGCACGGACCGAATCCTTCATCCCTTCCAGCAGATCCATTTGCCGGACGTGCAGTGCCAGTTCCTTCTCGAATTCCTCCCGATCCGCCTCCGGCAGCTCCAGGCCCGTTACCGTCAATTCGGACAGCGGGGCCTCGTCTTCGGGCCAGGACGCCTGAAACGCCCGCAGCGTGTTCTGGACTTCCCGCGCGGCGCCCGCCGGCTCGCGGCGCAGCTGCCCGCTGGGCAACGGCACATGCCGCAAATACACCAGCGCCGTGCCTCGCGTGACCACCAGAGAAGCCCCGTGTTCGCGCGCGTGCAGCGCCGCGGCCAGACCCGCATTCCCGCCCTGGCGCGCCCGCAACAGCGAGGTCAGTCCTGCGGCATCCAGGCCAATGCCTTCCACCGTGATTCCGCCCGCGCTCAGCACGTCGAGCTGTTCTTCGAGCAGCGTCCGGCGCACCCCGACAGCAAGCACCTCCGTGTTACCGTCAGCCTCGCGGATGATGCTGTAATCGACCGCCAGTTCGTCGATGGGGAAGGCCAGATACGGCTCCAGCTCGAACGGCACCGCCGCGGCCACTTTACCCCGTCCCTTGAACGGCAGGGCCAGCTTACGCGCGATGGCATTGTCGCTGCCCGCGCACAACACCCATGCCGACGGTTTGGCCTTCAGCTGCGCGCGTGCATGCTTGACCGCCGCCACCAGGGCCTCAAAGCGCTCGCTCGCACTCTCATAGACCGCCCGGCATGCACTCGCATCCAGGATCGACGGCACCCGCCCCCCGGTATTGACCACGGCCAGGCGGATTTCGTCGTCGTCAAACTCCACTGCGCCAATTTTCGCCGGCAGTTTCATTGTGTTACTCTCCAATCCAGCGTTCGGAACAATTCGGCCGCCTCCCTGCCGGAATCCCGCCAGACGAAGGCTTGGATCCGCACCATGGCGCGTTCATATAAGCCCATCCCTTCGATCAGGAACACGTCGCTTGACCAGGTCCACACCTCCGGTTTATGCGTCCCGACCACTGCTTCTGACCGGCGTGGCCGCCGGCTGCCCTGTTCCCGGGTGTCCAGCAGGCCGCGCGCCTCGGCATCGCTCCGGCTGGTCACCGGGTCGCCGTTTTCTTGCCAGGTCAGGATCATCTGGCTCAACCCCGCCTCCCCAATCGCATCAGACATGGCCTCCAGCACGGGGTATTTCGCCGTATTCACGTTGATCCGTCCCAACGGGTCCCCATGCACCGTGAGCAGTTCCGTCAACGGCGGGAACTGCACGGGATCGTCCGGGTCCCCAAAAAACAGCTCCGTGGACATGCCATCCACGAGCAGCAATTCCTCCAGCGAACTGAACGGGCCGTTCTTGCACCCGTAGGGAGGCTCCAGTGTCGTGTAATAGTCGGCCTCCGCGCCGCTGCTGCGCACATTGTCGTCCAGATCC
>DAOSJS010000270.1:0-5529 GCA_035367355.1 Candidatus Hydrogenedentota bacterium
TGGCCAGATCGACCACGAGGCCGGGACGATGCCGATCGACGGTATACGCGAGCGCGTCGGCCAGGATCAGGCGGCCTTCTGCATCGGTATTGTTCACTTCGATGGTCTTGCCGTTATACGCGCGGACGACATCGCCAGGCCGCTGCGCATGGCCTCCGGGCGCGTTCTCGCAGGCGGGAATGACGCACACCACGTTGATGGCGGGACGGAGCGCGGCGATGGCCCGGAACGCCCCGGCCACGGCCGCCGCGCCACACATGTCGAACTTCATCTCGTGCATATCCTGGCCGGGTTTCAATGAGATGCCGCCCGTGTCGAACGTGATGCCTTTGCCGACCAGCGCGATGGTCTGCGTGGCCGATTCCTGCGTGTAATGCAATACCGACAGCGTGGGCGGCTCCACACTGCCGCGGGCAACCCCGAGAAACGCCCGCATGCCGAGCTCTTCCAACTGATCGCGGTGATACACCTCGCCCGAGCATCCGGCGTCTTCGGCCATTTCGAGCACCGCACCCGCCAGGCGCGACGGCGTCATGTCGTTGGGCGGCGTATTGGCGAGATCGCGCGCCCAGTTGGCACTTTCACAGGCCAGCCGGGCCTGTTCACAATGGCGCATAACGTCGTGCGCGTCTGCCTCAAGCACGATCGTGATATTGTCCACTTGCGGCGCGGCCGCTGCGTCCGGTTTGCGCTCCTTGTACTGGTCAAAGCGGTACTGGCCCAGCAGGATCCCTTCGACAATGCCGTGGGCCAGCTCCGGTACAGACGCCGCGTCGAACACGACGCGCTCCAGCCGGTGGGCGCTCAGCGCGGCGCATCCCTGGCCGGCCGCACGGCGCAGCGTCTCGGTAGTGCAGGCCTCGCGCCTGCCGAGGCCCAGAAGCAAAACGCCTTCGTATCTGCGGCCCGTCGAGGAAAGAAAATGAACTTCCTCCGCTTTCCCGCGCACCAGCCCTTTTTCGTGCCATCGCGCTATGGTTCGCGCATCCGCTTCGTCGAGCAGGAGAGACTCGACGGGCAGGGAGTCTTCGAACACGGGCAGGGCAAGCGCACAGGGAGCCTCCGCGAACACAAACTTCGCGCGGGATGTCACGTTGACGATCATGTTGATTCATGCCTCCAGGGAACGAGTTGGTCCAGCCGGATGCCCGCCGGAGGCGGACAGGTCGAGCAGGCGTTCCGCTTCAAGCCAATGATTGCGGTATCCGGTGATTTGCACCGGAACCAGGTCGCCGATCTCCAGCGCATCGCCGGGCACGGATACCGGCCGGTACCCTTCCGTGCGTCCGTTCATGACGCCCTGCCGGCGCAGGTGTGCGCCGTCGATCAGCACCTCATGACGCGACCCGATCAGCCCGCTCAGTTGTTCTTCGGTAATGCGTTCCTGCAGTTCGAGCACGCGTGCCAGACGCTCTTCTTTAACCTCGCGGGGGACGTCGTCCACCATCCCGGCCGCGCGCGTGCCGGGCCGAACCGAATACTTGAACGCAAACACCTGCGAGAACCGCACTTCATCCATAACGCGCAGAGTCCAGGCGAATTCCTCCTCGGTCTCCTCCGGGAATCCCACGATGATGTCGGTGCTGAGCTCGATCGCCGGATTGATCGCGCGCATATAGCGCACTTTTTCAAGATAGTCCTCTATCGTGTGGCGCCGGCGCATCCGTTCAAGCACGCGGTTGCCGCCCGCCTGAAACGGCAGATGCAGCTGGTTGCAGATGACCGCGCGCTCAGCCATCAAATCCGACAGCCGGTGGTTCCAGTCATTGGGGTGCGGGGACGTGAAACGGAGCCGTGCCAGGCCGTCGAGGCGCGACACGGCGTCCAGCAGCTCATAGAACCCTGCGCCGTCCGCTTTGTACGAATTCACGTTCTGCCCCAGCAGCCAGATCTCTTTCGCGCCCTGTTCGAGCATCATGCGGGCTTCGCACAGAATGTTGTCCATCTCGCGGCTGACCTCGCGGCCCCGCGTGTACGGCACGATGCAAAACGAGCAGAAATTGTCGCAGCCTTTGGTGATCGCGATGTAGCCCTTGCATCCTTCGAGGGCTACCTGTTCCATCCGCTCCTCAGGAATGAAATTCCGGACCTTCTGCCTGCCGGACAGCCATTCCGTGTTGAGCACGCGTTCGCCGCGCTCGACCGCCGCGATCATGTCCGGCAAGTCAAAATAGTTGTCGGGCCCGAAAACGAGATCCACGCATTTCTCGCGGCGGAGGATCGCCTCGCCCTCCTGCTGAGCGACGCAGCCCGCCACTCCGATGATCATCCGCGCCCCGTCCTGTTTGAGGCGGCGCAGACGGCCCAGGAGGCTGTAGACCTTGTTTTCGGGGTTTTCCCGCACGGAGCAGGTGTTGATCAGCACGACGCCGGCCTGTGCCGGGTCGTCCGTTAGCGCATAACCCGCCGATTCAAGTATTTTTGCCATCCGCTGGCTGTCATGCTCGTTCATCTGGCAGCCGAAGGTCTGAATATATGCACGTTTCGCTGGCATGTTTCGCGACAATCCCAAAAGCGTTCTTACTGCGCTGTGAATGATCTTTCCCGGACCGGGCCGAAGTCCGCACACTCCGGCAGATCAGCATAGCATACCGCCAAAACACGCGACATCCAAGCGCTGTACTGGTAAAAACCTCTCCGGGGCCGGGGAACCAGGCCGGCCGCGTGGCCGAAGGCTGGGCTCAGGGAGTTTTGTGTTCGCGGTACCAGGCCACGAAACGGCGGATGCCCTCGTCCATGCCGGTTTTCGGATCGTAGCCGAGCATGCGGCGGGCCTTTTCAATGTTGGCGCAGGTGATGTCCACATCGCCGGGTTGCAGGGGTTTCTCGTCAATGATGGGCGTTTTGCCCACGTGCCGGGCGATGAGCTCGATGAGTTCCTGCAGGCTCGTGGTCTGGCTCTCGCCCAGATTGAAAATCTCGTAGCGGAAGGGCCTGTCGATCGCCTGGACCACGCCATCGATGCAGTCGTCGATATAGGTGTAATCGCGGCGCGTGGAGCCATCGCCAAACCGGGGGACCGGATGTCCGGCGTCGATGCGCCGCGTGAAGGCGTGGATCGCCATATCCGGGCGCTGACGCGGGCCGTATACCGTAAAAAACCGCAGCATGGTGACGTTCAGCCCGTAGATGTGGCTGTAGACGTGGCCCATGAGTTCGTTCATGCGTTTCGTGGCGGCATAGGGGCTGATCGGCCGAGATACCGGGTTGTCTTCATCAAACGGCACGTCGGTGCATCCGCCGTACACCGACGAACTGGACGCAAACACGAGGTGGGATGGATTGAACCGGCGGCATGCGTCGAGCACGTGCTGCGAGCCGATGACATTGACCCGGTGGTAGAGTCCAGGGTTTTCCAGCGACGGACGCACCCCCGCCCGCGCCGCCAAATGCACCACCACCTCCGGGCGCGAGCTCTCCATCAGCGCCATCACGGCCGCTTCGTCGCAGAGGTCGAGTTCATGCAAGGTAAACCGTTCGTTCGTGAGGGCCCCCGCGATGTTCCCCCGCTTAATGGCCGGGTCATAGTAGTCGTTGAAGTCGTCCAGCCCCACAACGGTGTCGCCCCGTGCGAGCAGCCGGTCCGCGAGGGACGAGCCGATGAATCCTGCTACCCCCGTGATCAACACATGCGCCATGCCTGCCGTCCTTCCTGGTCCAAAATCCCCCGCTCTGAGCGCCCGGCGGCCTGCCTCCGGGAGCGCTCGTTTGGGCGGGATTATACTCCAATGCGCGGGTTGACACCGAGTGACTCGCGGATTGTTTCGGCGCCTCACTCCTATCCCGCGTGTGCGGCTCAGACAAAGATACAGGCCGTTGCATCCGAAGACTCGAATAGCACCCTGATCGACCGGCTGCGCCGTTGGTTCATCGTAGCCGGCGGCCAATTTGTCCGTTATGGGTTGTTGCAGAGCAGACTCGCGCAGCGACGGTCTCTGTCCGTCATTTGCGGGTATTGCCTGGGTGCGTCGCTACATCCTTTGTTCTTTGTCAGGCCTGGGGATTTTTGCCGTGAGATTGGGTGCTGCAAGCCACACCTCAAAATCCAGCCTCAAACTCCAACCTCCAAAACTCCACCCCATAGGTACCCTGGGAGCGCCGACGTCCTGGGAGCGCCGACGTCCTCGTCGGCACACGGTTCAGCCCCGCCCGCGGAGGATAGGTACCCTGGGAGCGCCGACGTCCTCGTCTGGGTGCGCCGACGTCCTCGTCGGCACACGGTTCAGCCCCCACGCATTCATGCGGCATCAGCGGGCCCCGCGTGCACCACTCATCCGGACCGGCCGACACATCCCCCACAAACGCACCTGCCCACAGCCCTAGGATAACCCGCTCACCCCCAGCGCAAAGCGGACATTTCTATTTTGCGTTTACATTACAGGCCTGGGGGGCCGCGTAGGATCGGTAATGGGTCCGAATTGCTCCTTGGCACGATATTCCATATGGTATTTATCGTATACGGACTTCAGTTCTGCTTCGACTTCAGGGGCCAGGCCATTTTGGTAGTGCCAGGATAAATTATACAGGCCAAACCGCGCATGCGCCGCAATGCTGAATATACCGTCAAACCTGCCCATGTCGTTGGCAAGACCTTCGCCCGTTGCGAAAGCCTTCAGGGCCCTTTCTGTGCCCGAAAAGGCAATACCAGCCAACGCAGCAGCCCGCAGCTCGAAGACAATATCCTGCTGGGATTTGCGCGAAGAACCCTCATAAGATTTGAGGTCTACATAATCGCCGTTTTCCCACGCTTTCTTGCTCTGCATACGGAAAAGCATATCCAGAGCCTGTTCACTTCCATTGTAACCGAGTGCCTTCAATGTACCCTTTAAGCGGTCAATATCCTCATCGGATTCAATTGGTTTCTTGAGAAGCTCTTCCGCGTATTTGATAAGCCAATCGGTGCATTCCGGATGCTGAGACACGGCTATCCAGTTTAAAACGGTAATTTGCGACACATGAGGCCTCGTGTACGGCGGACGACTAAGAGGCATATCAGTTGTCTCCAGGATCTGCGTGAGAAACCCCAAGAAGGGGAAGTCCTTCTGCTCCCAATATGCAATATTTTCGCGCTTAGGTGGGTCTATCGAAGTTCCCATGAGCTTGATCGTCAAGTCATACGCGTCCGAAAGCTCCAAACCGTTTTCGAGCGCTGCGCGAAGGACGCGCTGATTCGATTCATACTCTCGCATTACATCCATGTAATTCTCGGGAGAGGACTTCATATAGGGAGCACTCAGCAGCACCACAAGAATCATCAATCTCATTTGCCACCTCCGAGCTTTCAGTGTTATCGGGTCAAAGCTGCTTTGTCAGAGTTCAACACGCCCCCGCTCACCCGAACCTCCGTCGGATGGATGAGCGCGAACGAGGCATTGTGATACGCGTCATTTCCGGACTCAGACAGCACCAGCGGGCCCCGCGTGCACCATTCCTCCGGACCGGCCAACACCTGCGCCACCTGCACGGAGAGCAGCGTGCCCTCCGGCAGGCAATACCGCGTGCCGGCCTGCGGGTCCGGCTCCGTGTACA
>DAOSJS010000271.1:0-5529 GCA_035367355.1 Candidatus Hydrogenedentota bacterium
AGACGGAAGGGCAGGTGCCCGGCCATGCGCGCCACCAGCGCGTTGTCGGCCGCATATCCGCAGGCTTGCGTCACCAGCGGCGCCACAGGGGCGAGAACGCATACATCGTCATAACCATTCGGGGAAAGCTCCCGGATTTTCGCGTCCATCTCTTCCTGAGACCCAAAATCGGACGGAGCCAGGGTGAAAAGCTCGACGCCCTTGTCCCGGGCCATATCGCCGAAGCGCATCTCGATGTGCTCAAGCCGCTGCCGGTCCAGATCGGTTACGACGACGCGTTTCGAGCCGTTGGGGATCTGAATGGCCCGCTGCACATGCATCTGGCCCATAGGGCCGCCCGCACCGATGAAGAGGGAATTGCCCTGCGGCAGGAGATCCGCGCGCGCATTGGCTTTGCCTGCCGCGGCGACATCGCCGCCTCCGCCAAAGAAGCGCATGTCTTCATAATGGATTCGGCCAATGTCCAGGGTAACAATGCCGTCCTCAACGGGCTGTCCAAGGAGATACATGACACCGCCCCGTGTGAGTTTGCCTGCCAGAGCATCCACGATGGCCGTTTCGGGTTTCGTGATGACAATGTCGTCGAATGGGCCGTCGGGCAGGTTTTCAGGCTGGGGAGGCACCACCATCGCGCCGGGATAGCTGCGTTTCGCATCCTCAACGTCCGCGGCTACGACGAGCATCTTCCCGCCGGGTTTTGGCTCGAGCCGATCTTCAAGATTGTAGGACATCTCAACGCAGGCCCAGGGTTCCGCCAGCGCCGCCTGGCTGTAGCCGGTTTCGTCGCGTACGGGCAGCAGGTAGCAGCCTTCATCGCCGGCCAGGGCGCGCTCGTCCAGATAGCTGTACTGAGCCAGGCCTCCGGGGATCATATAGCCGAAGGCAAAGCTCAGACCATCGTAGTAGATGTCGGCCTGTACAATGTACCGTTCGCCGATCTTGAACATGTCCTGCCACTGTTTTCCGACCGCGACCACGGTTACGGAGCATTCGTGGCCCAGTACGGTGGGGTCGGTAGACAAATCGCGGCCGCGCAGCCGCGGATGGGCGCTGCCCTGCCGGATGATTTTGATGTCGGAGAGACAGAGGCCCAGTGCGTCCACGCGAAGCAGGATCTCGTTGTCTTTGGGCGGGCGAAGCTCGAGGGTACTCGGCTGGCCGTCCTTGCCGACGTTCTCGAATCCCGCACCGAAAATCTGCCAGGCCTGGTATGTCTTCGGCAAAGGAGTCCTGGCTTCGCGATAGTCAGTAATGGTACCCACAACGGCATCTCCTTCTCGGTATTGGTGGCTAGTGATTTCCGGTGATGGATTTGAGACGGTAGGCTTCATCGGGACGCGTAAAGATGCGTTCGACGTCTTTCTGCGCGAGAAAGTGCGGGCCGCCCATGGCATAGGTACCCACAAGGACCTTCGACGCTTTCTCGGTCATGTCGGTGGCACTGGCTACGGCGCGCGGCGTATTGCCCATGACGATGAGCCCGTGGTTCTGCATCAGGATCACGGAAGGCAGCACGCCTTCCTCATTGACGAATGCTTCGAAACGCCGTTTGACCTCACGAGCAAGCGGCAGGCCCGGGTCGGTATAAGGCACATATACCGACTTGTGCTTCATCGAAACGATCTGGTCCGGGAAGAGGCGCCCGCGCGCGGCTTCAGCACAATTCCGCGAACACAGGATCATGTTGGTGTACGTAGGATGGGTATGCCCGACGAAGGCGAATTCCGGCACCTGAAGCAAGATCGCGTGGAGAATGGCCTCGACCGACGGCCGCTTTCCTTCCGGGGCGTCAATCATGGCGTCTTGAAAAGCCGCCTGCACCTCGGCATCGCCCGCCTCTAAATCGTCGAGCAGGGGAATGATTTTGGAGATGGAGACTTTGACGAAGCCGCCGGCGTCGATATTGACCATGGACGTGCCGGAGGCCTTGACATAAAACGTATCGTCATCGATGCGGGCGGAGGTGTTGCCTTCTCCGAGAATGGCCAGGCCTTTGGCGGGGTCGGCCAGATATCGCGTCATCTCGATCAACTGGGGCAGTATTTCACTCATACCCGGTTCCTCTTGTTGGGAGTCTGGTGGCCGCGCGGCGCGAAAATCCCTGCGCGGCAGTCGCGGAATGCCACAGAGTATAGCAAGTCAGGACGCATTATGAAATCTGCGCCCTTCCGGGGCACGGGAGCCTGGCTGCGTTCTGGCGATGGCCTCAGTTCCGCGGGGGACGGGGTTTGGGATGCCGGGACGCGTCTTCACGAATGCGCTGGAAGAAACCGCTGAGAAGCGCGCCGCACTCCTCCGCCAGGAGGCCGGGATAGAGCCTGGGATTGTGGTTGAACCGGGGATCTTCGAGGAGGTTCATGAGGCTTCCGCAGACCCCTGCCTTGGGGTCGTACGCGCCGAAATGCACCTCGGCGACCCGGGCAAGGATGATGGCGCCGGCACACATCGCACAGGGCTCCAGCGTGACGTAGAGTCTGGCCCCTTCGAGCCGCCAGCTCTGAAAGTGCGTGGCTGCCTGGGTGATGGCGAGGATCTCGGCGTGCGCGGTGGGATCCTGCAGCAGTTCGCGCTGATTATGGGCTTTTCCAACAATTTGCCCCTCGCTGACGATCACGCAGCCAATGGGCACCTCGCCGATTTCCATGGCGCGCTCGGCTTCACGCAGCGCGTAGCTCATGTATCTTTCGTTCTCATTCTGCATAACGCGAGGATCTTGTCGTTTGCCCCATCGAATGTCAAACAGTGCTCTGGATGTTGTGGGTTTGGAGGCAGCGCCCGGTGTCAGCGCGGCCAGACGGTCCAGGTTAACGGACCGGGGAGGGTGGCGCGGGGATGGAACCGCATCACGGCCCCCTGTGAGGCGGCGTCCAGGGTCAGGCCGGGATCTTCGGCGAGAACGACGCGGTTGCCATCCATCCGGGCCGCGCGCAGACACAGGGTCCGTCCGTCCGCGGCTTCCAGCCGAAGGATCCCCGCAGGCGGCACGTCGCAGTCGCAGACGATCACGGCCTCGCCATTTTCAGTGTGGATGGCTTCGATCTTACCCGCGGCCGGCGTTCCCGTTGCATATTCCCACCCCTCAGATGAGGTCACCGTAATACGGTTCTCATCCAGCCGAATTGTCTCGCGGCCGGTTTCGTGCGTAATTGTCAATTCGTGTGCCTGTTGCGTGACTTCTGTAACCCACTCTGTGCTTTCCCAGGGGATGTGAACCGCCAGGAAACGGCTGGTCCCTCCAGAATGACGGATCAGAAACCCCTCCATAAGATGATCGTCCAGATGCTGGTCAACTTCGCCGGCAGGGCGGATGGCGGGGGACTGAAACTGGCAGGCCGTGGAGAGGGGTTCCGGGAAGAGGCAGGTGGTCAGGCCAGTGTCGCCATAACGCCACGTCAGACGCAGCGGGCCTTCGCACGCGCCCGCCCGAATGTTACGCAGGAAGGCGTAGGGATGGTGCCGTTCTCCACTGGTGTCGGTGCAATCCTCCCCCGTGTACGGCTCGGTTCCGCCCCAATCCGGGACCAGCGAGGCCACCGGCTCATGCAGTTCGATGGCCGTCTGAAGCGTCCCGGGTTCGTCTGCGCTTCCGTGCAGAAAAAAGTCGTGTGTGGCGCCCCCTGCAACGTCGAAGCAATCCACGACGTAATCAAATCCCTCCCGAAGATGCACGTGCAGCAGGCGTCTGCGGTAGATAGAGCATTCCGGATATGCCGGACTGGCATCAAGGTCGACCAGCTGGACATGAGGATCTGCATCGTCAAAAAACAGCAGATTTCCTCCCATGGCGGGCTGGTTATACTTCAAAGGCTGCGATCGCTGATCAACGACTACCATGTTGTGAGATGCCGAGTTGATAACCCAGTTTCGGTACCGGGTATGCGTGTAGCCGATGTCGGAGAGCATTTCCTTGCCGTGCGCGAACAGCAGGATCGCGCCCGTGTCCAGGTGGGTATGTCCATACGACGCGTTCCAGTTGATGTGCACTTGAAACTGGGTTTCGCCGGTCCCCGCGCCCAGAATCGCGTGTCCCATATGCGGCCAGAGCCGCGAGACCGACTCGCTGAGCGGCGCCCGCCGGTCCGAAGCCCACGTGTCGTTGAGCGGCATAATGCGCCCATCCGGGAGCAAGGCCTCTTCGCCGGCCTGGCGCGCCCGGGCCAGCATGGGGATGAATTCCGCCAGGAGCGCCTCTCCGGCGGGCGGTTCCGGACCCAGGGCAGGGTCGCTGTAACCGCGCAACGCGCGCACAATGGCCTCGAGCGTCCCGAGTGTCTGCCAGTGATAACTTGGGGCGCACTCCCGCCACCAGCCGTCCGCGAAGAATTGCGTTTCGACCAGGGTGTGTGCACGTTCCAGCGCCTCGCGGACCATCTCCGGCGCGCCAAGGACCCGCCCGGCAATGATCATGTCGCAATACATGCCCGGCGACATGTTGGTGTAGTCGTCCGGGTTGGCAACCACGAATTCATAGCCCAGGCGGATCAGATCCCGTTCGATGCGCGTCCGAATGTCCGTGCCCAGCAAGTCGCTCATGCGCTCGAACACATCTCCGGATGCCAGCAGATCATACGCCAGCGCGAGCCTGCTGGGGATGTCCCCGTAACCCCACCAGGAGAATTTTGCTCCGCGAAATGGCTCGAAACCCGGTTCGTACGGCCATTTCTGGTCAGCGGGCCAGAAACGCACCGGCCGAAACGGGTAATCAAAGCGAATTGCATAGTCGGGAAACACCTGTGCGTAGCGGCCCACGATGGCGGCGGCGCGGCTCCCGTATTCGAAGTCGCCCGTGAGGGCATACAGGTTGGCGAGCTTCAGCGCCATATCACGGGTCCACTGCCACTGCTCGTACCAGGCGCGGGCTTCAAAATAATACTGGCGGCCTTCCTCGTTTTCGTACCACCGGTATTCGTGTATCCCGCCGCTCGGCGTTGCGAGGGTTGTTGAACGGTTCGATGTGAAGTGCTCGTTGGGAAACTGCATGCCGCAGTACCGGCATTGGACCGTGTCGCCCATGCCCAGATGCCATTGCAGAGCGTGCTCCTGCGCGCCACCGTCGCAATTCGGGCAGCCACAAAAGAAAATGCCCGACTGCTCCGGGACCAGGTCATATAATTCCTGCACCGACAGCGCCATCGCGGGGGCAACGGCTTTTTTCAGCGCATCTGTTTGTTCGTGGGTGTAGTCCGGTGGATAGACCGGGTGCTTCACCTCAGATGCGCAGATAAAAACAGTCAAGAGAAAGGCTGTCATCGGAAAGAGTCCTCTGTTCCTGAGAGCTGGGTCCGTATGGTAAAGGTCCGTAAGGGAATTGTGCAAAACGGGTCGAAGCCTCTACATTTACCCTCTTCGAACTCCGTAGTTCATAGCAAAAACGCGCGGGGGAGAGGCTTTCCGTTCAATCCTTCGCCGCGCACCATGGGTCGGCGTCCAGGAATGCCGCGAGCATGATCTCCTTGGTGTCAAGCGCGACCCCGATAGCCTGTGCATCGCCATAATCAGACAGGATGAACCCGCCGTCCGGGGTGCCCC
>DAOSJS010000272.1:0-5504 GCA_035367355.1 Candidatus Hydrogenedentota bacterium
CTTCGACCAACGCGCGGTGCACGGCCGCGCCGCCGCCGCTCGCGCGCGCCACCGTCACGTGCAACCCGTTGCCGAACAGCGCGGCTTCCTGCACCACTTCCACACGTTCCAGGACTTCCATCGCGTCGCTTGGCCGATCGCACAGCACTTCCAGGACATCTTCCGACATGGTTTCCCGCTTCAGAGCCTCGGGCGTGCCCATCGCCACCAGCTCACCCCGGTAAATCATGCCAATGCGGTCGCAGTATTCCGCCTCGTCCATATAGTGGGTGGTCACAAACACGGTGACGCCCTTGCTTGAAAGCTCATAAATTAGGTCCCAGAATTCGCGCCGGCTGATCGGGTCCACGCCCGACGTCGGCTCATCGAGAAAAAGGACCGGCGGTTCGTGCAGCATCGCGCAACCCAGTGAAAGCCGCTGTTTCCACCCACCCGACAGCAGGCTCGTGCGCATGCCGCGGTATTCGCTCAGCCCGGCCATCTCGAGCGCCCAGGTCTTCCGTTCCTGCTTTTTCTCCGCGGGGATCCGGTAAATGCCACTGTAAAAATCAATATTTTCCTCGACGGTGAGGTCTTCATACAACGAGAATTTCTGGCTCATGTACCCGATGCGCGCCTTGATCTCCTCGGCCTGTGTGCGCAGGTCACAGCCCGCCACCCGCCCTTCGCCTTCGGTCGGAGCCAGGATGCCACAGAGCATGCGGATCGTGGTCGACTTGCCCGCGCCGTTGGGTCCCAGAAATCCGAAGATCTCTCCCCGGGGCACGTCAAACGTCACGTTGTTCACTGCGCGGAACGCACCAAACCGGCGTCCCAGGCCTCGAACAACAACCGCAGGCTCGGTCCCGGCGTTCATGAGGACTCCTCTACGTCTTTCCGATGGCTCAGCACCGAAATAAAAACGTCTTCCAGGCTGGATTCCACCTCGCGCAAAGACGTCACGACGAGGCCCTCTCCAGCGAGCACCCGCGTAATGGTATCGGCCGCCGCCTCGGGTGTTTCAGTCGCCACGTGCACGCGGTCGCCAAACAAACCCACGTTATTTGGGGGGAAATGGGTCCGGAGCAGCTCGGTGGCCTTTCGCGGCAGCGCGCAGCGCAGCTCCAGCACCGAACCGCTCATGAGCCCCTTGACTTCGTCCGGCGTGCCCACGGCGATCAACCGGCCCTTGTGGATCAGGCCAATCCGGCTGCACCGCTCCGCTTCGTCGAGGTAGGCCGTCGATACGAAGATGGTCACTTTCTGCCGGAGCAGCTTGTAGAGAATCCGCCAGAAATCGCGGCGCGACACGGGGTCGACGCCGTTGGTCGGCTCATCCAGAAACAGCACCCTGGGCGTATGGATCAGCGCACAAGCCAGCCCGAGCTTCTGCTTCATCCCGCCGGAAAGCCGGCCCGCCTGACGTTTTTTGAAGGGGGTAAGGTTGCTGAAGGCCAGGAGTTCATCTATCCGCTCTGCCCGTCCGCGCCGCGGTACGCTGTAGATATCGGCATAGAAATGAATGTTCTCCAGCACGGTCAGGTCCGGGTACAACCCGAACCGCTGGCTCATGTAGCCGATCTCCTCTTTGATGGCCTCCGCCTCGTCTACGGTATGGCGCCCCGCCACCCAGGCCGCTCCCGACGTAGGCGCCATGATGGCCGTCAACAGACGCATCGTGGTGGTCTTTCCCGCGCCGTCCGGCCCCACCAGCCCGAAGATCTCGCCTTCCCGAACGTCCAGGTTGAGCGCATCAACTGCGGTCACGGCCCCAAACGTGCGCGTAAGGTTTTCCGTGCGGATGGGCGTCATCACCCGGCCGCTCCGTCGATATGGATCTCGGCGTCGGCGGGCATGCCCGGTTTCAATTCGAGCGCCGGGTTCGGTATATCAATCTTGATGCGGTACACCAGATTGACGCGTTCCTTGGCCGTCTGAACGTTCTTCGGCGTAAACTCCGCCTCGGAAGAAATGAACGAGACCACCCCCTCGTAGGCCTTGCCGGGGTACGTGTCCGTGGTGATCAGAGCCGGCTGCCCCGGTTTGACCCGGCCCAGGTCGGTCTCAAGGATGTAGCCGCGCAGCCAGACATTGCCCAGATCGCCAATGGTCACCACCGGCGCACCAGGCGCCACATACTCTCCCGCCTCCACATGATCCTGCAGCACCAGGCCGGATATCGGTGAAGAAATCGACGCATACGACAGCCGCGTTTCCGCCAGGCGGAGCGCGTGCTCGGCGCGTGCCAATTCGGCCCGGGCCTGTTCGATGGTCTCTTTCCTTGGCCCCGACGCCACCTGCTCAAACCATGCCCGGGCCTCCGACAGCGCAGCCCGAGCCTGGGCAATCTGTTCCTGGCGCGGACCCTCCTGGGTCAAACCGAGCCGTTCATGCGCTTCAGCAAGCTGTGCCCGCGCGGTAGCAAACGCGGCATAAGCATGGTCGCGCTCTTTCGCCGACACGGCGTTCCGCTCGAACAGCTGCTCCAGACGGTTATAGTCGGTCTCGGCCCGGGTCAGCTCCGCGCCCGCCCGCTGTACCGATGCCCGCGCAGCCTTGACCTCCTGGCTGCGCGAGCCCGCGAGCAGCTCATCCAGACGGGCCTCGGCCAGCTCGACCGCAGCCCGCGCCCGCTCGACCTCTTCCTGGCGCGAGCCGGCTTCGAGTTCAGCGAGCTTCGCCGCTGTCCCGGCCACTTCCGCCCGGCGCATGGCCACCTCCTGCGCGAGGTCCTCGCTGTCCAGCTGCGCCACGGGCTGGCCCGCATGCACCGTCTCGCCCTCGGATACCAGCCGGGACTCCACCCAGCCCGCCACCTTGAAGCTGCACTCGACATCGGTCGCTTCGATGTTCCCGGAAATGCGCACCGCGCCGTTTCCATTGCTCGCGTTGCGTTGACTAAAAACGTACGCTCCCACAAGCACGGCTGCCAGCAGCGGCACAACGATCAACTTTTTCTTCTTTGATGTTTTCATCACAAACCGCCTCGTATCGCTTGGGTAAACACCCGCCACGCCCGATCTGTCAATCGTGTCACATCAAACCCGCCATCGCTGACATGCCACAGAATCGCCGCGGGCTGAACCAGGCCCAGAAACATCACCGACAAATCGCCAGGCGCCAGGTCCGGGTCAACCAGTCCCGCGCACTGCGCCTCCGCGAAGAGGTCTTCTACTTCTCCCAGATACCGAGTCAGGATCGCGTAGACCCGCGCTTTCCGTTGTGAATTAGCCCCGTAGACCTCTTCCGAAAACACCACCTGCGGAATTCCTGCGTTTTCCCGGATTAATCCGACATGCCGCTTCAACAAAACCTCGAGCGCCGTCAACGGACACGCTGCCTCTTGCCTGGCTGCCTCCACATGCGCCAGGAGCCGCTCTTCGATCAGCCCCAGGAGCCCATCCAAAATTTCTTCCTTGTCCCGGAAATGCCGATACAGGGCAGACGGTACAATGCCGACCCGCCGCGCCACAGCGCCCATGTTCAGGCCTCTCAAACCTTTGGCGGATACGATCTCCAGGGCAGCGGCGAGGATTTGCTCCTGCCGCAGCTCCGTCGCGAGTTTTTTTCTGGCCATACCGCCCTCCTATGTGAATACGCATTCACATTATAACCCAGCGCCTTCCGCCTGTCAAGCAGCGCAACACAGGCTGGCATACTGCAGCAAAAGAACCTTAAATACCTTATTTTATTGCAATTTAAAGACGATCCTGATTTTTTTACTAAATTTCCCGTGCATTTCAAGTTTTTGTGAATATAAATTCGCTTTCATGTATAAGATCCCCGAAGGATCGAGGGCGCATGCCAGACAGAGGCGGCATCCTCCGCACGCCCGCACATCATGCCTCCCTCTGGCGCGGGCTGAATCCGGTTCCGTTTCCCGGTATACTCCCTTCGGGCATACCACGAGCCGTTCGCCATGGAGATGGCCAGCATTGGCCAATTAAGGAATGCGCATGCGTTTTCTTGCCGGGGTTCTGGTGTTCTGCAGTGCCGTGCCGTATTGGGGGGACGTGTCTGCCGCGGCCATCACGATCGGGTTCGCCACAACTGAAAAGACGGTAGATGCGATGGGACCGCACAACCGGGCGGCGTGGGAAGTCGCGCAAACGCTGGGCGACGCGACCCTGCTGCACGTGGACGGCGAAACGGGCTTTCTTGACACTGCCGGAGAGACCCTCGACCTGTCCGTGTTCGACGTGATCTGGTACCACCAGGGCGACGATATCGCGCGCACTGCCCTGTACAGCGGCGCCCCGTTGACAGCCCTGCGCGCGTATGCCGGCAACGGCGGCGCGATGTTGCTTTCAGGGGGGGCCCTGGCTATGGTGGCGCCGCTTGGCCTGGAGCGCGATACCCGCCCGCAGCGCCACCAACTGGAAAACTGGCGCGACCCCGCGGCGATGGTGCTGGTCAAGCCCGGGCACCCCGCATTTGCCGGGCTGCAATCCGACGGCGCTCTGGTCTGGTTGAGTCGAGGCGGCTGCCCTGCGGTCGCGGACTTTTACTGGGGCAGTCCCGCCGAAGGAATGCCCCTGGGCAACAGCCCGAAAGGCGTTCACCGGCCACTCGTTGAATATGCGCTGGATCAGGGCCGCGTCATTGTATTCGGATGGCACTGGCCCGATTACGCTGACATCGAAAGCCCCCATCGTGCCAATCTTTTGAAACTTACCGGCAATCTGCTCACCTATCTGGCCGACCGCGGCGCCTGGCAGCCTGTGACCATTCACTCAGATTTCCCCGGGCTGGCCGGGCAGGATCAAGAGGGCATCGCCGAGCCGCGCTGGCGCGCCCTCCAGCGGGCGATTGAGGATCTCACGCACACTTTTCCGGAACACTATGTGCGCGGAGGAGAGTTCCTTGAACAGTTCAACGCACTGGAGGCCGAGCACGCCCGGCTCCTCCAGGAGGCCGGGCCTGAGAGCATCGCCCCCATCGCACAACGTTTCGAAGCGCTCCAGCGCGAGGCCTTGCTCGCCAACCCCCTGCTCGATTTCGACCGGCTCCTCGTGATCCGCCGCCGTGCCGACCGTCTGGGATTGCCCACCAATTACAGCAGTAATTCTGATTTGCCGCCCACGGGCTACGAAAATTCCCTGCTCAGCCTTGGCCTCCCCGGCCGGGACAACACCGCCGAGACCGTGTTCGTGCCCGAGGGCGACGCGTTCATCGGCGACCTCGACCTGCATTACGGCGCCGAGCGCCTGCTCTTATCCACTCCCAACGCGGAGGGGCGGTGGGGCATCGCAGAACTCGACCTGGCCACGGGGACGCTCACGCGCCTCCCACTCATCGACGAACCCGACGTGCACAACTACGACGCCTGCTATCTGCCCGACGAACGCATCGTGTTCTGTTCGACCGCGCCGTTCATCGGCGTGCCGTGCGTCGGCGGCCATTCCAAAGTGACCAACTTGTACCTCCGCGACCACGACGGCCAGATCCGCCGGCTCACGCACGACCAGGACCACAACTGGTGCCCGGCGATCCTCAACAACGGCCGCATTCTGTATCAACGCTGG
>DAOSJS010000273.1:0-5500 GCA_035367355.1 Candidatus Hydrogenedentota bacterium
GCTTTTTGGAATTGACAACTTTGTGAAAGAGCTATTTGATATCCGAATCGGAATTCGGACCTTCATTACTCCCGGGCCAGCTTGGCCAGCGTCAGCGCGCCTTTTTTGCCGTGGAAGCCGTGGCGCGTAGCCACCATGATCGGGCGCTCCGGCTGATGATGCTGCGCCGCCCACATGGCTTTCTGGATGCCTTCCGAGCCGCTGGCGCCCCAGAAGATCTTCTGCGCGTTCGGGTTGGTCGCGGCCATGCTTTTGATCAGGCGCTCGGCCGCGAGCACTTCCACTTCCGTGACCATATTGTAGGCGTTGCGCGGCAGTGCTCCCGCGTATTCGAGGTACCGTTCTTCAAAGCGGGGGTGGCTGTGCCCGAGATTGGCCACAAGCACGCCCGACGTGAAATCGAGCAGACGCCGGCCGTCAACGGTCCACAAAATGCAGCCCTCGGCCTTTTCCACCGTGAGCTGCGATGGCGTATAGGTGCGCTGCCCCCGGCCCACCACCGCATTCAGGCGTTTGCGGATCGCATTGGCCCTGGGTTCCCCGTCGTGCTGGATCGCATCAAAAGTGCCTGTCTGGGTAGCCATGATCTGTTCACCTTTCCCGTTTGCTGTCGAAAATCCTCAAAACCGGCCAAAACGGCGGTATTTGCGGTGGAATTACTCGTTTATACGAGGGCTTGCAGTATACTCGCCCCCGCGCTCAAAGCCAAATTTGCCGCGGGCAGCATCGGGGCGCCCTTCGTCAAAAACGGGGCATCACGGGGCGGCAAAATGGAGCCCGAACCCCGCGATCAGGGGACAGGCCCGCGATTCCGTGACCGTCAGACGCACCTTCTGCGCAGTGACCTCGGGAAAGCGCTCGAGCTTCTTGTGTCCGACCGTGGTGCCTCTCACGATTTCTTCCCAGGCGCCATCCTGCCAGACTTCGATGGTATACCCGCGCACGCGCTCGCCGAGCGGGATGTATTCCTGCACACGGGAGACGTTGAAGGTCGCGGGTGCGCCGAGGTCCACCTCGAGCGACGCTGCCCGGACTTCATCGTCGGTCGCCCAATACGTGTCGAGTTCACCGTCGAGGGCGCGGGCTGGGCCAAACGCGCTGTCGCCGCCCCGTACATTGCTGGCCACGGCGCTCTTGCCGGCGGCAAAGTCGGTGGCAAAGGTCTGGTCAAGCGCCGCGCGCCATTCTTTCAGCCGCTGAATGTCCAGCTCGCAGAACAGGCCCTTGTCGTTGGGCGGCACATTGAGCAGCAGCCCGCTGTTGCGCCCCACCGACCGATAATAGATGTCGAGGAGGTGTTCGAGACTCTTGACCTGGTCGTCCTGCTGTTTGTGCCAGAACCAGCCGGGACGGATTGAAACGTCGCACTCGGCGGGATACCAGACTTCCTCGTCGTCACGCATCTGCACGCTGGACTCGTTTTCGCGTGCAAAGCCGTCTTCGTTGCCCACCCACCGGATGTCAGGTCCGCAGATGGCGATGAGGGCCCTGGGCTGGAGCCTGCGGATGAGGGCGTAGTAGCTCTGCCAGTCGTAGACATGGCCTTCGCCGCCCGCGCCGTCAAACCACACTTCCGACACGGGCCCGTAGCGCGTGAGCAATTCGGTAAGCTGATTTCGGAAATGCTCATCATACGCGGCGTTGTCCGCGTATTTGGGCTCGTGGCGGTCCCACGGCGACAGATAAAAACCCACTTTCAGACCATATTTCCGGCAGGCCTCGACAAATTCGCGCACCAGATCGCCGCGCCCGTCTTTCCATGCGGCATTCGCAATGTCGTGCTCGGTGTAGTCGCTCGGAAACAGGCAGAATCCGTCGTGGTGTTTCGTGGTCAGGATGACGAGCTTAAATCCCGTTTCCTTCGCCACCCGCGCCCACTGCTCGCAATCGAGCTCAACCGGATTGAAGATCTTCGGATCTTCCGTGCCATCGCCCCATTCGCGGTCCGTAAATGCATTCACCGTGAAATGGACGAACATGGACAATTCGTCGCGCTGCCAGGCGAGCTGTTCGGCTGTCGGCACCGGCGCACAGGGGGCCGGCGGTTCCGCCGCTGCGCCTGCGCGCATGGCGCCCGCCAGTATCAGAGATCCTGCCAGCAGTAGCGTGCTCTTCCACATCGGTCGTGCTCCTGTCCAGGTTGCGGGGTAAGGACGCATGGCATTATCGCAGGCCTCAGAAGATCGCACAACTCCACGGGCCGCCTGCCCGGATACCGATGAGCGAAGCTCCGTTTTCTTTGCACCGGTTTCGCGTCCTGTGTACACTAGCGTATCAACATCATGCGATCTCAACCCGGGGGAGGATGAGCAATGCGTACGCTGGGAACAGCACTTCTGATGGCGGCCGCAGCGATTGCGGGATGCGGAGGCCAGGGCGGGGGCTCGGCTGAAGACGCCGGAAAGCTCACCGTCGCTTTCGTGACCAACAACGCATCGGACTTCTGGAAAATCGCCCAGGCAGGCACCGAAAAAGCCGCCAGAGAGCTGGGCTGCCGCGTATTGTTCAGAATCCCGCCCCAGGGTACCGCTCAAGAGCAGAAGCAGATTGTGCAGGACCTGCTCACGCGCGGCGTGTCGGGCATCGCCATCAGCCCGAAAGATCCCGAAAACCAGACCGCCCTGCTCAACGAGGCGGCTGCACAGGCAAACCTAGTCACACAGGATTCGGATGCGCCGGACAGCAACCGTATCTGTTATATCGGCACCGACAACTACCAGGCGGGCGTGGCCGCAGGCGAGCTGCTCAAAAAGACCCTGCCGGACGGCGGCAAAATCATGCTCTTCGTTGGCACCCTGGACGCCCAGAATGCCCAGGACCGCATGAAGGGCATTGAAGACTGCCTGCAGGGCTCCAACATCACCATCCTTGGCACCCGCACCGACGAGACCGACCGTGTGAAGGCCAAGGCCAATGCCCAGGATGCCATCACGACCCATCCCGAGCTCGATTGCCTGGTGGGGTTGTGGAGCTATAACGGCCCGGCCATCCTCAACGGAGTGCGTGCCGCCGGAAAGCTCGGCGAGGTCAAAATTGTGTGCTTCGATGAAGAGGCCGAGGCTCTCCAGGGTGTGCAGGAAGGCTACATTGCCGGCACCATCGTGCAACAGCCGTTTGAATTCGGCTATCAATCGGTAAAACTGCTCGTTGAACTCGCCCAGGGCGATCGCTCGCGCGTGCCGGAAGATCAGCGCATCATCGTCCCGGTGAAGACCATTACCCAGGACACCGTGATGGAATTCTGGGCACAGCTCAAGGAGCAGACGGGCAAATCGTGAGAAAGGTTTTCGGGCTTGCCGGGCTGCTCGCCGGCCTGATCGTCGTCGCGTGCGTCTGGGAATATGCCCAGAACGGGACCGTTAACTTCCTGACCCCGCGAAACGCCCGCAGCCTTTTGCCCCTGATCGGATTGTTCGGGATCCTCAGCCTCGGACAGGCGTTTGTGGTCATCACGGGGGGTATTGACCTGTCGGTGGGCAGCGTGGTTGCCCTGATCGCCACCCTGGCGGCCTTTCTGCTCGGTAAAGGCGAAGGATACAGCCCGTGGGCGGTGATGCCGTTTCTGCTGGGCCTGTCGGCTCTGATCGGCCTGTGGCACGGCCTGCTGATCACCAAAGCGCGGATTCAACCCTTTGTTGTCACGCTGTGCGGCCTTTTTTTCTATCGCGGTTTTGCCCGGGTGATTGCACAGGATACGACCCAGGGGTTCGGGTCGGCCTCCACCTATCCCGTCTGGAACTGGCTTGCCAACGGGTTCGTGCCCACCGAGCGCTCGGTGTTGTCCGTGCCGTTCATCATCTTTCTGCTGTTGGCAGGCCTCATCGCCGTATTTTTCCATTTCATGCCCCAGGGCCGGCACATCTTCGCCCTGGGCGCCAACGAAGAAAGCGCGCGGTTCAGCGGCATCCGCACACAACGCCTCAAAATCTTCGCTTACACCATGTGCTCGTTTATCTGCGGCGTCGGAGCCCTTCTCTTCGGTTTCAACATCAACTCGATCGGCCCCGCCACCTTTGGCAATTTCTATGAGCTGTACGCGGTAGCCGGCGTCGTCCTGGGAGGCTGCAGCCTGCGGGGCGGATCGGGTAATATTCTTGGCGTGGTGGTTGGCGCGGCCCTCATCCGGGTCCTGATCAACCTGGTGACGATCCTGGACATCCCGAGCGAACTCGAATACGTGGTCATCGGCGGGGCGATTCTGGTCGGCGTCTGCGTCGATGAATTCCTGTCGAGCCGCCGCAAAACGCGCATCAGCGCCGTGTAGCACGGACCCGCGCGGAGCGCGAAAGGAGCTGCTGCATGGTCTACGAGTATTCCGGCTACCTCAAAGCCATCCTGTCCGCACCGGACAAGACACTGCGCGACCAGACCGAGCACATCGCCTTCGGCCCGGACGACCTGGCCCGATGGACCACCACCGACCTGCCCGCATTCACCGAATGGCTCCGCATCCCCGTTTCCCGCAGCCGCACCGACCACGCCGTTGAATTGAAAGGAAAGTTCGAGGATGTCCGCCGGATCGACTATCTGGCCACCGACGAACCCGTCTACTGGGTGCCGCTGGGAACGCTTGGCGTCCGCGATGACCGGTTTCCCATCGACCTCAATCGCTACCCCATTCTGGAGATCACCTGCCGCTGCACCAGCCAGAACGCACGGCTGGCCTGCGCCTGGGCGTATCCCGGCGGACTGGCCTTCGACGCCATGCATTCCACCCCGCAGTGGCGCACCATCGCCCGGAGAATTCAGCATCACGGCTTTCCTGCCCAGCTCGATGCGCTCATCCTGCGCCTGTATTCAACGGTCCGGGCCACGGAATCCGCGGAGATCCGCGAAGTGCGCTTCCGTGCCATGACCCCTGCAGAAGCGGACGCCTGCGAACGCGATGCCGCGCGGCTCACCTGCTCGGCGCCCCCGCCGCACGCGGAGGTGCTTGACGAGTTCGTGCCGCTGGGCGTCTTTGTCGACGCTCAAATGGCGCAGCAGCTCGCCCAGACCATGGGCATCTCCTTAAGCGAATACTGGCAACTGCTCTTCGAAGACGTGGTGCGCCATCACCAGAATTGCGTGGCCATCGAAAACGCGGAACGTTTCACCCACGATGACTGGAAGGAAATGCACGCCGCGGCCCTGGAATACGGCGTCAAATTCGTGCCCATGTATGGCGCACATCTGATGGACGATCCGGCCTTTCTGCGCGATACCGTCGACGAGCTGGTTCGAGCCAATGCCGATGTGCCGGGACTTCTGGCCTGGGGGCTTAACACAGAGCCGCGTGAACAGGACCTTCCAAAGCTGCTCGAGGTGCGCGATCTGGTCCATGACGCCGATCCCCGGCACCCCTTTGTGCTGACTACCCACAACCCCGGAAAGCTCGGCCTGCTTGCACCCCATTTCGCCGCGATGGGCGTCAACCATTTCCATTCACGAAACTCCTGGGGCGTGCAGGAAGTAGTCGAGACCCATCTGAAACTCAGCCGGGGCCAGCAGTTCTGGGTGG
>DAOSJS010000274.1:0-5482 GCA_035367355.1 Candidatus Hydrogenedentota bacterium
GCCATTTCTCGGGGATGATGGCCGGCCCGTCGTCGATGGGACGCCCGGCGCCGTTGAACACCCGGCCGAGCATGTCTGCCGAGACGCCGATCTCCTGGCTTTTTCCGAGGAACTTGACGGATAGAGCCTGCGGGGCGAGTCCGCTGGTACCCTCGAAAACCTGAACGACGGCTTTGTCGCCGTTAACTTCAAGCACCTTGCCGCGGCGCAGGCCATCCTCTCCGGCGGTTTTGATGTCGGCCAGTTCGCCGTACGAGATGCCTTCGACGCCCTCAACCAGGATGAGCGGCCCGATGATGTTTTTTGCTGTTCTGTACTCACGCGTGACCATGGTCGTTCCGTGTACCCTTTCTTTCGCCCTTGCGCCTTTCGCGCCGCGGTTACCGCGGCAACGCCGCTACAGCCTGTGTAATGCGTTCTTTCAGGCGGTCGAATTCGTCCAGGTTGTCTTCGGGGATCAATTTTGCCCGGGCCACCTGCTCCAGTTCCTCCAGCCCCTGCAGGGCGTTGAGTGGCACGCCCTGCGACAAGGCCGGCTGCGCCACGTCGTAGAAATGCAGGATGAGGCTCAGCAGCTGGAACTGCTTTGGAAGAGACGTATAGGTATCGCGATCGTCAAAGGCGTTCTGGTGGAGGAAATCCTCGCGAATCATCTTGGCCGCCTGCATGAGCAGCCGGTCATCCACGGGCAGGGCATCCATGCCGACCAGGCGGACCAGTTCGTCCAGGTCGGCTTCCCGCTGCAGAATGCCCATAGCACGCTGGCGGGCGTCCTGCCAGCCTGCTCCCAGGTGTTCGCCTGCATAGACATCGACGGCCTCCTGGTAAAGGGAGTACGAGGTCAGCCAGTTGATGGCTGGAAAATGCCGGGCGAACGCGAGTTTGTCGTCAAGTCCCCAGAACACTTTCACCACCCGGAGGGTGGCCTGCACGACCGGTTCCGAGAAATCGCCGCCGGGGGGCGACACGGCGCCGATAAGCGAGAGCGAACCCGCCCGGTCGTCGTTGCCCAGGCAGATGACATTGCCGGCCCGTTCATAGAAACTGGCGATGCGGGAGCCAAGGTAGGCCGGATAGCCTTCTTCACCCGGCATTTCCTCCAGCCGGCCGGACATTTCGCGCATGGCCTCCGCCCAGCGGCTGGTCGAATCGGCCATAAGGGCCACCGAATACCCCATGTCCCGGAAATACTCGGCGATGGTGATGCCGGTAAACACGCTGGCTTCACGGGCGGCGACAGGCATGTTCGAGGTGTTTGCGATCAGCACGGTGCGTTCCATGAGGGGCTCACCGGACTGGGGATCTTTCAGCTCGGGGAATTCCATCAGCACGTCGGTCATTTCATTCCCCCGCTCGCCGCATCCGACGTACACGATGATCTGGGCGTTGGCCCATTTGGCAAGCTGGTGCTGCACCACGGTCTTGCCGCTGCCGAACGGGCCGGGGACGCAGGCGGTGCCCCCTTGCGTCATCGGGAAAAACATGTCGATCACACGCTGGCCGGTGGTCAACGGCACGGTGGGAGGCAGCTTGCGTTTGACGGGCCGTCCCATGCGTACCGGCCACCGCTGAACCATGGTGACGTCAACCGGGCCGCTTTCAGTCTCGATCACGGCAACCCGCGTGTCGACATTGCCGGTGACAGGCCCGATGCGCGTGATCTTGCCCTCGACGCCCGCAGGGACCATGATTCTGTGGATAACGAGCTTACTTTCCTGTACGGTGCCGAGGACATCGCCGGGGGCGACTTTTTCGCCGGTTTTTACGGCCGGTTCGAATTCCCACTGCGTTTCCCGGCTCAACGCGGGGCTTTCGGCCCCACGGACGATAAAATCGCCGAATTTAACGTTGAGATCGTTCAACGGGCGCTGGACACCGTCGTAGATGGAGCGGATCAAGCCGGGGCCCAGTTCCACGCTGAGGGCCTCGCCCGTGCGAAACACCGGCTGCCCCGGCCCGATGCCTTCGGTCTCTTCATAGACCTGGATCGAGCAATCGTCGCCGCGAATTTCGATAACCTCGCCAAACAGGCGCATCTCGCCCACGCGGACCATTTCGTACATTCGGGCGCCAGCCAATCCGCGAGCGACGACAAGAGGCCCGGATACTTTGACCACTTCACCCTGGTTATTGTTCATAATCTCCATCCTCGTAATACCGGATTCGCTATGCGCAGAGCACGAATGCCTTATCTTCAGCCCAACAGGTCCACCCCGATGGAACGCTCGACGAGCCGGCGCATGTCTTTAAAGCCCAGATGTTTACTGCCGAGATGCGTCGGGATGGTTGTGAGAATGGCTTGACTCACTTCCCGAAACTGCTGCAACGCGCCAGGCGCCTGTTCCGCCACGGATTCGGTCACTAGAACGAGCGCCACGGCCGGATCGCGGGCGAGCCGGTTCAACTCGGTCAGAAGCTGCTCACCGTCGGGCACATCCACGATTTCAAATCCCGCGCCCTTGAAGCCGAGCACCAGGGATTCCTCACCTACCACAACCGCTTTAGACATAGGTTTCCCTCACGCGGACGCGGAGCGCCTCGGAATCGATGTGGTTCAGCTTGCCGCTGATCACCAGCTTCATATTGAACGCCTCTACCCAGAGTCCCCACAGGAAACCAGAGACGCGTTCCGGCCCCATCGTCTGCAGCTTGCTCTGACGGGCCAGCTCAGTCAGGTGGTTGGAGGCGAGATGTTCGAAACGGGCGATCTGCTCCTCCACAGGACTTTCGAGCGACTCGCGAAACGCGTCACCGAGGGGGCCGGGAATAACGCCTCCCCAGGTCTGCGGCTCGCCGGCTTCCAGAATGTCCCTCAAGATGCCCGTGATGCCATCGATCGGCAGAAAACGCTGCTCGAATTCCTTCCGGTTCATGCCGGCTCGAAGCGCGCGCCACAGGGCGGAAACGGACTTGCTGAGTACGCGTTCCGTGGCCCACGCCAGAACGGCAGGGGCATTGACCGCGCGCGCGAGCGCGAGATAATGGCGCAGGTAGGCTCCGTCGAGCACCAGGTCTATCGTAACCAGGTCCTGGCCATTCGTCCCCAGCGCGGCCAATTGCGCAACCGCCGGGCGAATGACATCGGGCAGAAGGTTCGGCATGCCGGCGGCCACCTCAAGCAGGCGATCCTCGGAAAACACCCGGGGAATGAACGGGAATGGCGTCCGGTTGAGGACGGCACGTTTGAGGTTAAGGTAATCCTCGGACAGCGCAAACATGTCGGCCAGCACCGGCGCAGGGCAATCTCTGCGGAGAGACGCGATCAATTCATCGACATAGGCGTCGATGATTGAGCTCCAGTCTTCCCAGGTGATTGCGCCGGGAAACATATATTCGCGCAGGGAGGTGTCCTGCAGGCGATGAAACATTTCCTCCACGCGCTCCAGCCCGGCGAGGGCGAGGTAATAGTCAAAGGGCATGAGCTGGCCGGTCAAGACGCTGATGCGGCCGCAGGCAAACCCCCACCGGCTCTGGTCTTTGGTCATCGCGATCACGAACCTGCTCCGTTTCGGCCGGCCTGTTCAAGCAATTCCCGGGCCAGATGGGGCGCCAGTTCATATTCGAGATCCTGCAGCAGGGTACGGACGCTCTGGTCAACTTCGTAATCTTCACTGACGAAAATGAACCCGCCACGCTCCGGCAAGCAGTTCGATTCGTCGATCGCCAGTTGATTGGCACCCGCGCGGGCTGCATTCAGCTCCTGGATAAGCGGTTTGAACCGGGGGAGCTCATCGGCGTGCAGACGGATCCGGCCGCCCCGGCCCTCCGTGGCTCGTTCCAGAAGGCCGCGCATAACGGTCCGGTGCACAGCGTCGGGAAGTGCAAGAATCTGTTCGTGCGCCAGGTCAAACACGCGGCGGACACTCCGGCCCCGCTCGGCGAGGAGTTCTTTGTTTCCGGCGCCGACGATTTGGGTCAATTCGCGGCTGAGCTCCTCATCGATGGCGCGAACTGCCGCCTGGAACTTTCGCTCGCATTCCGCCTCGGACACCTGGCGGGCAGCGCGGATTTTCTCGGCGGCCGCCATTTCGGCGGCTTTCCGGGCGCGTTCCGCCTCGGCCCGCGCGGATTCCAGAACAGCATGGGTGATTTGGTCAAATGCCATATCTGAGGCCCTTCATTCTGCTTGCGGTGAACACAGCAGACGGCGCACGCTCAGGCGCCGAAACTCATGTTCGTGAGCCAGTTGATCGCGAGAATTCCCACCAGCAAGGCGACGACCGCATAGGTTTCCACCATGGCGGGGAGGATGATCGAGCGGCCAAACTGTTCGGGCCGGCGGGCGACCAGGCTGATGCTCGCCGCGGACGCTTCACCCTGCCAGACGGCAGAGACCATCAAGGCGAACCCCACGCCGAAACCCACCACGAGCATGGCCAGACCGGCGGCAACGGAGACTTCCGGCGAACCGCCCGTCAAACCGAAGCGCATGAAGATCATCAGGGCGGTAATGAACCCGTAAAAGCCCTGGGTGCCGGGCAGCGCCAGGAGCACCAGGAGCCGGCCGAACAGGTCCGGTTTTTCGCTCAGGACACCGGCCATCGCCTGGGAAGCAATTCCGATTCCCCGCCCTGATCCGGCGCAGCCCAGCCCCACGGCCAGCCCGGCGCCCGCAATAGCCAAACCACAGCCAATCTGATTTGCCAGCACGATGTCCATATTCCTTCTCCGTACTCGACCTTGTTTTGACCGCCACCCGCAAGTGAGCGCCGGCCTAATCTATCGGTAGTTTCGTTTGTGCCAACCTCGTATGTGGCAGGTTTTCATCGGCGCGCTATTCTCTGCGGAGAATCGCCGCTTCCGAATCAAAGCCCAGCGGGGCAAACGGTTTGGCACCCCCCTCGTAAAACCGGCCAAAAAACTCCACCAGAATCAGGCGCATCGAATGCACAAACGCGCCCATCACGCTGATGAGGAAATTAAAGGGGTGCACCAGTATGAGAACAAGAATGAAGGGAACCACGCCCAGGGAGTCCCGGACCATCCCGGCGATCATATTGAACGACATGGCCACAATCGATGTCGTAAGGCCCAGCGCCAGCAAACGGCAATACGACATGGTGTCGCCGATGAACGCGGTGATGCCACCACGGCCGTCGCCCTGCTTGACAAGGCCCAAGCCTCGGCCCCGCAGGCCGCGCGCCCGCTGGTACAGCGCGCCCAACGGCTGGCGCGCACTGGGGACGCTGCCGCCGCACTGGCTGCCTGGGAGGTGCTGCGCCAGCGCAATCCGGATGCCTTTGTGCGGCTGGCGGGGGAGTATGTGGCCACGGCCCAGGCTGCGGGCCAGGCCGATGCCGCCCGACAGGCGCTGCTGACCCTGTTCAAGCAGGCACCCGGCATGGACCTGCTGCGCGCGCTGGCCACCTTGGACGGCACATCCGCTGGCAGCTCGCCCCTGCTGATGGACCTGCTGCGAGAACAGCCCAGCCTGTCGGCCGCCATCGAGCTGCTCGACACCCCGCGTGCCAGCTGGCCCGAC
>DAOSJS010000275.1:0-5464 GCA_035367355.1 Candidatus Hydrogenedentota bacterium
TCCGCGAAGGCGGACGGACCGTCGGCGCCGGCGTCGTAACCAAGATTATTAAATAGGCGGACGTGTTGATCCCGCGCGGTTTTTGAACCGTGGCGTCAAACCGTCTATACTCTGCAAGATTGTCTTTAAAGCGGGTCACGGCCCGCTTTTATGCAGGACTGTAGCTCAATCGGCTAGAGCAGCGGCCTCCAAAGCCGAAGGTTGGGGGTTCGAGTCCCTCCAGTCCTGCCATGTTTGTGTACGCATGAACGGAGCTTGGAACGGTCGCAGCAGGAGCGAGTATGGCCAAGGAATCAGCAGTAGAAAAACCGGGAATTTCAGCTCGCGCCCGTGAATTTTTTCACGAGGTCAGGGTGGAGATGCGCAAGGTGACCTGGCCGGCCAAAGATGAAGTCCGCTCGTCGACTTCCGTGGTGCTTTTCATGCTGGTTCTCATGGCGTTCATCATCGGCGTGTTCGACAAGCTTTCTGATGTGTTCGTTTGGTTGCTGCTTAAACTCGGGTAGGAGTCTCCCGTTGTGACAGACGAACAGAACGACAAGAAACCTCAAAAGCTCGACGAGGAGCTTCGCGAACGCCAGTCCGAACGCGCCGCGAAAGACGCGGCTGAACGCGAGTTTGCGGCCAGCTTTTTTGGCGACGTGAAAAAGGAGTCTTCCCAGGAAGAAGACGCCGCTGAAGCAGAAGCCCGCAAGGCGCTCACGGAGGATCTCCGCCGGGAACAAGAGGCTCAGGAAGCCCAGGAGGCCGAGGCGGAATTACAGGCACGCCGGTTTCTGGCGGGCGATGGCGGCGGCACTCCGGCGAAATCCGTCGAAGTCGAAGTCCGCGACCTGGGCACGGGTGCGGACAGCAATGACGAGGGCGACGACGAAGCGCCGAAAGAAGACCCCATCCTGGCAACCCTCAAACCGGATCCGGACGACGGCGTCCGGCGGCGGTGGTATGCCTTGCACGCCTATTCGGGCCAGGAAGGCAACGTGCGCAAGAATCTGCTGATGCAGGCGGAACTCGACGGGCTGGATGACCTGATCGGCGGCGTGCTGGTTCCCATGGAACAGGTGGCCGAGATCAAGGGCGGCGAGAAACGGATCTCGAAGCGCAAGTTTTTCCCCGGCTACGTGCTGGTGCGGCTTCCAGAACATCCCGAACGGCGGCCGGAACTGTGGCATCTGATTAATAACACGCCGGGTGTGAGCGGGTTTATCGGCTCGCGGCACACGCCCGTACCGCTGGAAGACGCGGAAGTGAATGCCATCATTGACGAGATTCGCGGCGAACGGACGCGGCCCAAGCCGAAGGTCAAGTTTGATGTGGGCGAGCGGGTCAAAATCATAGACGGGCCATTCTCTAATTTTCTTGGGAATATCGATTCGATCGACGCGGATCGCGGGACCCTCAAGGTCATGGTGGAAATTTTCGAGCGGCTCACCAGCGTCGAAGTTGAATTCTGGCAGGTTGAAAAGATCTAATCCTGGTTAACATACGGAGAAGACGGTGCGATGGCGAAAGGTAAGAAGGGCAAGAATGTAGCGGCGCTGATCAAGCTGCAGTGTCCCGCGGGCCAGGCCAATCCGGCGCCGCCGGTGGGCCCGGCGCTGGGCCAGCACGGCGTCAACATCATGGATTTCTGCAAGCAGTTCAATGAGCGCACGAAAGACCAGCAGGGCCTGGTCATTCCGGCCGTGATCACGGTCTATGAGGACCGGAGTTTTTCGTTTATTACGAAGAGTCCGCCGGCGGCCGTGCTGATAAAGCGCGCGGCCAAGCTCGCGAAAGCCAGCGGGGAACCCAACCGAAACAAGGTGGGCTCGGTGCGCAAGGCGGAACTGGTCGAAATCGCGGAAATCAAGAAAGACGACCTGAACGCGGCGGATACCGATGCCGCGGTGCGGATGCTCGCGGGCACGGCCCGGAGCATGGGCATTCTGGTCGAAAACTGAGCAGTTCGCCTCCGCAGGAGGCGCTGGGTATAGACAATACCATCTGTGGGAGGGCCTTGCGCCCGCCGACCACAAGGAGATCACGCCATGTCGAGCCAATCGAAACGGAGAAAAGCTCTCAACGAGCAAAACCTCAAGCAGATTGCGTGTACGCTGGACGAAGCAGCGACCGGGGTCAAAGCCTGTGCCACCGCGAAGTTCGATGAAACGGTCGAACTGGCGTTTACGCTGGGCGTAGACCCGCGCCACGCCGACCAGATGGTGCGCGGCACTGTCTCTTTGCCCCACGGCACCGGAAAACAGGTGCGTGTGGTGGTGTTCTGTAAAGAAACCGAACAGATCAACGCGGCCCGCGAGGCCGGCGCGATCGACGCGGGCGCCGAAGAGCTCCTCCAGAAAGTACAGGGGGGGTGGACCGATTTTGACGTGGCCGTCTCGACGCCGGACATGATGCGTGACGTGGGCAAGCTCGGCAAAGTCCTGGGTCCGCGCGGGCTGATGCCCAGCCCGAAGGCCGGTACCGTCACCGCGAAGGTGGGCGAGGCCGTGACCGAAATCCTGAAGGGTAAAATCGATTTTCGCGTGGACAAAAATGCCAATATCCATGTCCCCATCGGAAAAGCTTCCTTCGCGGTCGAGCAGATCCGGGAAAACGCGGCGGCGGTCGTTGAGGCCGTGGTGAAAGCCCGTCCAGCGGCATGCAAAGGCACGTATCTCAAGAGCTGCTGCATGAGCAGCACGATGGGGCCTGGCTTTCGCCTGGACGCGCCGAGCCTGGTCAGCCAGTTTCGCGCGTGATGATTTTGTGGACGATATGGACGGTACATTCGGGCGCAGCACCCTGGTTTTCAAGGTTGCGGCGCCCGTTTTCTTTTGACGGGGGGCCCGGCCTGTGTGCGGGCCGGGTGCGCGACCGGAGGCGAAGTCTTGCAGGCAGCAGAAGGAGGCCGCAATGAGCCAGCAGACCAAAGGGGTCTTGTTCACATCCGAATCTGTGACCGAGGGACATCCGGATAAACTCGCGGATTTCATCTCCGATTCAATCCTTGACGCCGTCATCGAACAGGATCCGATGAGCCGCGTGGCGTGCGAAACGATGGTGACGACGGGGTTCTGTGTAATTGCGGGCGAAATCACCACCAAGGCTGTGGCCGATTATCCGAAGGTGGTTCGTGAGGCCATTGCGGCGATCGGCTATGCCGGCGGCGATTCGGGATTTGACGGGCGCAGCTGCGGCGTTCTGGTGTCGCTGGACAAGCAGTCTCCTGACATTGCCCAGGGCGTGGATGCCGCCACCAACAAGGAACAGGGCGCGGGCGATCAGGGCATGATGTTCGGATACGCCTGCGATGAAACGCCGGAATACATGCCGCTGCCCATCGCGCTGGCTCACAAACTTGGTTTGAAGCTGTCCGAGTTACGGCACAACGGATCGCTGCCGTGGCTGCAGCCGGACGGCAAGTCGCAGGTTACTGTGGAATACCGCAACGGCAAACCGCACCGCATTCACACGATTGTAATCTCCAACCAGCACTCGCCGGATATTTCACAGCAGGACATCCGCGACGCGGTGATTCGCCAGGTCTGCGAGCCGGTCGTGCCGAAAGAGCTGGTCAACGGCGATATCATCTACCATGTGAATCCCACCGGGCGCTTCGTGGTGGGAGGGCCGGCGGGCGATTGCGGCCTGACAGGCCGAAAAATCATTGTGGACACCTACGGCGGCATGGGCCGGCACGGCGGCGGTGCGTTCAGCGGAAAGGATCCGTCGAAAGTTGACCGTTCGGGCGCCTACATGGCTCGCTACATGGCGAAAAACGTGGTGGCCGCGGGATTGGCCTCGCGGTGTGAAGTGCAGCTGGCCTACGCCATTGGCGTGGCGCGTCCCGTATCCATTCACGTCACCACGTTCGGCACCGGCGCGCTGAGCGACGACGCGCTGTCCACACTGCTTGCGGAGGAGTTTGACTGCCGTCCCGCTGCGATTCTCGAGCTGCTTGATCTGCGCACGCCAATCTTCCGCAAAACGACCAATTACGGGCATTTCGGCCGGGAAAACGCGGGATTGCGCTGGGAAAACACCGGTCACGTGGAGGCTCTGCGACAACGGGCAGGCATCTGATCGCTGTGGTATGATTGGCCGCGGGGAGCGCTCGAAACAAAAGGGCGTTCCCCGCGGTTTCTTATGATGCCGCGCCCATTTTCCAAGAGGGTTGCCACATGCCTGCCAGCCGCTGGATTGTCTTTCCGCTACTGCTCTGCGCCGTGTTTTTATGCACCCGGGCCGTGTGCGCCGATTCCTCAGCCCTGCCGGCGGCGGACTCGGCATCCGCGCCCCCACCGGGGGTAAAGACGGTATATCTGACGTTTGACGATGGCCCGTCAGAGCTCACACCTGCCCTCCTGGATGTTCTCAAGCAGCACGAGGCGGCGGCAACGTTTTTCGTCTGCGGCAACGTGACCGAATTCGGGAACCGGATGTACAACCGGATTCTCGATGAAGGGCACGCACTGGGAAACCACACCTTTTCACACCAATACAGGACCGTGTACAAATCGGCCGATGCGTTTGAGAAGAATGTGGCCCGGCTGGACGATTTGATCTTCCGGTTCACGGGAACCCGGCCGCGCCTGCTGCGCTTTCCCGCCGGGTCCAATAACAGGATCACCCGGGGGCCCGACGGAAAGAGCATCACGCACGAGCTTGTGGATCGGATGGCGAAACTGGGCTACCGGCACGTCGACTGGAACGTCGACTCGCTGGATCATGGCGTGAACGCCAGCAGCTCTGAGGCCATCGCCAAAACCGTGATTGAAGGCGTCCTGAAACGCGACCAGGCAATCGTCCTGATGCACGACAGCTACACGCACGCCGCGACCGTGGAAGCCGTGCCTGTCATCATCCGGGAGTTGCGGTCGAAGGGTTATATCTTCAGCCCGCTGTCGGAAACGTCCTACACCGTGCAGTTTCTCAAATCGCAGCCGGCGAATGGCCCCTGACCGCGTTCGCGGCGCTCATGGATCCGCCTGCCCGCTCGAGACATTCGAGACAGTCTCCGGCTGTCCCATTTCGTCCGCGTACCACACAAAGGTGGCGGTGGCGCGCGCGGGGACTTCCGCCGCGAACGATTTACCCCGCCAGGCGATCGTGAAGGTGCTGGGTTTGCGGTCGGCATTGGCGACGACGAGGGCGATGCTGCCGTCGGGATTCAGGAAGGCGGCATTTGCGAAACGAACGCTGCGGAAATCGGTCGAGCCGATCCGGACGGCGTCGCGTTGAATGAAACGCATGAACTGGCCGTACATGCAGTAGTCGTAGCTGTAGAGGAGCGTCTGGCTGGCGCTGTCCAGCACAATGCACGTTGGGGCGGCGCGGTGGGGTCCCCGGTTGGGCTGGCCTTTATCGTCGAGCACGGTGACCCAGGCGTTGTAGCTGCGGGCCCAGTTGCGCAGGATGGCGATGATCTCGATGGCGCCCCGCACACCGGAAGTGGACCCTTCCGTGAAATAGATGTGTTTTG
>DAOSJS010000276.1:0-5460 GCA_035367355.1 Candidatus Hydrogenedentota bacterium
CCTCATTCAAACGGTAATAAATATCTTCGCGCATGTCCCCGCGCCGCACCGCGTCCTCCAGCTTGATGTTGGTCGCGGCGACGATGCGCACGTCCGTTTGAATAGGCGCTACACCTCCAATCCGGATAAACGGCTCTCCGTCAAGTACTTGGAGTAGCTTCGCCTGGACAGTATAAGGAGTTTCCGCAATTTCGTCAAGAAATATTGTGCCGTTGTTTGCCAATTCGAACCGGCCAGGCTTCGAATTGCCGGCACCCGTGAAAGCCCCGCGCTCATATCCGAACAATTCACTCTCCAGAATACTTTCCGGAATCGCCGGACAATTCACTTTGATGAACGGCCTTCCAAAACGCGGGGAGAGGTTGTGCAGCATGCGGGCGGCGATGTCTTTGCCTGTGCCGCTTTCGCCGGTGATGAGAACGGTCAGTTTGGACTGAGCCAGGCGCGCCAGCACGTCCCGTGTTTCAACCAGGGCTTTACTCTCGCCAATCAGGTGCTCATGGAGCGGCGTTCGGATACTATTCGCCCGGGTCTGGACCTTTTCCAAGGAAGTGTTCACTCGTCGCCGCTTTCCAGCAGTTTGGGTTAAGCGCCCTCGCCATCTCTGCCGCCCACCCCGCCGCAGTCAGAGCAGAACACGAGATATGCGCAACTGCTTAACTCTTGACAATATTATTCACCAAAGCACACGCTTTTAGCAAGTCTGAAAAATTCCCGACCTCATGCGCTTTCTTCAAGGCCTTCAATAACAGGGATTTAAGAGTTTTTTGCCTGCCAGTTCGGGGCTGCTGAATTTGATGGATCTTGTGTAACAGCCGCCACCCCGAAGTCGAATGAGTGTCGCTTCGGGGTGTTGGTGCAGTGAAAGCCTGGCCGTGCGTGGACGGCTTTACATCTTTTGGAGCATCGCCAGGAACTCGGCGTTGGTCGGGGTTTTCTTGAGTTTTTCGATCAACAATTCGGTGGCTTCGATGGTACTCAGCGGGCTCAGGATCTTGAGCAGGAGCCAGATGCGCTGCAATTCCTCGGCCTCGAGCAGGAGCTCTTCCTTGCGGGTGCGGGATTTCTGCACGTCGAGTGCGGGGAAAATGCGCTTTTCCATCAAGCGGCGGTCAAGATGGATTTCCATGTTGCCTGTGCCCTTGAATTCCTCAAAGATGACGTCATCCATGCGGCTGCCGGTTTCGATAAGGGCGGTCGCGAGGATGGTCAGGCTGCCGCCTTCCTCCACATTGCGAGCTGCGCCAAAAAAGCGTTTGGGCCGCTGGAGGGCGTTGGCATCGACGCCGCCCGACAGCACCTTGCCGCTGGCGGGCACAATGGTGTTGTACGCGCGCGCGAGCCGCGTGATCGAGTCGAGGAGGATGATCACGTCGCGTTTGTGCTCGACGAGGCGCCGCGCCTTGTTCAGGACCATTTCGGCGACCTGGACGTGGCGCTCGTGGGGTTCGTCAAACGTGGACGCCACGACCTCGCCCTTGACCGAGCGCTGCATGTCGGTGACTTCCTCAGGCCGTTCGTCGACCAGGAGGACGATCACGTACACTTCGGGATGGTTCTGCGTGACGGCATTGGCGATTTTCTGAAGCAGTACGGTTTTGCCGGTAAAGGGCGCGGCCACGATCAACCCGCGCTGTCCTTTGCCTATGGGGGAGATCAGATCCATGATCCGTGTGCTGACCTCCTGCTGCGTCGTTTCCAGGCGAAAACGCTCGTCGGGGTGCAGGGGCGTCAGGTTGTCGAAGAGGATGCGGTCGCGCGCCACTTCCGGGCTCTCGAAATTGACGGCCTCGACTTTGAGCAGGGCAAAATAGCGCTCGCCCTCCTTGGGAGGACGCACATGGCCCTGGATCGTGTCGCCCGTGCGCAGATTGAACTTGCGGATCTGCGACGGAGAAACGTAGATGTCGTCGGGTCCGGGCAGATAGGAATAATCGCTTGAGCGGAGAAAGCCGAACCCGTCGGGAAGGATCTCGAGCGTGCCTTCCCCATAGATCGAACCGGCGGCCTCAATGCCCTGTTGCAGGATCTTGAAGATCAGGTCTTGTTTCTTGAGCCCGCTGTATCCCTCGACGTTGAGCTTGCGCGCGGTCTCCGTGAGCTCGGTCATGGTCATTTGTTTGAGCTCACGAATGGATATCTCGCGGTCGGAGTGGTGGATTTCCTCCTCGTGGACATCGTTTTCGGCGTCATCGTGCATCGCGGCACCATTTCTGGCTTCGATCGCCCGTTGAGATTCGTTGTCGCTCTTTTTTACATTACTTCGCGGCCGGCCCGCGGGCCGGACAGCGCTTTTGCGCGGGGCGCGGCTTTTGGTCTTCGAACGATCCTTCGGCGTATCGGTTTTTTCTGCCATGCGTCTTCCTTTTGCTGCCTCGCCATGCGGCTCTCTCCCCGAGAGCCAGTGAGACTGCGCTGATACGTGCTGAGTACGGGCTACTGGATCTCCGCCCAGTTGTCACCTATGCCAATATCCACTTTGAGGGGCGCTGCCAACGGGAACGCCTCTTCCATGATCCGTTTCATCGTGGCCGCCGTGCCGTCGGCCTCGCTGGCCGGGCATTCCACAAGCAATTCATCGTGCACCTGCAGAAGCAGACGCGCGCGCGACCCCTGGAGGGCCGCATCCAGCCGGATCATCGCCAGCTTGATGATATCCGCCGCGCTGCCCTGCACGGGGGTGTTGATGGCCACACGTTCTGCTGCCCGCCGCAGGCTGACGTCCCGGCTTTTCAGATCGGGCACGGGCCGCCGTCGGTGAAGCAGGGTGGTCACATACCCATGCTCGCGGGCCTCTTCAATCGTGCGGTCAATCCAGTCGCGCACCTTGGGGTATTGGGCGAAATAGTGGTCGATGAAGCGCGCAGCTTCCGCGCGGGAAATGCCAAGGTTTCGGGCCAGCCCGAACGCGCTGATGCCATATACCACGCCGAAATTGACGGCCTTCGCCTGGTAGCGCATGTCCGGGGTGACCAATCCGGGCATCACGCCAAAGATACGCGCCGCCGTATCGCTGTGAATGTCGGCGTCCTGCGCGAACGCTTCCCGGAGGGCAGGGTCCTGCGACAGGTGTGCGAGAATGCGTAATTCAACTTGTGAATAATCGGCGGAAATCAGCTTCATCCCGGTGGATTCCGCAACGAACCCCTGCCGAATGCGCTTGCCCAGGCCAGTCCGAACGGGGATATTTTGAAGATTCGGGTCGCTGCTCGACAGCCGCCCGGTGGCGGCCACGGTCTGGTTGAACGACGTATGAATCCTCCCCGTTTCGGGATTCACCAATTTGGGCAGCGCATCTATATAGGTACCCCGAAGTTTTTCGAGTACGCGATACTCGAGCATTTTCCGGGGGAGTTCGTGTTCTTTCGCCAACTGTTCAAGCACATCGACATCCGTCGAATAGCCTGTTTTCGTACGCCGCAGGGGCTTCAGTCCAAGCTTGGTGAACAGGATATGCTGGAGCTGCCTGGGCGAGTTGAGTACGAACGCCTCCCCTGCCAGCTCAAATATTTCGCGTTCCAGCGCTTCCAGCCGGCCCCGCACCTCGCCGCTCAGCGAGCGGAAAAGGTCTGCATCAATCGCGATTCCGGCTTGCTCCATGCGCGCCAGAACACCAATGAGCGGAAGCTCTACCTCCTTGAACAGTGCCTCGAGATCACGCTCACGCAACAGCGTGGTCAAGCGCCCCCCGAGCCGCCACGTCACATCCGCATCTTCGCATGCGTACCGGCACGCGATATCTATGGGGACTCTGTCGAAGGTGATCTGCTTGGGCCCTTTACCGATCAAGTCAGTAATGGGAACCATCTTGCGCTTGAGGTAGTGAAGACTTACTTCACTCAGATTATGCCTTATGCGCGAAGGGTCTGTCAAATAGGAAGCGACCATCGTGTCCAGGGTAATACCGGCCAGCTTAATTCCCGCCCGGGCCAGCACTTCCAGGTCAAATTTGATGTTGTGGCCAATCTTGGCAATGGCCGGGTCTTCAAGAATCGGGCGTAGAATGGCCAGGGCGGCTTCCCGGTCCATCTGATGCGGAAGGGAAACTGCTGCCACGCCCTCCAGCTCGTTGCCGTCGCCTGGGGCACGATGCCCAACGGGAATGTAGCAGGCCCTGCCGGGAGCCGAACACAGTGAAATGCCCACGAGTTCGGCTCGCAGAGGATCGGTGGACGTAGTCTCGGTGTCCACGGCAAAGGCGCCCGCAGCGCGCAGCTCATCCACAACCGCGCGGAGCGCGGTGTCGTCCTCAATCACGCGGTAATCTTCGCTGCTTTCCTCTGCCGCAGGCTGGGGGAGAAATTCTTCCACCAGGGACTGGAACTCGAGCTCGGAAAACACGGCGATCAGGCGGTCGTGGTCTGCCGGCCGCCGGCGCAGGTCCTCGAGGGTGACGTCGAGCGGCACGGCGGTATCGATGGTGACGAGCCGGCGGCTGAGAAAGGCCTGTTCGCGTTCATTCTCCAGGTATTCGCGCTGTTTTCCCTTGAGTTCATCAATGTGGTCGTAGATGCCTTCGAGCGACTCGTACTGGCTCAGGAGCTTTTTCGCGGCGACGGGGCCGATCTTGGTGACGCCGGGCACATTGTCCGAGGCATCGCCAATCAGGGCGAGCGCGTCGATCACACGTTCGGGAGCCACGCCAAACCGCTCCCGGACCTGCTCAATGCCGGACCAGGCCTTGTCGGCCTCTTTGTTGGGGTCGTAGACACGCACGTGGTCGTTTACAAGCTGCAGCATGTCTTTGTCGCCCGTGATGAGAACGGTCTGGATTCCCGCGTTGGTCGCGGTGCGGGCCAGGGTGCCCATGACATCGTCGGCTTCCACGCCGGGGATGCGCAGGAGCGGCAGTGCAAAGGCATCGACGACGTTATCGATCAGCGGCATCTGGGCAACGAGATCATCGGGCGTTTCCTCGCGATTGGCCTTGTACGCGGGGTAGAGCTCATCTCGGAACGTCTTTCCCGGGGCATCGAAGACAACTGCCAGGTAGGCGGGGTCGTTTTCGCGCAAAAGCTTTATGAGCATCCGGGCAAAGCCGTACACGGCATTGGTGGGGCGGCCCTGCGAGTCGGTCAATCCGCGGATGGCGAAGAAAGACCGGTACGCGAAGGCGCTCCCATCAATCAGGAACAGGCGTTCGGTCATGGCGGGCCTCCCCGATTACGTTGAGGATTTCGGTCGCGGCGCAGCGGGACGCGCCGCCGCCGCCCAGGGCCAGGCGCATACCCGCGAGATCGTCCAGCATCTGCCTTCTGGCGGGGCCGTCTTCGATCAGTTCTAGCGCCGCAGGCAGCACCCGTTCGGGCGAGGCTTCGTGCTGAATGAACTCGGGCACGATGCCTTTCCCTGAAAGGATGTTGACCAGTGAGATATGTTTGACCCGCACCAGCGAGCGGGCAATCCAGTACGACAGATACGAGACCTTGTACAGGACCGCCAGGGGCACGCCAAAGAGCG
>DAOSJS010000277.1:0-5425 GCA_035367355.1 Candidatus Hydrogenedentota bacterium
TGCGGAAATCGAAGTCTTCGCGAGCGGCGAAGTTATTGCGCGGCTGATCGCGCGAGAGCGCACGGAACAGCAATTGGCCTGCCCCTCGGGAAAGATCGAGTTCCGCGCGCGCCGCATTTTCGATGCGGAAGACACGCGCGAATTGTGCGATTTCGGCGGCTGGCTGCGGGTGGAGCGCGCCTGATGGCGTCCGCTTGACGCCCTGGACAGCGGAGCCCGGAACAGGAAAGGCGCATGGCCGAATTTGACCTTGCCACCTACCTCGAAGAACGCAGAACGTTCATCGAAGATCATCTGGATCGCATCTTGCCCGCCGAAACGGAGCAGCCGTGCGAAGTGTCGGCCGCGATGCGCTACGGCGTGCTGCGTGGTGGAAAACGTCTGAGGCCGCTGATGTCGCTCATGACCGCGGAAGTGAATGGCTTCGAGCACGCCGCGGTGATCGGCGCCGCATGTGCCATCGAACTCGTTCACGCGGCTTCGCTCATCCTCGATGACCTGCCCTCCATGGACAATGCGGCGATGCGCCGGGGTTTGCCGTGCACCTACGTTGTGTATGGCGAGTCCACCGCCATCCTCGCATCAATGGGCCTGATCGCCATCGCCTACCGGCTTGTGGCCGAAAATGCCGAGCGTCTGGCGCACCCACCTGCCCCGGCGATTGCCCTGCTTTCAAAGGCCATTGGCCACGAAGGCATCGTGGGCGGACAGCATGCGGATCTCACCGTGCGTCAGACCCGCGCAACGCTCGAGCAATTGACCGAGATCTATACTCATAAGGCTGCCGCCCTGTTTCTGGCGGCGATTCGCATCCCCGGCAACATCCTGGCGATTGAGCCGGGCAAGCTCCAGGCCCTCGAGACCTACGCCCTGAACCTGGGCCTGGCATTTCAGATAACCGATGACCTCCTCGACGCCGATCATGCCCCTGAAGATGCGGGGCGGACCACGTTCTCGACACACCTCGGCATGGCCGGCACGAAGAAGAGGATTGATGAATTTGTAACAAACGCCACGGCCGCGCTGAGTGTATTCGGCGGGCAGGCGGCCATTTTGAAGGCTTTAGCGGCATATGTCGGAATACGGAAGCAGTAAACAACGCCCTGTCCAAGTCTACGTTCTTCTTGCGCTGGTGTGCATCGGCGCGTCTGCGGCCCTGGGTTTCTGGGCCGGTGGGCTGGTCGGGCGCTTATCCCGTCAAAACCCACTGCCCGATTTGCCGGAGGTGGCGCAGGAAACCGAAGAGGCGAGCATAAGCATCCCGGAGCCTGTGGTCTGGCCGGAACCGCCGATCTATATATGCCTTGGGAACGGAGCTCCGGAACTCCTGCGGGCCAAAGTGGAGCAGGCGGCTGCTGAACTGCCCGTTGAAGAGGGCCTGCCAGTCCGCTTCCACCGCTTTATCGCCGAAGCCCCTTTGCCCTGGCCTGATCACGGGATCTCTGCGGAAGACTCGCTGGCAGTCCTTCATGCCATTGCGGAAACCTGCGCCGACGCGGAGATCATCCTCTCCATCCCGCTCGATCCCCCCGCCGCCTGGCTGGAGGCTCATCCTGAAAGCATCATGATGATAGACGGAGAAAAGCAGCCCTATGTCTCCGTCGCCTCAAAACCCTGGCGGGAAGCCGTCCGGGACAGCCTCGAGACCCTGATCTCAGCCATAAAGGAAGATCCGGCAGGAGCACAGGTGCGCGGTTACCTCCTGCGCTGCCTTAAGGACGGGCAATGGGTGCATGCCGGCGGCTATGATCGCTCGGATGCCAATATCGCCGGATTTCACGATTGGCTGACCGTTCGCTATCAGACCGTCGAGGCGTTTCGCGCCGCCTGGAACAACAAGGAACTGGCGATGGAAACCGCTCCGCTGCCCAGAGAGGTCGTGAGCGGCGATACCCACACCGTGTTCCACAAATACCCCGGGGAACGTCCCAACGTCGATTATCTCGAATATACCTCCAAAAACACCGCGGAAACCCTGGCCCTGTTCGCCTCTCAGATTAAAGCGCTTGCAGGCCATGACACGCGAGTCCATGCCCCCTACGGCCTCATACTGGGTCCCATGAGCGGTTGCGAAGGCCATGCCGCGCTCAACGAGCTGCTCAGCAGCGAGGTGGACGGCTTTGTCTCGCCTACTGAATACGAAAACAGCGCCATCGAGCAGAACGGGGGCATTCTGGGGGCAGCCCACAGCGCATTGAACCAGGGCAAGTCGTGGCTTCTCCTCGACGACTCGCTCGAACGCGCAAGCACGGCTGCAAGCGGAGACGCCGCCGCAAAAGCGCTGCGCCAGCGGCTTGACCACGTGTTCGCGGCCGCGGTGACCCAGGGCATGAGCCTCGGCTGGCGTATCCCCATCGACACCCCGGAATTTCCCGACACATCCACCTGGAACACCCTGAAATCTCTTAAGGCCATGTACAGTCCCCTCACGGAAGCCAAACCCGTTGACGGCCTGGACCCGTTCGGAGGGCCTGAAAACCGCCTGATGACAATCGTGTTGGGGGAGACCGGGCGCTTCCACCAGGTCTGCGGCACGAAAATCAACGACGACTTGCTGCGAACCATGCCGGCCAACGTGCTGCACGCCGGCGTCCCGGCGCAGATCTGCCTGTTCAGCGACCTGCTGGCCGGCACTGTGCCCGCCACTCCGTGCTATCTGTTCCTCAACACCTTCTACATCCCTGCAGAAAACCGTGAGGCCCTGCATGCGCTCCTCCGGGAAACGGGAGCGACCGCGATCTGGCTTTACGCGCCCGGATACTGCAACGGTGAAGCCAACGCCGCTGCAAACATCGCGGCGACCGTGCAGATGAACGTAAAACCGTATGAAAAACCTGTGCCGTCGGGTTCGGTGGTCACTCTGGGCGGGGTGTGGATCCCCACCGGCACGGAATTCGGGAACGGCACCGGCTGGTCCCCGTCGTTCTATATCGAGGACGATGACGTCAACGTGATCGCGAAACATGTGGGAAACGGCAAAGCCAGCGTGGCCATTGCCTTTCCTGACGGCGAAGACGGAGACAAGGGCTGGACCTCCGTCTATTGCGCGGAGCCCGTCCTGCCGCCTGGGCTGTTGCGGGAAATTCTCCGCACGCTCGAAATTTACCAATACATTCGGAGCGCCCCGCCGGAATCGGAAGATTTTTACTATTTTGGCCGCAATTCACTCGCGATCCACGCGACCACAGGCGGCGAACGCATTATTGACCTGGGCGGGGTCTATAACGTGCAGGATCTTCTCGACACAGCCGTTGGATGGCCTGAAAAACGCATCATGACGGTACCGCTTGAGGCTGGCCAGACGCGTATTTTCAAAATCATGCCGGTGCCCCTGGCCAATGATGCGCTGCCCGGCGACGCCGAAACCAGCGCCCTTGATTCCGCCCTCGAGGAGGAAACGGAGGGACCCGTGCCGGCCGCGTGACGAAACCTCCATTTACGGCGACACCGGCCACATTGGCCTTTCCAATTAGTCGCTGGCCTGCCGGGTTTCCGTAATCAGCACCTTGGCGCCTTCGGGGACGAGCTCGTAGAGCGCGATGACGTCGTCGTTGCGCAGCCGTACACAGCCCTGCGACGACGGGGTGCCGATCGCGGCTTCATCGTTGGTCCCGTGGATGTAAATGTAGCGGGCGCGCGAGTCTACGTTCCCACCTTTGTTGCGTCCCGGCTCGAGGCCGCCGAGGAAGAAGATCCGCGTGAGCACGAGGTCTTCCCTGGTGCGCTGTCCGGCCTTCCACACCTGCGCAGTCGGGACTCCGCTCCGGAACACCTGTCCCCAGGGCGCGCCATTGCCGGTTTTGGCAAAGATTTCATGCCAGCCCAGCGGCGTTTTATAGCTGTCCTTCTCCGAGCCGGTCCCTTTCGCTGCGGTCGCGCAGGGACTTTCCCAGATGATGGCGTCCCCGTCCAGCACCCGCAGCACTTGTTCATCCACAGAGACCCAGACCGCGGGTTTCTTGCCCACGCGTTCCCGCCAGCCCAGAGAATCCAGCACCTGGCGCTGACCCGGAGAGAGCGGCTGTGGCGCGTGCGTGATAAGCAACTTCACATCCGCGGGGAGCTGAGCATGCACAGGGACACCCGGGGGCGTGGTGAGGGCGAACCCGTCCTCGCGGGTGTACTTGAGATGGAGCGGACCCTGCGGGATGGTAAGTTGCAGCTCAAAATCCTCCAGCGACTCAGGCACATTCGGTTCAAAGGCGATCCGCCGCCATCCCGGCTCCGCTGGACGCAGACCGGCCACCCGTTCCGTAATGAGGTAGACGGGGCTGCTGCTCCAGGGATGGCACCAGCTCGTGTTCCATTTTTGATCGGGCCCCCAGGCTTCCATGCAGGTGGTGGCTCCGTGTTTGAGCATCTCGTGCCAGGAATGTTCATCCTCTGACGTGATCAGGTCGTACGCCAGTTCCGGCTCTCCTGCGCGGTAACACGCTTCAATGACGAACGGAGCAATATAGACGCCACAACTCAGCCGTTTCTGGCGGATGAGCTTAACAATAGCGAGGATGGACTCCTCTGGCGCAAGCCCAAAGGCCAGCGGCAGCGCGTTTGCATGAAGCGAGCTGTGGGTGGAGCCGGGGGCATCCACGAACAGGCGGGAATCGGCATCCAGCAGGCGCTGGACAAAAGCTCCCCGGACCCGCTCGGCTTTCTGCTCGTACGCGGCTGATTCCAGGCCCAGATCGCGGCAGAGCGCGGCCGCAGCCTGGAGCGATGCATAATAAAACGCGTTTAAAACCGAATTTTCACGTTCTTTGGCGTAATCGTAATCGAAACCGTCGCGGAGATTGTCCGGCCAGTCAACCAGCACCCATTTCTCCGTCATGCCCGAGATCAGGCCGTGTTCGGACTCAAATTTCTCGAAATAGGCAAACAGGCCGGGTAACACGTCTTCCAGCATGTTCCGGGTGAATTCCACGTCGCCCGTGTAGTCGTAATACGTGCGGAGAACCAGGGGCCACTGCAGCGAATACTCGGCGATCTCCTGCATCAGGCTGCCCGGTGCAACCGCCATCAATCCGGGGCAGATCCGCCGGGAATGCGCGAAATCCTGGATGGATTTCGCGAGAAGCGACCCGTCGCCGGTCAGCACCACGTGGGAATGGCCGGTAATCAGGGCATCGCCCAGATATTGACCTTTCTCGCGCGAGGGGCAATCGAGAAAGCCGCCCTGGGCGCCAAACTGCACCCCGTTTTTGCAGAGTTGCCAGATCGCAGTCAGCAGCTCGTCGGAGGCCTTGAATGTAGCCGCTTCGGGATCAAAGGGATGGTGCCGCACGTCGACCCACACCTCCGGTTCCTCCGGTGCATTAAGTATTTCCATGTAGCGGAACGCGCGGTAATCAAAAAACTCGATGGTCTCTCTGCGGCCGGACAGAATCGGAAATTCCTGGTACACACATTTCGCGCGCATGTCGTAGCG
>DAOSJS010000278.1:0-5418 GCA_035367355.1 Candidatus Hydrogenedentota bacterium
CGCCATGTTAAACGGGCCGCGCGCCATCAGTTCCATACGCTGCGAAGGGTTGATCACGTCATACGGCGGCGAGATCGCGTCGTCATACGACCCCACCACATTCGGGTCAAATCGATAGCCGCGAAACCCTTTGACTTCCGGCATGGATGTAATACTCCCTTATTTGAGAATGCACCCGGGAAATTCAGTGAAACGGCGGCGCCCGCCCTGCACGCTCCCCTGTTGACACCGGCATACTAACGCCGCAACCTCGCGAGTTCAAGAAGGAGGAACGGCAGGGGTCTCATGGAACGGCAGCATTTTCTGACTGCGACGCCGCGGTCTGAGTTTTTCCTTGCCGCATGGAGATGTGCTATATAGTCGGCAACAACGTAGAGCGCGGATTTGAGGACATGGGGGAAACGTCATGCCCATTGAGTTCGCAATCGATCGCGAGCGCGATTTCACGCTGTTTACGGGTAGCGGCGTCCTGACCGTGGAGGATCTTCTAGCGGTATTTGACGCCTATTCAGCGGCCGGGCCCACGCGGCTGGAACTGTACGACTTTCTCCAGGTGACCCAGACCCGCCTCACTGGGGAAGATATCCGCCGTATCTCCATGATTGGAGTGACAAAAAGCTCAGAACGGATTCCCGGCAGCAAGACCGTGCTTGTCGCCGCGTCGCCCGATGTGTACGGACTTTCGCGCATGTATCAGCTGCTCGGCGAAGTCGAGGGCGTGGTCTGGGATGTGGAAGTCCACCGTACCCTGCAGGACGGCTATGCCGCGCTGGGCATGGCGGCGCCGGACTGAGGCGCGGTATCCGCATATAGCCTGAACCAAGGAGGAATTATGAGACTAACGGTTGCCTTGATTGTCATCGTGGGGGCGGTCTGTGCGGCCGCGCAGGAAGGACCGCTGCCGCTTATCCCGCAACCGAGCCAGGTTCAACGCGCGGACGGCCACGTGCAGCTTACCGCGGAAACGGCCCTGGTTGCAGACGGCGCGCCCGGCGAATCCTGTGATTTTCTGCGCATGCTGCTCGCTCCGGCAACCGGATTCTCCTTTCCCGCAGCGGCTTCCGCAGAAGGCCGGCCCGCGATCGTGCTGCGCATCGACTCCGCGCTGGAGCACCTGGGCAGCGAGGGCTACCGGCTCGACGTCGCGCCCGCCGGCATCACGCTCGCCGCTTCGACTCCCACGGGATTGCTCTATGCGAGCCAGACCCTGCGCCAGCTTCTCCCCGCGCAGATCGAGTCGAGTGAGCCGGTACCGGGCGTGGCCTGGACGGTTCCCTGCGTCCAGATCGAAGACACGCCCCGGTTCGGCTGGCGGAGCTGCATGCTCGACAGTGCGCGCCACTTCCAGGACAAGGCTTTCGTGAAGCGTTTCATCGACCTGCTCGCCAGCTACAAAATGAACCGGCTGCATTGGCACCTGGCGGACGACCAGGGCTGGCGGGTCGAGATTGATGCCCGCCCGAGACTGGCGCAAGTCAGCGCACGGAGGCCGAACGCCAACGCGCGCCTGAATTACCTTCCCAAAGAACCCAGCGACAACTACGGGGGCTGCCACAGCAAAGACGACTTGCGCGAGATCATTGCCTACGCTGCCGCGCGCGGCATCATGATTGTCCCGGAAATCGAGATGCCGGGCCACTGCCTCGCCGCGCTGATGGCCTATCCCGAGCTGTCGTGCACGGGCCAGCCTGAAATCCTGGGCGAACAGTGGATCTACCCCGATGTGTTCTGCGCAGGCAATGACGAGACGTTTGAGTTCATCGAGGCGGTCCTGGCGGAGGTCGTGGAGCTTTTCCCGTCGCCGTGGATTCACATCGGCGGCGACGAGTGCCCGAAAACCCGCTGGAAGGCCTGCCCGAAATGCCAGGCACGCATGAAAGCCGAAGGATTGGCCACGGAAGATGAACTGCAGAGCTATTTCGTGCGCCGCGCCGAGGCCATTCTCGAAAAACACGGCCGCCGGCTCATTGGATGGGACGAAATTCTCGAGGGCGGTCTCGCGCCACGGGCCACGGTCCAGTTGTGGCGCAGCATGGATGGCGGTCTCGCCGCGGCCAACCTGGGCCACGACGTGGTCATGTCGCCGACGAGCCACTGCTACCTCGATTACAACTACGAAACGACGCCCGTCAGCAAGACGTATAGCTTCGAACCGCTGCCGGCAGAGCTGGAACCCGCCAAAATAAAGCACATATTGGGTGTGGAGTGCTGCATGTGGCTGGGCCAGGTGTCCCGGAGACATCTAGAAGCCACCGGCGAGATCCTCCCTCCATCCGGCATCTTCTACCAGGTGTGCCCGCGCATGATCGCGCTGTCTGAGGTGGGCTGGTCGCCTCAGAATACGCGGGACTGGGCCGATTTCGCCGCGCGGCTCAAGGCCCACGGCGAGCGGCTCAACCTCAGAGATATAAATTACTTCCGTGATCCCGCGGTGTGGCCGGAGGAATGACAGGACCGTGACCCGCCATGCGGGGGCACGCCGCGCGAGAGGTATACTGGCGTTTTCCGGTGAAGTTGTCCGGTGAAACCATAGTGCGTAACCCGGGGAAAGGGGACGTTATGACCATCCGTTACTTCCTGTGCGCTTGTCTCGTTGGGCTGTTTGCTCTGACACCAGCAATCGCCGCGCAGACCCCGCCCGGGCGCGCAGCGCTCTCGCTCGACGGAGAGTGGGAGTTTCAGCTCGATCGCGACAAAAATGGTGAGGCGGCCGGCTGGAACGCCGGAGATCAGGCCTTCAGCGGCCGCATCCAGGTGCCGGGCGCGTGGGACGCCCAGGGATTCGGCGACGAGAGCGACAAACTGCGCCACCAGTTCATTGGCACGGGCTGGTACCGCAGGGTGGTCGACGTGCCCGCCGCCTGGGAAGGGCAGCGGCTGTTTCTCTGCATCGCCAACGTGCACCGCTACGCGAAGACCTGGGTGAACGGCGCGTACCTGGGCGAGCACATCGGGTATCTGTCTCCCTTCGAGTACGAGATCACCGGGCACGTGGCCCCCGGACAACCCGCGCACATCGTGATTGCGGTCGATTCGGACCAGCGCTGGGAGGTGGACTGCCTCGCCGGATGCATCGATTTCATGGACGAGATGGACGCGCCCTGGGGCGGGTTCTGGGGACACATCGGCCTGGAAGCGCGCTCGCGGGCCTGGCTGGAGGACCCCTTCGTACAATCCGACGCCACGGGCACCGTGCGGGTCACGGCCCGCATTGCCGGGGAGCCGCGGGAAGGCGACGCGGCTCAGGTGATTTTGCGCGATGCCGCCGGCACGGCCGTCGCTGAGCTGGCAGCCGGGGCGGTCCGCATCGAGCGGGGATTTCTGGAAGGTGTCACGCGGGTTGAGAACGCGAAGCTCTGGTCCACCGATCATCCGCATCTGTACACGGCAGAACTCGTGCTGGCAGACGCTTCCGGCGTACTGGACCAGCGCACGGTGCGCTTCGGCATGCGCACGCTGGAGCCCCGCGGATCACAGTTCTATCTCAACGGCGCGCCCTTCTTTCTGCGGGGATACGGAGACGATGCGATCTACCCGGCCACGATGATCCCCCCCGCGGACAAGGCGTTCTATCTGGAGCGCCTGAAGGTGATCAAATCGTACGGATTCAACGGCGTGCGGCATCACAGCCATTTTCTGCCGCCGGAATACTATGAAGCCTGCGACGAAATGGGCATTCTCGTGCAACCCGAACTTCCCATCGTGTACCTGCCGTTCTATCAGCGCGCCCAGGGCCCCGCGCTTGAACTCTACAAAACCGAATGGGCCGCGGTCATCACGCGGCTACGCAACCACCCCTCGGTATTTGGATGGTGCATGGGCAACGAATTGTACGACGGCATCCCCCTGGGCGAAGAGCTGTACCGCATCGCCAAGGAACTGGACCCGCAACGCATGGTCATCGACTCCGACGGCCTTCTCCGCAAAGACTGGCTGTCGGGAGAACGCCGGCGTTCCACGCTCGACTACTATGCGTTCCAGTTTGACGTCTTCAACCTCCCGCAGGACACCCCCGGGCTCTACGACTTCCCCGGCGAGCCGCCCCGGCCCGTGATCTCGCATGAAACCGGCAATTTCGGCACGTTTCCTCTGTTCGACCAGATAGAACAGTTCGAACACAACATCAAACCGTTCTGGTTCATCTCGGCGCGGGAAAAAGTCGCGGCACTCGGGCTCCTCGACGAGGTCCCGATCTGGGCGCGCAATTCCCAGCGCCTCTATACGCTCTGCCACAAGCTCAACATCGAAGACATCCGCAAAAAGCCCTATCTCTCAGGGCACCACTGGTGGCTGTTCCAGGATTACTGGACCGGGTCGAACGGGATCGTCGAGTCCTATTTCCGCCCAAAGGAACACATCAACCCGGACGAGGTGCGCCAGTTCATCAATGACGTGGTCCTGCTCGAAGACGGGCTGGCCTGGACCTGCCGGTCAGGCGAGGCCCTGGATCTCTCCTTCCTCGTGTCGAACTATGCGGAGGCTCCGCTTTCCGATACAACGCTCGCCTGCCGCATCGAATGCGCTGGACAGCTCCTCCTGGAAGACATAGGGACCATTCCGCCTCCTCCCCAGGGCGCGGTGACGGCCGTCCGCGATTGCCAAATGATCTGTCCCGAGGTTTCAGGGCCCAGCCTGCTCACGATCAGACTGCAGCTCACCACCCCGTCGCGAACTGTCGAGAACGCCTGGACCTCGTGGGTATATCCGCAGGAGATCACGCCCGCTCTCGAACATCCGGTATATGCCAGCGCCGAGTGGAGCGACGAACTCGCCTCATACGGCGTCACCCCGCTGCCTGAAGACGGCGCGCTCCCCGTGGCGGCCGCATATGCCGCTTCGGCCCTGTCGAGGCCCCTGGTTCAGGCGGCCCGCGACGGCGCCTGCCTGCTGCTCCTCAAACCGGACGGCGTGTTCTCCACCGTGAACAACCGGTTCAAGACCACGTGGTGGCTCGGAAATGCGCGCGACAGCAACGTCGGGACGGTGGTCTACGACAATCCAGTCACGCAGGGCATGGCGCCCGAAGGCTGGTGCGACGGCGGCTGGTACCGGCTTCTCGAAAACGCCTCCTCCTACCTCCTCGACGACGCCCCGGCGCGGTCCGAGGTCCTGGTGCGCGGTATCGACGGCCACCGGTTCTGCCGTGATCGAGTGCTCCTCTTCCAGATGCGCCTGGGCAAAGGATCCGTGGTCGCCTGCGGCCTGAATCTCGAGCAGGAGGAGGTCCCGGCCCCTGAAAAAGAGTGGTTGACCGCGCGGCTCCTGGAATACGCGGCCTCGCTGCCGCAGCCGGCCGCGGAATGGCCCGCAGCCTATTTCGACGAACGGGCCATGGATCTCCCGCCCGTGACCGGGCCGTTCGTCGCGGGATTCGCCTCATCGACGGAGGATGAGGTCCAGAGGTACGTGAGTTACCGC
>DAOSJS010000279.1:0-5373 GCA_035367355.1 Candidatus Hydrogenedentota bacterium
CGGGCGCGTAGCGCGCGGATTCAACGAGGTTGTGCTGTTCATACGGGTCGATCTCGATGTGGAACAGCTCTTCCCGCCCGGTCTTGAGGTGGCGGACCAGCTTGTGCCGGGGCGTGCGCACCATACGGAAAAAATCGTCGTAATGGCAGAAAATGCTGTCGCGAAGCCGCGTGCGGCGCCCGCTTAACAAGGGCGTGAGCGTGCGCCCCTGCACCGCAGCGGGGATTGGCGCGCCGGCAATGTCCAACAAAGTGGGCATCACGTCCATGAGATCAACCAGTGCATCGCACTGGACGCCGCTCTGAAAACCCGGGCCCTGGATGAGCAAGGGCACACGGACCCCTTCCTCGTACATGTTTTGTTTGCCCAGGAGCCCGTGGGCGCCCAGGCTCAGTCCGTTGTCGCTGGCCAGGATAACCACGGTATTGCCGAGGATCCCCTTCTCCTGCAAACGGTGAAGAATGCGCCCGATCTGGTTGTCCAAATGGGTCAGCATGGCATAGTAGCGCGCAATTTCCCCTTGGACCGCTTGAGGATTGAGCGGACGCGGCAGGAGTTTCTCATCGCGGATATCGAGCGTGCCCGGGTCGAACGGCGGCGCCGGCATGAAATTCGGCGGCAGAGAGATGGCTTCGGGCGGATACAAGGCCTCACATCTTTCAGGAGGAGTACGCGGATCGTGCGGCGCGGTGTACCAGACGAATAAAGCGAATGGTTCCACGCATCCCCTCTCCAGGAGTTCCAGCGCGCCGTCTGTAAACACTTCTGACGGGTGGCGCCTGATCTCGACGGGCGGATCACCGGCTTCCTGCACCACAGGGATGCGGTCGTAGTCGTGCATCCCCCCGAGAAAGACGTTGCGCATCAGGTAAAAACCATGGTGGCAGGGCCGCCCGTCGTTATGCCACTTCCCCGTAAAGGCCGTTTGATAACCGCGTTGGGACAGTTCGCGGGCCACCTGGGGCACGCCAGGGCGCATCGGCTGCCTGGAAACCGTTACGCCATTGCGAAATCCATACTGGCCGGTGAGGAAAGAGGCCCGGCTGGGTGTCGAGACCGGGTTGGACACGTGACAATGAGTACAGTGGACGCCCCCACGGGCGATCCAGTCCATGTGGGGTGTGCGGATCGCCGGATTGCCCGCGGCGCCGATCGCGCGGAACTGATGGTCACTGGTCAAGATAACGAGGATATTTGGACGTTGATTCGGGTACACCGCTGCCATAGACCTCCCCCTGCGGGCGCCGTGCTCAGGCCGCCCTCACGCCTCAGGACAGGCACAGGGTAGGCCATTTCAGCTCGGGCGCGCAAGCCGGCAGTCAATGAGAAGTGTAATCCCGCTGCCGGCGCATGGTAAACTTGCACGCTGCGCTCAGTATGCATAAGGAGGAACGCGCTCATGCCCGAAGGACGAAAGACCATCCACGTCATTTGCAACACCCACTGGGACCGCGAATGGGCCTACCCCTTCGAAGAGACACGGCTGTTGCTGCTCGATTTTATGGACAGTCTGCTGGATTTGCTGGATCGCGACAGCGACTTTCATTCATTTCTGTTCGATTCGCAGACCATCGCGCTGGATGACTACCTCGAGCTCCGGCCGGAGCGCCGCGAGGATATGGAACGGCACGTTACCGCGGGGCGGCTGGTGGTCGGCCCCTGGTATTCGCTGCCGGAAGAGTACATCGTGAACGGGGAATCCCTCGTGCGCAACCTGGTGATCGGCCATCGCAAGGCGCGCGCTCTGGGGAAGGTATCGAAGATCGGATACACGCCGTTCAGCTACGGTCAGACGTCCCAAATGCCTCAGATCTACCGGGGTTTCGGCATTGACACGATCGTCTTTTACCGCGGAATCAACACACCCAAAAGCGAGTTCGTCATGGTCGGGCCCGACGGGTCGGAGGTGTTCGGAACCCGGTTCGGCTGTCTGAGCCGCTTCAGTTACTATTTTTACGTCTACCGCATGCTCGTGCATGGGATGAGCCGCGACGAATGGTGGTACGACTGGGATCGGGGCGCGTGCCCGTTCCGTCTGGCCTCAACACGGCACCCGCGCGCGCATTACTACATCCTGGACCCCGAAAAGAAGCAATGGAACCCGGATCTGCTCCCGGACCAGCTCCAGAAGCTGGTGCGCGACGAATCCGAGCATTTCACCACGGATCACATCGCGTGCATGCAGGGTTTTGATTCAAGTGCTCCGGATCCGCGCGAATCCGAGATCATCGAGCTGTGCCGCTCGCTGTTGCCCAACCACGACATCAAGGCGTCGAGTCTGGCCAATTTCCTGGACATCGTGAAAAAGGAAGTCGCCAAACCGTTCCGGATCGAAGGCGAAAGCCGCGACCCTGGCGCAACGGGCAAATGGACTCACCTGTTCGGCGACGTTATCAGCGCGCGGACGCGTATCAAGCGGGCGAATGCGCGAAACGAGACCAATCTCCAGCGCTGGGCGGAACCGTGGAGCGCCATTGGCGCCATGGCCGGCGAACCCTACATGAAAGCCCCGCTGGCGCATGCCTGGAAACTGCTGCTGCAGAACCATCCCCACGACACCATCTGCGGAGCTGGCGTGGATCAAATGGAGAAGGATTTTCTTCACCGGGCGGACCAGATTGACCTCATCAGCGAGGGCGTGGCCCGAAGGGGCATGGGGGCCGTGCAGGCGCGCATCAACAACTCCGACCTCTCGGAAAAGGACGTGGTGCTGACCGTGTTCAATCCATCGCCCTTTCCGCGCAAAGGCGTGGTTTCGTGCCTGGTGGATCTCCCCGACAAGACCGGCTACGAGAACTTCGGCGTCCAGACACCGGAAGGCGAGCGTGTGCGGATGCAGAGCGCCGAACGTTTCCCGTTCGGCACGCTCGTGCGCAACCTCCAGGACATTTCGCTGGAGCTGCGCTCGGAACGGGTCCGCTGCCATATCGAGACCGGCGACGTGCCCGCACTGGGATACCGCACCTATCATGTGCTGCGCGAAGATCAGCAGCCCTGGGAGCCGGGCTCGCTGGCGCCGGAGCGCAATGTGCTTGAGAACGAGCATCTTCGCGTGATGTTCAACGCGGACGGCACCCTCGATCTCCTGCACAAAGCCACAAAACAGACGTATACCGGCCTCCATTACCTCGAAGATACCGGCGAGACCGGCCACTCCTGGGTACACATGGAGCCGGACGAGAATCAGACGATCACTTCCCACGGATTCCCCGTGTCGATCGCGCTTGAGGAATCGGGCCCGCTGTACGCGCGGATGCGCCTCGATTACCACCTGCGGATCCCGGTGGGGCTGCGAGACATGATGGATACCTCGTTCCGCGAACCCATCGACAACCACACGGGACGAAGCGAAGAATGCGCGGACCTGGTCGTCACGTCACGCTTCACACTCCGCGCGGGGTCGCCCATGCTCGAAGTGACCACCAGCCTGGACAATACATGCCGGAACCACCGGTTGCGCGTCGTGTTCCCGACCCGGCTGCAAACCGACGCGACGCATTCCGAAGCGGGGTTCGACGTGATCGCGCGCGATATCCGCGTTAAGGAAGGATCGCCGTATTTTGGCAAACCCAACCCGCAATATCCGATGCACCGTTTTGTGGACATGACGGATGGCAGCGCGGGGTTCGCGGTGTTGAACACGGGGATTCGCGAATACGAGGCGATGGACACGGCAGAACGCCCGCTGGCCATCACGTTGCTTCGGGCGTTCACGTTCCGGCAGTCGCCGGTTATCGACCGCTGGGAAGCGTATCCCGAAATGGAGCTGAGCCAGTGCCTCGGTGCGCACGAATGGACCTATGCCCTGTTCCCGCATGCCGGGGACTGGTCGAATGGCGTGTTCGAGGCCGCGGAAGCCCTCACCCTGCCTCTCGAGGTGGCGCAGGCCGGCGCCCACGAAGGCACGCTTCCCAAACAGCAGAGCTTTCTTGAGATCAAGGGCGGCACGGTCCAGATGACCGCCTTCAAACGAGCCGAAGACCGCGACGACAGCTACATCATCCGGCTGTTCAACCCGAGCGACCGGAACGCCTCGGCCACCGTCTCATGTTTCAAGGACATCCGCCGGGCGTGGCTGACCAATCTCGACGAAGAGCGCCAGGAAGCCCTCTCTCCAGCGGGCAACAGCCTGAAACTCAAGATCGCAAAAAAGAAAATCGTCACCATCGAATTTCAACTTTAACTCGTGGAGTCTCAACATGCCTTTCACGGAATTCGATCGGCACCGCGTGAAGTTCTATCCGCTGCGCGAGCGGGAAAACCGGGTGTTCATCGAGCAGGACCACATCCGGCCTGAAGATTCGCCCCATCCACTCACCGAACAACAGTTGCAACTGATCGACGAGGTCACGGAGCGGATTGTCGCGGCTCGAAAATGCGGCGCGGCGAGGATGTTGACGTTCGGCGCGCACGCCATCAAAAACGGCCTCGCGCCCGTAATGGCACGACTGGCCGAGACCCACTGGATCACCCATCTGGCCACCAACGGCGCGGGGATCATCCACGACTGGGAATTCGCGTTCATCGGCGAAAGCAGCGAGCATGTCGCGGCCAATGTGGCCGAGGGCAAGTTCGGTATGTGGGAGGAGACCGGGTTTTATTTGAACCTGGCCCTCGCGATCGGAGCCTGGGAAGGCCTGGGGTACGGCGAATCGGTGGGCTCACTGGTGGAGAACGAAGGCCTGACCATCCCCAGTGAAGACACCCTGGTGGCAGCCATCACGGACGGCGTGGCCGGCGATTCGCGGCAGGCCGCGGCCGCGGCAGATCTTCTCTACCTTGTGCGGCGGTTCGAGCTGAAGGCGGGCTGGATGGCCGTGCCGCATCCGTACAAACGCTTTGGCCTCCAGGCAGCGACATACCGGCTCGGCGTGCCGCTGACCGGCCACCCCATGATCGGGCACGACATCATCTACCTGCACCCGATGAACCATTGCGCGGCCCTGGGCCGTGTGGCACAACGGGACTTCCTCACTTTTGCGCAAAGCGTGAGCAACCTCACCAACGGGGTCTATCTCACCATTGGCTCGGCGGTGATGTCGCCCATGGTGTTTGAAAAATCCATGTCCCTGTCGCAAAACGTGGCCCAGCAGGCCGGCAAACAGATTGAAAATCATTTCATTATGGTGGTGGATCTGGCGGAATCGCACTGGAACTGGCAGCAGGGCGAACCGCCCGAAGACAATCCGGACTACTACCTCCGCTACAACAAATCCTTCTCACGAATGGGCGGAACAATGCGGTATCTGTCCGCGGATAACCGCGACTTTCTGCTGGCCCTTCTGCACAACCTCGAACAACGGAGCATCGACTGATGATGACGCTGTCGACTGTCGAACAGGAGATTCTGGACCAGATGCTGGCGCGGCGGCC
>DAOSJS010000280.1:0-5332 GCA_035367355.1 Candidatus Hydrogenedentota bacterium
GCCGTTTCTGCAGCGGCGCGTTGCCGACGGCGTCCGTCGCGCGGCCAATAACCTGGAACCCGCGCGGATCGCCTGGGGCAGCGGTGAACTTCCCGGCGAGGTGTTCAACCGGCGCTGGTTCCTTACGCCGGACACCGTGCTTGAGAATCCTTTCGGCGGCCGCGACCAGGTTCGCATGAATCCCGGGCGCGCGAGCGAAGCCCTGGTCGAGCCGGCCGGCCCGACCGACCCGGAGATCTCCCTCATCGCGCTTGAATCCGTCGATAACCGCCCCATCGCAGTGCTGGCCAATTATTCCCTGCATTATGTCGGGGGCATATCCGATTCCCATGTTTCCGCGGACTACTACGGCATGTTTGCCGAGCGCATTCAGGAACTCCTGGGAGCGGACCGGCTCCAGCCGCCCTTTGTGGGCATTATGTCCAACGGCACCAGCGGCGACGTCAACAACATTAATTTCCGGGAACCGGGCAAGAGCCAGCAGCCCGGCGAACAGATGGCACACGTGGCGCAGGCGGCCGCAGATGTCGTGTATGCCGCGTACAACCGTCTGGAATGGCACGATTGGGTCGCCCTCGGCGCCGTGACGAAGGAGCTGGAACTCGGCGTCCGACTTCCCAGTGAGGAAGACGTCGCGCGCGCGCGCGAAATCGTTGCTGCTGCCAAAGGACCCATAATGGAAACGATGCCGGAAATCTATGCGCGGGAGACCATCCTGCTGAACGAATATCCCGAGAAAGTGATTGCGCCGGTACAGGCGTTGCGCATCGGCAGCCTCAGCATCGCTGCCATCCCCTGCGAGGTTTTCGCTGAGATGGGGCTCCAGATCAAGGCTGAAAGCCCCTTTGAAGACGCATTCACGATCGAGCTTGCCAACGGATACTACGGCTACCTGCCGACGCCACGCCAGCACGAACTCGGCGGCTACGAGACCTGGCGCGCCCGATCAAGCTATCTGGAACCCAACGCCTCCGAGGTCATCATGGCCGCGGTCAAGGACCTGTTCCAGCAACTGTATCCGGGAGAACAGAGCGAATAACGAAACCCGGTACTTCATCGCGCCCAGCGCAGGAGATCGATCCGCCACCTCCGAGCCCACGGTTTTTGGGGCTGCATGACGCCAATTTCGACCCTCCGGCCAAATAAACCGGCCGGGGGTCGATTTGCACCAGCATTACCCCCTCTCTGAGCTGAAATGCAGGTGTATTCCAAGCTGCAGCGCCTCAATACGCGTTTTTGGAGGGCCCGCTGAGCGCTTTGGGCACGATCGGCAAATCACCAAAGAATTTCTTGTCGCACACCCCATTTCAGCATATTTTTGATTATAATTAGATGAGATTGGATTTATTTTCATTCATGGGGGAGCCGGAACAATGGCACATCCTGTCCGGAGGGGCTTATCGCATCGTAAAAGCATTGTAGTTGCGGCCATTTTGGCGCTGGTTCTGGCGGCTCCGTCGCCTATGACCGGATACCAGCTCGATGACTGGCTGCATCATCTCAAATTATCAGCCAGGGCGGCGGATATGGGCGATGGCGCGCCATCATCGGCCATGTTCTGCCTGGCCGACGGCGAGCCGCAGCACACCCGGCCGCTCGTGCAGTCGGGATTTCTGCCGTGGTGGACGCTGGACACCGTGCGGCTGTCGTTCTGGCGGCCGCTTGCGGTGCTGACGCATGTTCTCGACCACAGCCTGTGGCCGGATTCGTATTTCATGATGCACTTGCACAGCCTGGCCTGGTTCGGACTGGCGGTGCTGATGGCGGGTATGGTCTATCGCAGGCTTCTGGCGCCAACCTGGGCGGCCGGGTTGGCGGCGCTATTGTTCGCGATCGACGATGCACACGCCATGCCCGCCGGCTGGCTCGCAGACCGCAGCGCGGCCATCGCGCTGTTCTGGGGACTGCTCGCGCTGTGGTCGCACATGCGCTGGCGCGAAGAAGGCCGCAGTGAATGGCTTGCACTGAGTGTATCCGGCCTGGTGTTGAGCCTGCTCTCGAAAGAAGAGGGCATTTCCACCTGCGCCTATCTCGCCGCCTACGCCGTCTTTCTCGATCCCGGCCGCCTGACGCGCCGAATCTTGTCATTGCTTCCCTATGCCGGAGTGGCGCTGATCTGGCGTCTTTTGTACCAGGGGCTCGGATATGGGGTCACAGGCTCGGCCTCCTGCTGCGATCCGGTATCAGCGCCGGGACAGTTCGCGCTGCTGGCGTTATGCCGCGCTCCCGTGCTGTTTCTCGGTCAATGGGGTCTGCCGCCCTCAGACCTTCATCTGGCCCTTCCCGAGGGCGGGCAGTGGCTGCTGTGGTTCGCGGGTGTGCTCCTGTTCGTGGTGCTCGCCGTGGTCTTTGTCCCGATGGCTCGGACCGATGCCCGAATCCGGTTCTGGTCCGTGGGTCTGGGGCTTTCTCTGCTGGCAGCCTGCGCGTCGCTGCCGTCCGACCGGCTGTTGCTCTGGCCGGGCATCGGCGCTTGCGGCCTGCTGGGCCAGTACCTTCACGCGCGCGCCGAGCGGCGTGAGATCTGGAGCCGGGCCGAGGCCGCGCGCATCCTTGCCCCGCCGCTCACCTTCCTGCTCATTAGCGTCCACGTGGTGCTTGCGCCACTGCTGCTGCCCATGCGCATTCTCGCGTTTGCTACCCTGGGCGACATCATCGAAGAGAGTGTGGTGGCCGCACCGCTTCCTTCGGACGTTGAAAACAGAACGGTGATCTTCGCCAACGCGCCCAATGTGTATTTCACCAGTTATTTTCCGATCATCCGGCATGTCCTGGCGCTTCCCGTGCCGGCACGCGTGCGCACGCTATCGGCCAACGCGCCCTTGCCTCAACCCCACGACATCGCTCGAATCAATGAAAAAACCCTGCGCGTGACCCCCCGCGGCGGATTCGCCTGGTACCTGATGCGGGACAATGCCCATCCGTTTTCCCCCGGAGACACAATCGACCTGGGCGATATCCAGGTCGAAATCACGGCGGTAACCCGGCAGGGCCGCCCGAAAGAAGTGGAATACCATTTTGAGACGTCCGTGGACGATCCCCGGTACGTCTGGCTCGTGTACAAGGCGAACCAGGGCCAATTCGCGCCCTTCCTGCCCCCGCCCCTGGGACAAGTCTTCACGACCGACCCGTATCTGTGAAGCGCGAGATCCGCCGCCCAGGACTCAGACGATCTCGGCCAACCGGGCGATGAAGTCGTTCCAGTGCGTGAACACGTAATCCGCGGCGGTGGATTCGCCGTACGTGGAGTTGTCGCCGGTAAACAGGGCGGCTTTGGCGCCGACGGCGTGCGCGCCGGCGATATCGGTGGGTTCCAGGTCGCCGATGTGGAGCAAATTCCCAGTCTCGACACCCAGGGCCCGCGCCGCCGCCTCGAACATCCGGGGCTGCGGCTTTGATACGCCCACTTCGTCTGAGAAGACCAGCGCGGTGAAATGAGGTGTGAATCCGTGGCGATCCATCAGCTGCTTCAGGGAACGGCCCGGGCTGACGCCGGTATCGGACACCAGCGCGATGGGCATGGTTTTCGCCGCGCGCCGGACCGCTTCAAAGGCCCCATCGATGGGCACGGGGCTGTGGTGCACGATCGCAGTCGCGAATACCTCGGCCAGATGGCGCCGGACGGCGGATTCCAGTGTAACGCCGAGCTCTTGCGCGGCCAGGTGTACGGCATCTTCCGGCCGGAGGGTGCGCTGCTCTTCGAGGTGGTGCCGGCTGAATTCCCGCCAGACGGTTTCCAGAGCGGCATGGATGGCTTCATGCGGCGCACCGGTGGCCTCGTGTACCGCGTCAACGCGGAGCTGCTGGCGCTCGTCTTTTTCCGCATCGCGGAAAAGCGTGCACCAGAAATCAAATGTGATTGCCTGTACAGCCATACTGGTCGCGTGGTGGCCTTTCATACGTAACATCGGTGTCTGGCGCTATGGCCTGTACCGGATATTACAGCAATGCGGCACGCCTCCAGATTTTTTCGAAGCGCGCCAAAAAACGACCGGCCTCTCTCCCGATACCGGGGAGGGAGGCCGGAACAATCTCAAACCTGCGCTATTCTTTTTTCTGTGCGCTGGCACTGGCGGACGGGACGACCTCAAATTCTCCCCAGTCGTCCTCATCACTGGCGCTGGCTGCGTCGCCGGACTGAGCCGCAGGGGCTTCGGGGGCCGCCTCTACCTGCGCGTCCGGAGCGCTTTGCTCAGGCGCCTGCGCCGGAGCCGTCACGGCGGGGCTGCTCGGCGCCGGGGCAGGTGTTTCGGCCTTTCCGCCGCAACCCATGAACGCCGCGGTCACCGTCAAAGCCAGAGCGAGTATAAACAATCTGTACATCGGTCGTCTCCTTACACCTGTGTTGGGCTTGCCAACCTGGTTACCCGAATGGTTTTGCGCCATTCGGCCAATTTTTCACGCGGGAAGACAATCCCAGCGCATTGATTCCAATGTCTTGCCTCGAAAGCGGTTGAAGAACCGGCCGGGCGTTACCATCGCGCGCTGATGGCGCCCTTTTCGCCGGAACTTACACGCACGTATGATATAACCCTCAAACCACCGAACGCAAGCCGGGGTCAACGCGTTCATTCGCTTGTTTAGACACCGGATCCATCCGAAAGTTCATCATTTCGCGAAATGCCGGAGGTGCTGGGCATCATCCCGGCGGATGCATGTCCCAGACTGGCATCAGGTGCGATGGCCGAACTTCCGCTGTGGTAACCGGCCAAATCGAGGGTAACGAAACGGTAACCGGCGTCACGACAGCTTCTTACGATGGCGTCGCGGAGCCCGGGCTCAAGGAGTCTGGCGAATTCGACGGGTTCGACCTCGATCCGGCACAAATCGCCGTGATGCCGGACGCGGTACTGGTGGAATCCGAATGATTTGAGCGTCTCTTCTGCCCGTTCGACCGCTGATATCGCTTCACGCGACACTCGGATCCCCGTGGGAAAGCGTGACGCCAGGCAGGCAAACGACGCTTTGTCGGCGGTGGGCAGGCCACGGTGGCGGCTCAGCTTCCGGATCTCCTCTTTGGTCAATCCGACTTCCTGGAGAGGCGCCGCTACGGCACGTTCTTTGGCGGCGCGATGCCCGACACGGGTCAGATCGAGGGCGTCTTCCGCGATGGCGCCGTAAGCCGTGACCATCACGCCTTTATCGCGGGCGTATTGCTCCATCTGCTGGAACAATTCTGTTTTGCAGTGGTAACAGCGCAGCGGGCCGTTTTCGAGATACTCTTCGCGATCAAATTCGTTGGTTTTGATTAGGGTGAGGTTCCAGCCGCGTTCGCGGGCCAGGGCCTTCGCAGCGGCCAGCTCGGACCGGGGGATGCTCGGCGAATCTGCGA
>DAOSJS010000281.1:0-5327 GCA_035367355.1 Candidatus Hydrogenedentota bacterium
GGACAGGGCGGTCGCGTATATTCGCGAGCATGAGCCCTTCGACCGGGGATGGTACGCTGGGCCGGTGGGTTGGATTGGACCGGAATCGAGCGAGTTTGCCGTGGCGATTCGGTCGGGGCTGGTGCGCGGCGACACGCTGTCATTATACTCGGGGGCGGGCATTGTCGCGGGTTCCACGCCGGACGGCGAATGGGACGAGGTCGAGACCAAACTGAGCAATGCGCTGAGCGCACTCACCGGAAACCATGACTGATACCGCCGAAACGCTGAATCCTCTCTGGGCCGGGCTGCTGGTCGAGGAACTGGTGCGTAACGGCGTCAACACGTTTTGCATCTCACCCGGTTCCCGCTCCACTCCGCTCACGATGGCCGCTGCACAGAATGCCCGCGCGCGGTGCGTGGTGCATTTTGATGAGCGCGGCGCGGCGTATTTCGCGCTGGGGTACGCCCGGACCACCGAAAAGCCGGCGGCGCTGATCTGCACCTCGGGAACAGCCGCCGCGAATTACCTGCCGGCGGTCATAGAAGCGGACCGCTCGCGCATCCCCCTGCTCCTGCTGACCGCGGACCGGCCTCCTGAATTGCGGGAGACCGGCGCGAACCAGACCATTCTCCAGGCGGGCCTGTTTGGCTCATACACCCGCTGGCGTTTCGATTTGCCGTGCCCCACCCGGGACATTCCCCCGGCGTTCGTGTTGACCACGGTCGATCAGGCCGTCTTCCGCGCCTGCGGACCGGATGCGGGCCCCGTCCATCTCAACTGCCCCTACCGCGAACCGCTCGTCCCCGGAGAAACGGCCGGGGGGCTGGAGGCCAGCATCTCTTCGCCGTGGGGTGACTCCAACGCACCTTATACGGCGCATGCACCCGTCCGGCTGGGCCTCGATCCGGCGTCGGCAAACCGGCTGTGCGTAATGATTGCGGAAGCGCGCCGGCCCGTCGTGGCCGTAGGCCAATTGAATCGCGCGGCGGATCGGGCTGCGGCTGCGGCGCTGGCCGCTCTGTTGCGATGCCCCGTCTTTCCGGATGTGGCCTCCGGACTCCGCCTGGGGCGTCCGGATCCTTCCGTGATGACCCATTTTGACCTGTTTCTCTCCTCGCCGGAAATCGCGCGGGAACTTCAGCCTGATCTGGTAATTCAGCTGGGCGGTCCCATGGTTTCAAAGAGTTATCAACGCTGGCTGGGGTTGCATCGACCGGCACGCTGCGTGCGGATAAACAGCCACCCGGAGCGCGACGATCCCGGCCACCTCGTATCCTGGCGCATCCAGGCGGCGCTCTCTCAGATCTGTGAAGCCCTGGCCGGTTGCGGAACCGCGGACAACGCGCCGAACAAGGGCGTCGACGCCTGGTTTGAACGTGTTCGAGACTGTCAGGAGCGCAGCGCGCGTGCCCTGGACCGCTTCTTTTCGGCTCACCATGATCTGATCGAGCCAGCGGTTGCACGATACATCGCCGGGGCGGTTGAGCAGTCCGATGGATTGTTCCTGGGAAGCAGCATGCCCATCCGGGATGCGCAGCGCTATGCCTCCGCATGCGGGCAGGGACCCGTGGTTTTCGCCAACCGCGGCGCCAGCGGGATTGACGGCAGCATCGCCACCGTGGCGGGCGCGGCTTTTGGAAGCGGCCGCACGCTGACGGCGATTGTGGGCGATCTCGCAGCACTTCATGACCTGAACAGTCTCGCGCTGCTGCGTACGATAAAGACTCCCACGGTGCTGGTGATTATCAACAATAACGGCGGCGGCATCTTCCATTTTTTGCCGGTTTCGTCTCAAACCGCGGTCTTTGATCCCTATTTCACAGCGCCCCACGGGCTCTCTTTCAAGGACGCCGCGGCGCTCTTCGGTCTGCCCTACGCGAAACCGGACTCGATGGATGATCTGAAAGAGGCGTACACCGCTGCGCTGGAACAAGCCGGCGCCACGCTGATCGAGATAACCACCGGCCGTGCGGAGAATGTGGCTCTCCACAAAGTAATTGACGAAGAGGTGTTCAAGGCTCTGCAGGCCTGACGAACCACGGGCTGAGGGTCATGGCGCGTACGCTTCATTATTGGATGCTGAATCCCGCCGGAGAAAAAACGGTCGTGTTTCTGCACGGATTCATGGGTTCCAGCGAGGACTGGCGACCGATTGCCCAAGGATTGCCGCCCAACTACCGCTGCATAGCACCGGATCTGCCTGGTCACGGGCGCACGCCGGTGCGTCGCGATGAGGCCGCCTACACGATGGCTGCGGTGTCGAAGGATTTGATGCGCCTGATGGACCACATCGCGCCCGGCCCGCTTGCACTTGTGGGTTATTCGATGGGAGGCCGCCTTGCCCTCTACCTGGCACTGGAGTATGCCGATCGCGTGCAGGCACTGGTGCTGGAATCGGCCTCGCCGGGCCTGCGCAGCGAAACGGAGCGCGCGAAACGGCGCGTAGAAGATGAGCGGCGTGCGGTCGAGCTGGAGTCCGGCGACTGGGAGGCGTTCCTGCGGCGATGGTACGCCGCGCCGCTGTTCGAATCTCTGCACGGTTGCGGCGATCGGTTTGAGGAGCTGCTGATGCGGCGCCGCAACAACAATCCCCGCGAGCTGGCCCGTGTCCTGCGCGGCATGGGCACAGGAGCGCAATCCTCGTTGTGGGACCGGCTGTCGGAGGCAGGCATGCCTACGCTGCTGATCGCGGGAGAACGTGACGCCAAATACTGCGCAATGGCCGCGGCGATGGGCGCGAAGATGCCCCGCGCAACCGCGATGGTGGTGTCCGGGGCGGGCCACAATGTACACTTCGAAAAACCGGGGGACTATACTACGCGTTTGCGGAAATGGCTTGACGGGCTGCGCGGAACGCCCGCGCACTAGCCACAGCATCCACAGATACGGGAGAGTCAGCGATGGCCAGCATCATCTGGAGCCGCGCCGGCGCCTTTACGGACATCCGCTACGAAAAGGCGGAAGGCATTGCAAAAATCACCATCAACCGCCCGGAAGTGCGCAACGCGTTCCGGCCGCTCACCGTCGATGAGATGTCGCAGGCGCTTTCGGACGCGCGCTTTGATCCGGACATCGGAGTCATCATCTTAACGGGGGAAGGCGAGAAAGCCTTCTGCTCGGGCGGCGACCAGAGGATCCGGGGCGACGCCGGGTATGTCGATGACACGGGACGGCATCGCCTCAATGTGCTGGATTTTCAGCGCCAGATGCGAACCTGCCCCAAACCCATTATCGCGATGGTCGCGGGATATGCCATCGGCGGGGGGCATGTGCTCCATTTGATGGCGGACCTGACCATCGCTGCGGACAATGCGGTTTTCGGGCAGACCGGCCCGAAAGTGGGCTCATTTGACGGGGGATACGGCGCAAGTTACCTGGCCCGCATCGTGGGACAAAAAAAGGCCCGGGAGATCTGGTTTCTGTGCCGGCAGTATTCCGCCAGCCAGGCGCTGGACATGGGGCTGGTCAACGCGGTCGTGCCATACGAGCGGCTCGAGGAGGAAACGGTGCAATGGTGCCGCGAAATCCTGGCAAATTCGCCCACGGCCCTGCGCTGCCTCAAAGCGGCCCTGAACGCAGATTGCGACGGACAGGCTGGATTGCAGGAACTGGCTGGAAATGCGACGCTGCTGTTTTACCAGTCCCCCGAGGCCCAGGAAGGGCGAAACGCATTTAATGAGAAACGGCCGCCGGATTTCGGCAAGTATCCACGCCATCCGTAACGGAGGTACGCTCGGCCCGCGGCGACGGCGGTTCCAAGCACCATGATGGACGAACTCACACCAACAGACGCCTGGATCGAGGCGGCGCGCCCAAGGACGCTGGGGGCGGCCGTGTCGCCGGTCATCGTCGGCACGGCGCTCGCGCTGGGAGACCGCGCCAGCCACCTGCCTGCCGCGTTCTGCGCGCTCATGGGAGCGTTGTTGATCCAGATCGCCACGAATTTCGCCAACGACTACTTCGATTACCTGAAAGGGGCGGATACCGCGGAACGGAAAGGCCCGCTGCGCGCGACACAGTCGGGACTGGTGAAGCCCATCCACGTGCTGCGTGCCGCGCTGGTGACGTATCTGCTGGCCTTTCTTCCGGGGGCATACATAGTCTGGCGCGGCGGCTGGCCATTCATCGCGATCGGCGTGCTTTCGGTCGTCTTCGGCATCATCTACACGGCGGGGCCGTTTCCATTGGCCTATACGGGCCTCGCGGACGTGTTTGTGCTGGTGTTTTTCGGGCCGGTAGCGGTGGCCGGGACGTATTACGTGCAGACGCTGACCTTACAGTGGGCGCCGTTTGTGGCGGGCCTGGGCCCTGGCCTGCTCGCGGTGGCCCTGCTTACTGTGAACAACCTGCGCGACGTGAACGAGGACCGCAAGGCAAACAAGAGAACCCTGGCGGTGCGTTTCGGACGCGGATTCGCACGTGCCGAATACTTGTTTTGCGTGGTAGCCGCCTGCGTGGGCGTGCCGGCGTATTTTTATGTGCACGAGGGCGACCTGTGGTTCATGCTGTGTCCCGCGGTCTTGATCTTTCTCGCCGCCCCGGCAATGCGTATCGTGTTTCTGCGTCGCGATGGCCCGGCCTTGAACCGCGCTCTGGCCCGCACCGGCGGCATGCTCCTGCTGTACAGCGTTCTCTTTTCTGTGGGCAGCATTCTATGAGGATTGCCCGCGCAGACGTCTTTCGATACGACCTCCCGCTTGTCCGCCCGCTGGCCTTGCGGGATTGCGTCTGCACTTCACGGTCCGGTCTGCTGCTGCGGTTTGAAAACGAAGACGGCGCGTTCGCGTTCGGCGAAGCGGCGCCGTTGCCGTGTTTCAGCCGCGAAAGCCTGGACGAGACCCGCCAGCAGGCCTTGATGCTGGCGAAATCGCTCCGCGGTACCACGCTGCCACCGCGCCTCGAACTGGTGACGGATCATTTCGAACGCTGGCTGATGCCCTTCGAATTGGTGAATTCGCTGAAATTTGCGGTCCAGAGCGCCCTGTTGCAGCTTTTGACGGCCGAACACGCCATTCCCGCGTTTGGACTGGCTTCGCAGCCGCACCGGACGTCAATCCCGATCAACGGGCTTCTCTGGGGAACCCGTGACGCCGTGCTTGCGCGGGCCGAGGCGCTGCTGCGCGAGGGATACTCCACCCTCAAGCTCAAGGTAGGGCGGGAATCGCCCGCGGAAGACGCAGAGACTGTGCGCGCACTCTGCGCCCTGTGCACTGGCCAATGCGCCGTGCGGCTCGATGCCGGCCGGCTCTGGGAACTGCCCGACGCCATGGCGTTTGCCCGAGCCATTGAGGGATGCACCATCGAATACATCGAGGAACCGCTCCGGGACCCCGCAGACCTCGTG
>DAOSJS010000282.1:0-5323 GCA_035367355.1 Candidatus Hydrogenedentota bacterium
CGGGCGCCGCCCTGCACCGCATCAGCCACCGAGCCCGCACTCAGCTTCATGAAGGTGCGCCGTTTCACGAGGGCTCTCCTTTTATCGAAGATGAACTGCGCCCACGGCTTCTGCGTGAAGGCCAGTATAGCGTATCTTGGAGTAAAACGGGGCGCCTGGCTCTTTTGCACCCGTCGTCCCCCCTGCGCCCGGCCTCGCAAAGAATGCGCCGGTGACGCGCTGAAACCGGGCACATGCGCGGATGAAACACAAAAAAACCGGGGAAGGCCTTCGTTTGTTAACCAGCCTTCCCCGGAATCAGGTGGAGAAAATCGCCGTTACGCCTGCGCCTGCTGCGCTTTGGCAAGCATGTCGCCAAAGAGGGCCACCTGTTTCTTAAGCTCCGTGATTTTGTCCTCGGGATCGGTGTGGGCTTCAAGCAGGACCCATCCCGCATAGTCCATTTTGGCGAGGAGATTCATGAGCTCCTGGTAGGGGTATTCGCGGTCGTCGAGTTCGCGCACGTGGAGCGTCGCGCCGAACCGGTCTTTCACGAGATTGAAGTTGTGCACCAGCCCTTCCCCTTTCAGATCCGCGCCGTTGGAATTCCAGCAGACGAATACGTTGGGATGGGTGGCCACATCCATGATCTGTTTCATGATCGGCAGTTCCTGGCATTGCCCGTGCACTTCGAGGCGGATCTGCTGGCCGTAATCCGCGGCGAACGCAGCGACCTCGTTGAGGGACGTACCGATACGCTCGATGGTGACCTCGGGGGCCTCGGCGTCCCGGTGCAGGTTATTGGGTTTGACCTTGACGCCGGAGCCGCCGCAATCGTGGCTGAGGACGACGAAATCTTTCGTGGCCTGTATGGCCTTTTTCAGGGCTTCGGGGTCGGTGTGGTCAAAGGCTTCGTTGCTGCCGATCCCCACATGCGCCACGGGGCTGTCGTCGAAGCGTTTTTTCACTTCCTTCCGCTGTTCCGGAGTGAGCACGGGTTCAACGCCGTGTTTGTGCGTGGTGCGGAGTTCCACTCCGAGCACGCCGGCGGCTTCGCAGTTGGCGATCAGCGTGGGCAAATCCCAGTGCTGACCCCACAGATAGGTGACGAGGCCGAACTTCATCTTCGAACCCGGCGTTCCGGCGGCAAACGCCTTAAACGGCGATGTGATCGAGGCCGCCGCGCCAAGACCGAGAGCGGTCGACAGGAAGTTTCGGCGAGACTGATTCTGCATGGTGACTTCTCCTTAATGCATCTACATACGTTCGCGCGCCGGTTCGCACCGTTTCTGGACCGGTTCAGGCCGTGCGCGCGCATCCATTTCGCACCGTCCGGTTTGTTGTGGGGCGGAAAGACATTCCTTTGCCTCCGGCCGCCACCTTCCTTGTTATCATGCCGAAGCAGTCCGGAGCAAATTTTCGTCCTCAGCGCGCTCATACAGCCTGGCCGGACCAAAGCTCATTTGTTCCGTTTGAGATCCTTGAGGGCGCGGTCGATGTCGCGGTCTTGTTCGCGTTTGCGGAGGGTCTGCCGTTTATCGACGGTTTGTTTGCCGCGGCAGAGGCCGAGCTCGACTTTGGCGCGCCCCTCTTTGAAATAGACGCGGAGCGGCACGAGGGTGAACCCTTTTTCGGCGACGCTGTGGCCGATGCGTATGATCTCGCGCTTATGCATCAGGAGTTTTCGGCGGCGTTCCGGGTCGTGGTTGTAAATGTTGCCCTGCTCATACGGAGCGATGTGGACGCCGACGAGGAAGATCTCGCCGTCCTGCACCTCGGCGTAGCTGTCTTTCAGGGTGATCTGACCCGCGCGGAGGGACTTTACCTCGGTGCCCTGGAGGGCAATTCCGGTCTCGAAGCGTTCGAGAATATGGTAATCGTGCCGCGCGCGGCGATTCTGTACGATGGTTTTTTCGCCCATGATGGTTCCAGTGTGGCGCAAACGAAACGGGTTTTCAACGCATGGGAGCGGGATGCGCCGCGACAGCCCGCACCTCTCCTTTATTCGCGTTGCCCTGGCGTGCGGCTACTACTGCCTGCGCGGCCCCCACGACGGCCCCTGGAGCGAGAGTTCGGCGTTGACGGCAATGCGCTGTTCCTCGCCGGTCTCGACGTTGACGGCGCCCAGTTCCCAGCGGCCGCTGCGGCTCGAGGCAAACATGACGTGGCGTGAATCGGGGGACCAGCTGGGCGATTCGTTGTTTCCTACGGAATTGGTCAAGCGTTTTGCGCCGGAGCCATCGGCGGCCATGACGTAGATCTCAAAGCCGTCGCCGGATTTCTCGACGACATAGGCGATTTTGGTGCCGTCGGGCGACCACACGGGGTCGTAGGCTCGCCCGCCCTGATAGGAGATGCGTTTTACGCCGGACCCATCCGTGGCCATGACGTAGATTTGCGCAGCGCCGCCGCGCTCGCTGACGAAGGCAATGCGCGTGCCGGACGGGTCAAACGCGGGCGAGGTATCGAGCGCGCGGTCGTGGGTGAGGCGCCGCGGGTTCGAGCCATCCGCGTTGACCAGATAGATCTCGTTGTTGCCGTCTTTACTCTGCACGATGGCGAGCTGACGGCTGTCGGGCGACCAGGCCGGGGCCACGTTGAGTCCGACCTGCTTGGACAGTGGCCGGGATTCGCCGGTGTCGAGATCCAGCACGTACAGGAAGGGGTAGCGGTCTTTATACGACAGGTAGGCGATTTTTCGGCCATCCGGGGAGAATTTGGGGAGGATCGAGATGGAGCCGTGCTGGGTGACCTGTTTCAGGTTGGCGCCGTCGTAATCGGCAACGTAGATTTCTTTTTTCCTCGTGCTGCCGCCGCTGAAACAGATGCGCGACGACGCGCAGCCGGCAATGCCGGTGAGGTGCCGCACGATCTCGTCAGCGAACTGATGGGCGACGAGGCGGTGCCATTCCTGGCCGCGCGTGGCGAGGCGCTTACCGCTGACCATCTCCCCCGAAAGCACGTCGAAGAGGCGGCACTCAGCCGTCAGCGATTGTGCGTCGGAGGTCACGTAGGCATGAACGAGGAATTCCGCGGGGGTTTTCCTCCAGGCTTCGAAATCAATGGTCTGCGGGTCGCGGGTGAATCCGGTGAAGGCGCGGGGGTAGGCATTGGGCGGCACGATCCCGAATACGCCCGAGAAATAGAGGTCGTAGGCCAGCACTTGCGCCATGGCTCTTCCGAGAGCCTCCTGGCCGGGAGCGGTGCAGAAATCCGGCACCGCGATGGGGATACGGCCTTCGGCCTGTCCGGTAGTGCCAATCTCGACCTGCCCGAAGGCGAGAGGGGCAAACATCGCAGCAATAACAGTGAGACACCAGATTTTCACGATCCGCCTCCTATCGTACCAGGGTGAACGTGTAAATAACCTGCACTTCGGGTTCCATGAAGGTATCCGGCAACTGAGGAAAAGGTGTGGCCAATTGCACTGCGCGCAACCCGGATTCGGCCAGCGCGGCGTCATTGGCATGCTGCACCACTTCCGGTTTGCCGATCAGATTACCCTGCCGGTCGACCCAGAAGGCAATCTTCGCCTGGTTGTTGTTCGGGTCGATGCGTATCCCGCCGGGAACTTCCCAGTACTTCGTCACTTTCCGTTGGACCATCCGCGCCCAGTAGGACAGCTCGGACGGGAGCGGGTTGTCCATGGTCACACCCGTTTCCTGGGGCTTCGCGGGCACGGGGATCTGTTCTTTTGGCGGCTCCAGAGGCTTATCCGGCGGCTTAAGGGTTGGCTTGGGCTTCGGCTCCGGTTTGGGCTCTGGTTTGGGTTCGGGTTTCGGCTCGGGCTTGGGTTCCGGCTTCGGCTCCGGCTTCGGCTCGGGCTTGGGTTCTGGTTTTGGTTCGGGCTTGGGCTCCGGCTTGGGCTCCGGCTTGGGCTCCGGCTTGGGCTCTGGTTTGGGTTCCGGTTCTGGTTCTGGCTCAGGTTCCGGTGGCGGCGGAGGCGGCGGTGGCGGTGGCGGCGGAGGTTCCTCGATGGCCTCTTCGGTGGGCTCGGCTTCGACATCCTGGTCGGCCGGGATGAGCTGTACCTGATACGCCTCGATGGGTTTTGGCGGTTTGTGGTAGATCAGGACAAAAAAGAATGCCGCAAGAATGACAATGTGGAGAAAAATCGACGCACAGACCGCCCGGCGCAGCCGTCTTCCGGAGGAAGTGCTCTGCCAGAACAGACTGTAGTACCAGGAAGTATCACGCCCGATGTTCATGTTTCAGTCGTAGTCAATCCAGCGAAAATAGTACCGCACATATACTGGTAAGTCAAAGATGTTACCACAATCCCTTGTGGTTTGTCGCGCGGCGCATGGATAATTAATCCCCGGCCGCCGTGCCTGGGTTCCGCCATTCCGGGCTGGAGTGGATTGCACGGACCGTCTCTATTACAATACGGCGCATGCGACTGGGGTTCCTTCGAAATGATCCACCGATACGGGCCGCGCGAGGCCTTTTGGGCATCTACACGCGCTGGCTGCTGTGGTATCTTCTTGCCGTGGCCGTGGTATGGGTCCTGGGCTTCGAAGGTATTTACTATCACCCGACGCCATTTTACGGCATATTGCGGCCCGATTTCGACTTGACAACCTGGCTGTGGCAGAGCCTTGCTATCGGTGTGTTTCTGGCCGGTTTTTTCCTGTGGCGCCTGTGCCTGCGTCAGGCGGACTGGTTTGAGGGGGCGTGGTCTGCGAAGAGAATGCGCATCTTCGTGGCGGGGCTGGTCGTGTTCGCCGTGTTGTTTCCGATGGCGCTGGCAATGGTCCGCGAAGGTCCCTCCGGAATCCCGGGACCTTACCTGCGGCACGACAAGGAATACATTGGCGATATCGGGAAAGGGCTCACGATACGGGGGCTATTTCACGATTATCTCAAGATGCATCCGCATCTCTCGATGCACTCCAAAGTGCATCCACCGGGTCCGGTCGCGCTGTTGTGGGCGTTTTCGCTGGTGCTGTTCAGCCAGGGCGCTTGGCCCATGTCGATCGCGACGATTCTTTTCGGAGCGACGGCCGTGATTCCGCTCTATCTCTGGGTCCGGGACCTGGCCGGTCCGCGCGTAGCGCTGACGGCGTGTTGCCTCTATGTCGTGACGCCAAGCATCGTGTTATTTTCCGCGACATCGGCGGACATTCTGTTCATGCCGTTCACGGTGACGGCGCTGTTTTTGTTCTGGCGCGCGCTTCACCAGAGATCGATCGGATATGCGGTGGCCGCGGGATTCACGTATGCGCTGATGTCGCTGATGTCGTTTTCTCTTCTGACAATCGGGGCGTTCTTCGGATTCGTGGGCTTGTGGCGGCTCGGCGAGCCGAAGCTTCGCATCGCGGTAGTTCAGACCGCGGCATTGATG
>DAOSJS010000283.1:0-5311 GCA_035367355.1 Candidatus Hydrogenedentota bacterium
CTCGTGAGTGCCGATGAAGAGATCGATGAGACGAAGGCGCACGCCATCGCCCAGAAGGGCATTCCGGGTTTGCGCATCCGGTCGGTGCTGACCTGTGCGTCGAAACGGGGCGTATGCGCGCGGTGCTATGGGCGCAACCTGGCAACGGGCCGGCTGGTGGAGATGGGCGAAGCGGTGGGCATCATCGCGGCGCAGTCCATCGGTGAACCGGGCACGCAGTTGACCATGCGCACGTTCCATATCGGCGGCGCGGCAAGCCGGCAGGTGGAATCGAGTGAAGAACGCGTTGCGGAAGAGGGCATGCTCGAATTCCGCAACGTGCGCACGGCGAAGAACCGGGACGACAAGCTGGTCGTGGTGAACCGGGGCGGTGAAGTCGCCCTGCTGGACGATGAAGGGAAGGAGATCCAGCGGTATGCCGTGCCGTCGGGCGCGTTGCTGCACGCAGAAAACGGCGCCAAGGTGAAGAAGGGCCGGCTGCTGTACGAAGCGGATCCCTACAACGTGTCGATCGTGGCGGAGGCCACGGGGACGGTGCACCTGGAAGGCATGGTTGAAGGCATAACGATGCGCAAAGACATCAACCCGGACACGGGGCTCGAAGAACGCATCGTTACGGATCACAAACAGGATCTTCACCCGCAGATTACAATTCTCGGGCAGGAAGACGAAGTGCTGGCGTACGCGACGATCCCGGGGCAGACGCATGTGCTGGTCGCAGACGGAGCGAAAGTGCAGGCGGGTGATCTGCTGGCGAAAACCCCGAAGCAATTCAGCAAGGTGTCGGATATTACGGGCGGCCTGCCCCGCGTAGCGGAATTGTTTGAGGCGCGGCAGCCGAAAGACCCGGCGGTGATCAGCCACATTGACGGTACGGTGGAACTGGGTGGCGCGGCGAAGGGCATGCGCAAGGTCCGGATCATTCCTCCCGTGGGCAAGGAACGGGAGTACACGGTGCTGCCCGGCAAACATTTGAACGTGCAGGCGGGCGACCGCGTATACGCGGGCCAGCGTCTGACTGACGGCCCGGTGATTCCGCAGGACATCCTGGAAGTGCAGGGCGAAGACGCGCTCCGCAAATACCTGCTTGACGAAATTCAGCAGGTGTACCGCCTTCAGGGTGTACGGACGAATGACAAGCACATCGAGGTGATTATCCGCCAGATGCTGCGCAAGGTGAAGATCAAGGACAATCCGGGGGACACCCCGTTCCTCGCGCACGAGGAAGTGGACCGGATTCGTTTCCAGGAGATCAACCAGCAGGTGGTGGCCAAGGGCGGCATTCCCGCCGAGGCCGAGCCGATTCTCCAGGGAATTACAAAGGCGGCGCTGAGCACGGAGAGCTTCTTCGCCGCGGCCTCATTCCAGCAGACCACGCGCGTGCTGACGGATGCGGCCCTCTCCGGTAAGCGCGACTATCTGCGCGGGCTGAAAGAAAATGTGATCATCGGCCATCTGATTCCTGCGGGGACCGGCAGCCGGCATTATCAGAACGCCCAGGCGGTGGTGATGGAGGATGCCGAAGCGGACTTCGCGGCCGAGCTGGAGGTGGGTCCCGCCTCGCTTGAACCGGGTCTGGACGAAGCGGAGGATGCCTTGGCGTAGCGCCCGGGACGAGGCCGGTGGCGGCCGGTTGAAATGGTTGACTTGACCCTATTTGTGTGCTAAACTTACCGGCCGCTGTCTACCAGGAATGTTGTGCACGGTAAGCGGTGCAAAATGTCTGCTTCCGGACGCGCGGTGTGTGCTCTAACGTGTGATATAGCAAGGAGAAAGGTTTTGCCGACGATTAACCAGCTCGTGCGTCATTGCCGGAAGCGCAAAGTGAACAAGACGAAGTCTCCGGCTCTGAAAGGCAGCCCGCAAGCCTCGGGCACCTGCACCCGGGTATATACGATGACCCCGAAAAAACCGAATTCGGCGCTTCGGAAAGTGGCGCGCGTCCGTCTGAAGAACGGGATGGAAGTTACTTCGTACATCCCGGGCATCGGGCACAATTTGCAGGAGCACTCGCAGGTGATGATTCGCGGAGGCCGTGTGAAAGACCTCCCGGGCGTGCGGTATCACCTTATCCGCGGCGTGCTGGACGCGAGCGGCGACATGGGCGGCTCGGCGAGTCTGAAAGAAGAAAACGGCAAACCCGTGCACAATGGGCGCTGGGTGAGCCGCTCGAAATACGGGGTCAAAAAGCCCAAGGCGTGAGTGAGTGCCGCGCCGTCCCCGGCGTGGTCAGGTAGCAACCAGAAGCAAGAGGCGCAACGTCTCGCAGTGAGACGGCGTCAAGCAAGAGTGAAGGGATAGGCGTTTCCAATGCCAAGACGACGCGAGGTTCCCAAGCGGGTTCTGCTTCCGGATCCGAAGTATAAGAGCCCCCTGTTGGCGAAATTCATCAACACGGTGATGGTGTGCGGGAAGAAGAGCGTGGCCGAGAGCAGTGTCTATGGCGCGCTGGAGATTCTCAAGAAGAAACTCCCCAACGAGGATCCGATCCGGGTTTTCGAGACCGCCATTGACAACGCCAAGCCCTTGCTTCAGGTGAAATCGCGGCGCGTAGGCGGCGCGACGTACCAGGTTCCAGTGGAAATCGTGCCGGCGGTGCGGACCGCACTGGCGTTTCGCTGGGTCATCGAGTTTTCGCGGAAACGCAGCGAGAAGACGATGGCGGAACGTCTGGCGGCGGAGCTGCTGGACTGCTTCAACCGGCAGGGGAACACGATCAAACGGCGCGAGGATACCCACCGGATGGCGGAAGCCAATAAGGCTTTTGCCCACTTGCGGTTTTAGAGCAGGCCCGGCCGCGAAGGCCGGCGGATGTACGGTGTACGATGGCGCTTGATGCCGGGGGAGTGTTGTGCCCCTGGACGAGGGGCGCCGGGAAACGGATAAAGGTGGCAGCGAGGCGCATGGTGCGCCCGGGCGTTTACAGTTGAATCAACCAACGCATCATCAAGAACAGTTGGGTGATACGAGAACAAACCAGTGAAAACGCACGTAGGACAGAAGAGCGCGGAGACCCGGGTGAGTCGGCACGCCGATTCGCTGCGGGCCGTGCTGTAGCCCTACGAAAGGAGTCCCATGTCTCGGCGTTTTGCACTGGAAAAGACTCGTAACATCGGCATTGCCGCGCATATCGACGCGGGCAAGACGACGGTAACCGAGCGTATTCTGTTCTACTCGGGCCGGGTGCATCGTATGGGGGAAGTCCACAATGGGACCACGACGATGGACTTCATGGCCCAGGAGCGTGAGCGGGGCATTACGATCATGTCGGCCGCCACGGCCTGCACCTGGCACGGACACCGGATCAACATCATTGATACGCCCGGCCACGTGGATTTCACGGCGGAAGTCGAGCGCAGTCTTCGCGTTCTTGACGGAGCCGTAGCGGTGTTCTGCGCGGTCGCCGGGGTGCAGTCGCAGACCGAGACGGTCTGGCGCCAGGCGTTGCGGTATGGAGTCCCCCGGATTGCCTTCATAAACAAAATGGATCGCGTGGGGGCGGACTTCAATCGCGCGGTGGAGAGCATGCGGGTGCGGCTGGGCGCCCATGCGGTGCCGTTGCAGATGCCGGTCGGCAGCGAAGCGGACTTTCGCGGGATAGTCGATCTGGTCCGCATGCAGCTGGTCACGTGGCGCGGCGACGGGGCCGAACGCGAGCAGGTCATCCTGGAGATCCCTCCGGAGCTGCGCGAAGAGGCGGAGCTGGCACGTTCGGATGTGCTTGAGGCGGCGGCGGAAGCGGATGAAGGGGTGATGCAGAAATACGTCCATGAGGAACCCATCGCCGTGGAGGCGCTGCTTGCCGCCCTGCGAAAAGGCACGGTGGCGGGCCGCCTCTGCCCCGTGTTCTGCGGCTCGGCCTTGAAAAGCAAGGGAACGCGCCTGCTCCTGGATGCCATTGTGGATTATCTGCCCTCACCGGCAGATGTGCCGGCGGTACTGGGGCACAAGCCGGGCCAGCTGGACAAGGAAGTGGTTCGACATCCATCGGATGATGAACCGTTTTCGGGCCTGGCGTTCAAGATTTTGACTGATCCGCATGTGGGCCGCCTGACCTTCGTGCGCGTCTACTCGGGAGCAGTCAAGTCGGGCCAGCAGGTATTGAATACCCGGACCGGCCGGAAGGAACGGCTGGGGCGCCTGCTGGAGATGCATGCGGATGAGCGCACGGACCTGGATGAATTGCGTGCCGGCGAGATCGGCGCTGTAATCGGGACCAAGAATACGGTTACCGGCGACACGCTGTGCGACCCGGCCAAGCCCGTGGAATTGATGCGGGTGGATTTTCCGGCGCCGGTGGTTCATGTGGCGATTGAGCCGCGCACGAAGGCGGATCAGGACAGGCTGTCCGAATCGCTGCAGAAGCTCTCGGAAGAGGATCCGACCTTTCAGGTGCGGGTCAACGAAGAGACCGGGCAGACGATCATCGCGGGGATGGGTGAGCTCCACCTGGAGGTCATCATCGATCGGATGCGGCGCGAGTTCGGCGTAGCGGCGAATGTCGGAAAGCCGGTCGTGGCATATCGCGAGAGCATCCGGCAGCGGACCACCGCCCGGGTGCGCTTCGCGCGGCAGACGGGCGGCCGGGGCCAGTTCGCGGAAGTGGATATGGCGTTTGAACCCGGCGAGAAGGGGTCGCATTTCGTGTTCGAAAATGCGACGGTGGGCGGCAGCGTGCCGCGGGAGTTTGTTCCCGCGGTGGAAAAAGGCGCCCGGGAAGCCTTGGAATCGGGCATTGTGGCCGGCTATCCGGTGGACGATGTAAAGGCCATTTTGCTGGATGGCGCGTTTCACGAGGTCGACTCGTCGGATCTGGCGTTCCAGACGGCAAGCTCGATGGCGACGCGGCAGGCGATTCCCAAAGGCCGGCCAGCCCTGCTGGAGCCGGTGATGCGGGTCGAAGTGATGTGCCCGGATGAATACACCGGCGAGGTGGTCATGGATTTTAACGGACGCCGCGGCCGTATCGACCAGATGCAGCTGGACGGGAAAGTGCGCGTGATCCTGGCGCATGTGCCGCTTGCGGAGATGTTTGGCTATGCCAACGACGTTCGTTCGCGGACGCAGGGCCGGGTGTCGCACAGTATGGAGTTTTCGCGCTACGAAGAAGTGCCGGCGAATATCGCCAACGCGATCATGGAGCGTGCAGGCGGAACGTTCCGCTTTGAATAAACGCGACGCAGTTTGAGAGACAGACACGGCGCAGCATAAAGGCCTGAGAGGTCGAGCAGCCCGAAGCAATCGAAGGAGAGAGTGATGGCCAAGCAGAAGTTTGAGCGGACGAAGCCGCACGTGAACATTGGTACGATTG
>DAOSJS010000284.1:0-5284 GCA_035367355.1 Candidatus Hydrogenedentota bacterium
CACCCCGGATAGGCCCGCCCCGCCACGAAATACTGCTCGGTGCTCTTCGCGCGCTTGGCAAAAAACCACCCCATCCACATCAGCACCGCGAAATACACAAAGATCACACCCGTGTCCACTAACCCAAATGACCTCATCGCTTTTCCCCTTTTTCTTCCCCGTCCCATCATAAGTTCACCCCACCCAGCGATCAAGGCTTTTTAAGGGTGGTCAAGAGGCAGCGACCAACGGCAAATCCGATGATCCCTCAGCGGCGGGACGCCGGGCGGGACAGCCTCCCTCGCTTTGAGTAGTCTCAATGCGGGAGGCTGATTTGTCCGGGGCTGGGCGAATCAGAAGACGTCTTCTTCGTCTGGTTTCGGCAGCGCGGTGGTGTCTTCGTCCGGCTCCGGCGGTGTGGTCATTTCATCGGCCTGCAACGCGCGGGAGGTGGTGTCGATGGTGTCGAGGACCTCGATGTCTTTTTCGGTGGCGGCGCCCAGCTCTTTGAACCGTCGGGCGCTGACAAGGACCCGGCTTTCGAGCGTCGCGACGGCCTTGTTGTAGGCGCCGGTGGCTCTGTCGAGCCCTTTGCCGAGGTCGGTGAAGTGCTCCGCCAGGACCCGGATTCGGTCGTACAGCTGCTGGCCGAGCTCGCTGATGGTCTGGGCATTTTCGGCAAGCTGCTCTTGGCGCCAGCCGTATGCCACCGCCCGCAACAGGGCAATGAGCGTGGTCGGCGTGGCGATGATGACTTTCTGGTCCACGCCCAGCTCGATCAGGCTGGGATCCTGCTCAAGCGCCGCGCTGAAAAACGGTTCGCCCGGGAGAAACAGCACCACAAACTCCGGCGTGGGGTTGAACTGGCTCCAATAGGATTTTGCGCTCAGCTGCGTGATATGGTTCCGGACCTGGCGCGCGTGGTCTTTGAGATGCGCAAGCTTGGTCTCGTCGTCTTCCGCCTGCAGGGCATCGAGATAGGCGTGCAGAGACACCTTCGAGTCGACCACGATGTTTTTCTGATTGGGTAATTTAATGACCATATCGGGGCGAAGCCGGCCGTCTGCGGTCGTCACGGACTCCTGCTGCACGAAATCGCAATACTCGACCATGCCGGCCATTTCCACCACCCGTTGCAACTGAATTTCACCCCAGCGGCCGCGGGCGACGGGCGAGCGCAATGCCTGGACGAGGTTGGATGTCTCCGCCTGCAGGCGCAGCTGGGTCTGGCTCAGCGACTCAACCTGCTGCGTCAGGGTGGCATAGGCGGATGTCCGGACCTTTTCGACTTCGCCAATCTGCCTGTTGACGTTTTCCAGCGATTCTTTAATAGGTTTCACCATCTCGTCGATGGCTTTCTGGCGCGTCTGGAGGTCAGTTCTGGCGCCCTCCTGAAATTTTTCGAGGTTCTCTTTCGCCAGTTCCAGAAACGACTGGTTGTTGCTCTTGAGCGCATCCGCCGAGAGCGATTTGAACGCCTCAGTCAGCTTCACGCGGGCATCTTCCAGCAGGGCGAGCTTATCTTCCGCGGCCTTTCGCTCTTCTTCCATGCGAGTTTTCAGTTCGGCGATGGCACTTTGTCCATCGCTGTTGATCTGCTGCAACTTCTCGATCCGACCGTCGCGCTCCGCGATGAGTTCCTCGAGTTGCGGGATCCGTTTGCACTTTTCTTCCGCCGCGGCGCGCTGCGTGGCTTCCGCGCTATGCGCCTGGCGCGCCGTTTCAAGGCTGGCTCTGGTTTCTTTCAACTCGTTCTCGAGCGCTTGCACGCGTTGAACGGCCGAGGTCATGCGCTCCTGCGCGGACGTCATGGCGGCCACCGACTCGCCCTTGAGGCGCTCCTCCGTCTGCTGCGCCCTGGAGCGCGCCAACACCCAGGCCGCAGCACCCCCCAAAAGAAGCCCAACCGCCAGACTGATTCCGATAGCCATCATTTCCACGATTTATACTTCCTTCACAACGGTTCTGCCGGCATCAGCCGGCGCCCCAACGCCCCACAAGGCATACAAAACGCCCGGGCCTCTGGAGACCGCCCCCGCAGTCTCAGGGCATCACACTATACTTAAGCATGTCACATGCCAAGTCAAAAAATGGTGTAATTTGGCGATAATTGAGGAAATTTTGCCAGATGGAAGGCGATGAGGCGCAACGCTCACCTCAAAAATTGAGCAGCCAGGTCATGTACTGAGCGCTGGAGCACGGGATCGCACACTCGGTCGTCGAGAGCGCAAAGTTTAATCATTTCGCTCAAATATTGATTTATTTTGTTGAATACATTCCTTCGGAACACATCCTGAAAAGTGTATAAATGGTGTAATTTCACATATTTAAGTGAAAATCTCAAATATTGGCATGCAATATGCTTTCTGAGGAAGTGAGAGCTGAATCAGGCAGCTCAGAAAGGATGCAGTATGAACAGTCTTTATTTCGCTTATGGATCAAACATGGACTCGAACCAGATGGCTGAGCGGTGCCCTGGAGCGGAGGCCGTGGGCACGGGTGTACTTCAGGACTACCGCTTTATCATCAACCAGCGAGGGTTTGCGACGCTGCGCCAGGAAGCCGATGTGAGCACTCCCGGGGTGCTGTGGACGCTCAATCCTGCGCACCAAAAGGCTCTGGATAAGCATGAAGGTTTTAGTGCGGGCGTGTACGACAAGAGCTTTCGTGCGGTGCGCCGCGATACCGGCGAAGTGGTCCAGGCGCTGGTCTACATTGACCACAGAAACCAGCAGATCGGGACCCCGAACGATAGCTATCTTGAGCGCGTCATTGCCGGCGCCGAGTCGCATGGACTTCCCGCGGGTCACATCCGGATGCTCAGAGCATGGCCGTATAAGCGCGGCATCAGGTGTTTCAACCGACTCGCCGATGAAGTGAAATCGGGCACGAGCCTGCCCGCGGAAACCCAGCGGCACGGGGCGGATTGTGCCAAGGTGATCAGGGCGGCTCGCGACCGGCTGATTGCCGAGGCGCTGGATCGCTGCCGCGATGAGCATTACAGCGACGATTTCGAGGCAAATCTTGCGCGAGTGGTCCACAAAATGGCTGAAGACTTGGCCAGGCAAGCGGAAAACACGGCCCAGGAAAAACACTCCGATGAAATTGTGAAACTGGAACGCTTCATCAATCACGCGAAAGCATTGCGAGAAGATGACGGACTGTTCGACGAGCTCAACGCATACGCATCTGCGCGCGAAACTGGCGGAGATTTAGGGTACGGAGATATAGGGACTGAAGGTATCATTATCACACAAAACCCGGAGCGAACGGCTCATCCAGAGGATCGTATAATCGTTACTCCTCACGCAGGCATCCTGCAAGCGCTCTGGTCGAAGCTGTTCTCTCAAAAATACGACATCTGCGTTGCCGGTTTCATCAAGATCTTTGCGGAGGCAGTAGAACAGCACGCGAAAGACCCGGATGCGCGGGACCTCATCCGGCAGGTGCTCGACGGCGCCGCCAGGAAGGCTGCGATCGAAAGAGAGAACCTGCTGCTCGAAAGGCCCCGCTTCTATGGCCTGTTCTAACGCTCAACGGCGTCATCCGCCGGATTTGGAATCGGGTTTCCTGCGTGAGAAAGAGGGAACCCGATTTTTTATCCGGCTCTGGCCGGATCCGGTGTTCCTGCAAGAGAAAACACCCGGGGAGTGGGTGGAAGCGGGGGCCCGCAACGCCGACATCAGCCTGACCGCACTCAAAGAAACACGCGACGCGCTTGTCACGCGATTGCGGCTTGAGTATCCGGATGCTGTGGACCAGGCATGCAAAGGCGCCGCCTCGCTGCCGCAATCAGCCGATGTACCGTACTGCGTGCGGTACCTCTCGCAGCTCACCCAACGGATACGCCAGCGCGAAGCCTTTCTTCAGGTTATTCCAGCGTCCATTCGGAAGGTCATATCGAAATTTCCAGCTCAGCATTTCACGCTGCTTCGTTGTATAAGCCAGTGCCCGGAAATCATGGAATTGCTCGAGACGAACCCGCTCCTGGGATATATGGTCGCGACGCACGAGCCTTGGTCATCAATTCCGGCAACTGCCGTGCCGTTGAGCGCCGTGCTGCGTCTGCCGCGAAGGCAAATCCTCGCCCGGCTGGGATTCGAGACACCTTCCAATGCGATGGTGCGCGTCATCGGTAAAGTCCCACACAGCGCATGCACCCCGGCCATGGTCTCTTTGTTGCGGACTTCCCTGCGCAATCCGGAAACCGTCAGGCGCCTGGGTTTTCTGCCGCGCATCAACCTGGGGGTCGCCGAAATTGCCGCATGCCCCACTACCCTGAGCATGGTGGGCAACGGATTTCTCGCATACGTCGGCAATACCCGCGCAGAGGACAGGCAAGCACTCACAAAGTGCCACATCGAGACCTATACGTTGCTGCGCGACCGGTATGGCGACTCCTCGGAGCGGCAGGTGTTCAAAAAACCGTCCGAGTTTCACGCCGCATGTTCAAAATACGTGTATTTTCTGCTTCCCGAAGAAATCCAGGCCTGCGACCTGCCCTTTCCCGACCCGCCGCTGCCGGATGCGCCAGAAATTCGTGCCCTGCGAACACCAACGGATGTCAAAGAAGAAGGCGAACATCAAAACAACTGCGTGATCGGGCTTCTAAAAACCCTCGCGGCCGGAGATGCTTTCTTATACCGCGTGCTCCGGCCCGAGCGCGCCACCCTGCTCATCAAAAAACGCCATGGCCGATGGCAAATCGAAGAAATCTCCGCGGCGGACAATGTGCCGGTCACTGCAGAGACCAAGGCCCTCGTCGAAGACTGGCTCAGGCTCCAGGACGCCACGCCCGGAAGTGCCCGGACATCTCGCCAAAACCGCGTGCGGCCTTAAAACAACACCCTCTTTTGCGTGTTGCAGCCCCAACCGGCGCATTTTTCCTCTCGCAAGCCGTAAAGACTTGGAACTCCAGCGCTTGATCATGGATTCTTATATGTAAAGGTATACGTGATACAATAGAGTAAGAAATCACCGAAAACCCTCACCACGGGGCAGGGAGGGTTCGAAGAATGGGCCAGTCTTTCCAACGCGCGCAAATCCGACTCGGCAAAACATTTCTGGCGGTCTCGCTGCCGAAGGATTCCGTGGTGTTTGCGTGGACGAGCAAGGGTGATCTCTGGCACATAATGAGTCCTCTGGCGTTGGTTCCGCCCTGGGGCGAGTACTACCCGCGCCTTTGCACACGCGAGCAGTTTGAGAAACTCGCCCTTGTCGACGTGTTGCTGGAGCAAACGCAGGGGGGCTACGCGTTGGCGTCAAATTCGCACAGGCATGGAGGCCGTTATGCCTCTTCGTTGCG
>DAOSJS010000285.1:0-5276 GCA_035367355.1 Candidatus Hydrogenedentota bacterium
GCACCATGATCGCCCGCAATCTGGGCGACGGCGCCGCCTGGAAGGCCGCCATAGACGGAGCGGCGCAGGAGATGGTCGGGCGGGATCACTATAACCGGCTCCAGGCCTTTCAGCCGTTTTCGCACAAGCTCGTGCCCTGGCAGGGCGTCGTGCTGAGCTGGCTCTCGGTGAGCATCTGGTACAACTGCATCAACCAGTTCATGATCCAGCGCGTGTTCGCGGCAAAGAATGACTGGCACGCCCGCATGGGCATCATTTTCGCCGGTTTCATGAAGATCTTCATGCCGTTCATCGTGGTGATTCCGGGCTTGCTCTACTTTGCCATGGAGCCCGGGATCACCGATGCGCAGCAGGTGGACCAGACCTATGCGATCCTCGTTACGAAACTGCTGCATTCGGGAATGCGCGGCCTGCTGCTGGCGGCGCTTTTCGGAGCGATTCAATCGACCATCGATTCGGTGCTCAATTCGACATCAACCATCATCACGCTCGATATCCACCACAAATTCATCAACCCCGGCGCCTCGGAAGAAAGCCTGGTACGTATGGGCAAATGGATTGGCGCGTCAGTGCTCTTGCTCGCCATGGTGATCGCGCCGTTCATCGGATGGCTCGGGCAGGGTGTGTTTTACTACATCCAGAACCTGTACGCGTATTTCGCGCCGCCCTTCGCCGCGGTGTTTCTGGTCGGCATCCTCTGGAAACGGGCGACCCCGGTTGCGGCCACGATCACCATCCCCGCGGGGATCCTCTTCGGGTTCTTTCTGGAATTTGTGGTCTTCCGGTACTGGCTCGCCAGCGGGACCGCGTTTACGCTGCGTTCGGCATACAACTGGATCTTCTGTGTGGTGCTGCTGGTGTTTGCGAGCCTGCTGTCGACGCCACCGCCGCCGGAAAAGATCACGGACGAGGTGAGCATCAACTGGCGCAGCCTCGCCGCGTTCAAAGACCTGGGGCCGTCCTGGTACCGCAATGTGGGCCTGTGGTGGGCGCTGTTCGTGGCGGGGATTCTCGCCTGTTATGCGGCGTTCAGCGGCCTGTTCCTGGCTCCGCGCGGCTGAGCCGCTCTCCCGGGCGCACCCGGTCCGTTGAATGGGCTGGATGCAACGCGCGCGCGGAGCCTGAGGCTGCCGCGCGCGTGCAGTCGAAAACGGGTTTGTCCAGGTGCTCAGCCGTTGCTGGCCATGAACTCAAGCATGAAGTCCCGAAGCGCCGTCACGCCTTCGAGGGTCATCGCGTTGTAGATGGAAGCCCTGCAACCGCCAACCGATCGGTGGCCCTTCAATGCGGCGAGCCCGTTGGCCGTGGCCTCCTTGATGAACTTGCCTTCGAGTTCTTCACTGGGCAGGCGGAACGTGACGTTCATGATGGACCGGCATTCGGGGAGGGCGTGGCCCCGGTAGAACCCGGAGCTCGCGTCGATGGCGTCGTAGAGCAGCTTGGCTTTCTGCTGGTTGAGCGCGTACATCTTATCGAGCCCGCCGATTTCCTCGAGCAGCCATTTGGTCACGAGCATGATCATGTAGATCGTAAACGTCGGCGGAGTATTGTAGAGCGAGTTGTTCTCGGCCATGTTCTTGTAATCGAGCATGGCAGGAAGGTTTGCAGGCACGCGGGCCAGCATCTCGTCGCTGATGATGACGACCGCCGTGCCCGACGGGCCGATGTTTTTCTGAGCGCCGGCATACAGGACCCCGTACCGGGTGATGTCCAGCGGCCGGGAAAGGATGTCGGACGACGCATCACAAATCAGCGGCACGCCGCCGGTATCCGGTTCCTCAAAAAACTCGACGCCTTCGATGGTTTCATTGGAAGTGAAGTGGACATAGGCGGCGTCGGGGTTCAGATCAAGCTCATTCTGCGCGGGCGTGCGCACGTATTTTTCAGGTTTACCGTCCCAGGCCACCCGAACATCGCCCACCCGTTTGGCCTCCTTGATGGCCTTGTTTCCCCACGAGCCCGTGAGGATGTAATCGGCGGCCTTGCCGGAATGCTGAAGCAGGTTCATGGGCGCCATGATGAACTGCATGGACGCACCACCCTGAAGAAAGAGCACGCGGTAATTGTCGGGAAGACGGAGCAGGGTGCGGAAATTCGTCTGCGTCTGCTCGATGATGGCCGTGAATTCCTTGGACCGGTGACTGATCTCCATCACCGACGCTCCGGCGCCCGGCAGGGCCAAAAAATGCTCGCGGGCCTCTTCGAGGGCAGGCAACGGCAATGCGGCGGGGCCGGCGGCGAAATTGAAGACTCGTTCTGCCATGAAAGTGCTCCTTCGTGAGGTGCTCTGCACCCAAATCCTGAGAATCAGCCGGAATGTTCTGCACCCCCGGCGCCGGCAGGAAGGGAAGCCACCCTCGCGCAAGGGGAATTGCCTCAGTATGGTAGCGACTCAGCCCGCTCCGTTTCAAGAACGCGTAACGATCTGTAAACGCAAAATAAAAATGTCCGCTTTGTGCAAAGTAAAAATGTCCCCTTTGCGCTGGGGGCGAGCGGGTTATCCGAAAGCTGCCAGCAGGTGCGCAGCAGCCGTCCCATCCTGTCCACGACGGCCCCCTCCATTTACGCGTAGCGCGCGGGACTTTCCAGGTCCATTCCAGTTTTCGCAGCGCGCCGGGGCAGACCCCTGTGTCTGCCCTTCTTCAAGACGGCTACGCGGAGCGCTCGTCCACCCCCGGCCGCTTAGCGGCCACCCCCGCCAGCGGGGGACAGAAGAACGCGGAACTCACGGTGCCTGCGTTGTATCAAGGTGGACGCGTGAGGATGGACGAACGCGTGGGTCTATCCGGATGGGCAGCCACAGGGGGCCGCCCCTACACCGGACGAATGGATGCATAGCGTTAGATGGCCGCCAGAGGCTCCCAGGTGCATCCAGGTTTTCGCAGCGCGCCGGGGCTGGCCATTATGCCAGCCAGACCAACCTCAGTTTTCGCAGCGCGTAGGGGCAGGCCTCTGTGTCTGCCCTTCTTCAAGACGACTAGGCGGAGCGCTTGTCCACCCCCGGCCGCTTAGCGGCCACCCCCGCCAGCGGGGGACACAAGAACGCGGAACCTGCGGCACCTGCCTTGGATCAAGGTGAACGCGTAAGGATGGATGACTGCGTGAGGTTATCCGGATGGGCGGCCACAGGGGGCCGCCCCTACATTCCGGATGAATAGATACGAGGGATCGGCGTAAGCATAGTACTGAGTGACCAGATGGGATTTCCCTGGTACACATAAATTTTCGCAGCGCGTAGGGGCAGACCCCTGTGTCTGCCCTTCTTCAAGACGGCTACGCGGAGCGCTCGTCCACCCCCGGCCGCTTAGCGGCCACCCCCGCCAGCGGGGGACAGAAGAACGCGGAACTCACGGTGCCTGCGTTGTATCAAGGTGGACGCGTGAGGATGGACGAACGCGTGGGTCTATCCGGATGGGCAGCCACAGGGGGCTGCCCCTACAATCCGGACGGTGGATGCGGCGTGTGATCTGGTTATTGGCTCATCCCCTTTTGCGGGAGATGCAAAAACCCGGTTCCCGAGAGATTCATGTGCGGCGCACTGTCCCCCGCGGGCGGGGGTGAATCGGCGATAGCCGATTTGGGGGTGGAGTTTTGAGCCAGGTTGCGGCCCTCGAGTCCAGCTTTATCGGTGCCGGGACGCTGGTTACTCCCGCATCGGCTGGCTGATGCGGGAGAGGGCTGTCTGTGCTACAATTTACGCGCAGGGATTGAATTATCATCCTGCAGATTTGTTTGCAGATGATGAAAATGAGATTGATCATCCGGGCATGCGCCAGCCAGCCCATAGCACATAGGCAGGAGGGCGAAATGCTGTGTCTGACACCGTGCCCGGTACGGCGGCGTGCCCACCTTAGGCACTGGCCCGCAGAGGGGTTCGCTTGTCAGTGAATCCGGAGGGATCGAGCTTGTGAGCGTGGATTGGCCGCATAGACTGGATGATGTGGGAGAGAGTCCTTCGTCCAGGGCGTTGCGTTCAGGGCATGCCCGTGTGATCACCATGATTTTGAATGTGGCGGAGGATGTCGCCGAATCCGATGCCCAGGTGTCGGAATTGATCCGGTGTGCCCGCAATTCCGATGTGCAGGGTGTTCGTGAGTGCATGGAGCGGGGCGACAATTTCGAGAAGCCCGACAAGCATGGTCTGACCCCGATGCACTGGGCGGCCATCACGGGATGCCTGGATCTGGCCCGATTGCTGGTAAACCGCGGCGCGCTGGTGAACCCCCGGGACACGCGGCTCACGGATTTGACGCCGCTCAATATCGCGCGGCTGATGAGGTACGATGAGCTGGTGCGATTCCTCGTGAGCCACGGCGGCCTGGAGTAGGATCCGGTTTCAGGTTACGGCCGGGGGAGGATAGCCAGGCGCGTCTCGTTGGTGTTGTTGGGCCGGGCCGCCTCGAAATAGACATGCACCCGGTCGCCAGCCGCTAGCCAGTGAGAATAGCGCCAGGTGTGATACGGCCCCGGGGTAGTGCTTTTGAGCAGGGGCTCGTCCGGAGTTAAATCAATGAACTCGTCAAGGTCGGGCGAGTAGGCCAGTCCCGTGGCGATGTTGTATACGGGATCCCGCCAGGTGGCATTCGAGCCTTCGTAGACCAGGAGAAATCCGACGTCCAGGGGGAGCAGGCACGCGGGCCGCGTGTAGAAATTGTGCCAGCCCGCATTTTCCAGGATGGGATTTTCCCCCGCAAAACCCCACCGGTCGCCGTCGTTGCTGACCAGATGGTAGGCCCGCTCGATCTCGTCGTAGCCGATCACCAGCATGTGCCAGGCGCCGTTGGCATGAATCACAAAGGGGTCTTTAAAGCCGGCCAGACCCGCGAATCCCTCCTCGACGGGGGCCGTCTGCAGTACGGTCTTTCGGGTGGTGAGGTCGAAATCCACCGGGTCGGCTACGTCGTCCAGTTTGAAAACGCACCAGCCCGTCCCCGGGTTGGTGCATCCATAGAGGCGGAACATGCCCGATACGGGCTCTTGAACCAGTGCAGGCCGTTCAAAGCCGGGCAGTGACGCGTCTTCGCGTTTGAGGCTGTGAATACGGGTGAACGCGCGTCCATCTTCGCTCTTCAACAAGCGCATCTCGTAGCCCCGGCTTCCCCGGGGTGAATCGCCTTCGCGCATCCGCGCCGCCAGATAGAACGTGCCGTCTTTCGCCCGGCACACCGACGGCGCGCCGGCCCACCATTCGGGGGTATTCTGGTCGGGTTCGAGGATCGTTTCGTAGCGGGATAGCGATTCGGCAAGCTCCAGGAACGTCATTGCATGAACTCCTT
>DAOSJS010000286.1:0-5275 GCA_035367355.1 Candidatus Hydrogenedentota bacterium
AGCTCGGCCGCGGCGGGCGGTGAGTGAGTTGACAGCGTGTGCCGGGAGCAACCCCCGGCAGGTACAAATCCGGAAGGAGCAGGCAATGATATTGGCCATTTGGTGCGCGATACAGTTGGGCGCCGTTGAGCTTCCCGTGGGGTCCGCGCCGGAACCCGTCACATTCGACCATTTTCCGACGCGGCTGCACGCATGCGTGTGGCGCAACTGGACGCTGGTTCCGATGGACACACTGGCGAGCGTGTGCGGCGCGGAAACCGCCGAATTGCTGGATATGGGCCGGTCCATGGGCCTCGAAGGGCCGCCGGAAATCACGCCAAACCAGCAGCGCCGCTCCTACATTACCGTCATTCGCCGAAACTGGCATCTCATGCCCTATGAACAGCTCCTCAGCCTGCTCGGATGGACCGCCGAGGAGATGGCCTACACACTGCGCGAGGATGATTTTCTGTACGTCAAGCTCGGCAACCTGAAACCGCAATGCGAGCCAGTGCGTTATGAAGAACGTACGCCACAGGTGCGTGAAGCCGAAGCGCGGCTTGCCGGCTGGGTGAAAGAGGCGTTCCCCGGCGGCGCGGGAGTTCCCAGGGATCCATTGTTCGCCTTCGTCGCGCGGCTTTCGGAAATGCCCGCGAAACGCACGGAAGGTTCGCGGGAGAGCCAGTTCAATCCGCGCTATGCCCCGTCCTATTTCGCCCTTTACGGCGACCCGCTGCTGGAGGACGATCCCGACCAGGGCTCTTTCCCGAGCGGTTATCTGGCGCGCCTGGCCGAATCCGGCGTGAATGGCGTCTGGATGCAGGCGGTCCTGTATAAACTCACGCCGTTCCCCTGGGACCCCTCGCTGAGCGAGCATTATGAAAAGCGCCTGGAAAATCTGAAAGCCCTTGTGGCCCGGGCCAAGGGGCTGGGGATCGGCATCTACCTCTACCTGAACGAGCCGCGCGCCATGCCTTTGGCGTTCTATGACGAGCACCCGGATCTGAAGGGCGCGGTGGAAGGCGATCATGCGGCCCTCTGCACGAGTGCACCGGAGGTTCTCGAGTACATCCGGGATGCGGTGGAACGGCTCGCCCGGGAAGTGCCGGATCTCGCGGGATTTTTCACCATTTCGGCCTCTGAAAATCTGACCAACTGCTGGTCCCACTTCCGCGGCAACGACTGTGTCCGTTGCAGCAAACGCGCGCCGGACGAGGTCATCGCGGAATTTCACCGCGCCATCTACGAAGGCATCCAGCGCGGCGGCGCAAGTACCCGCCTTTTTGCGTGGGACTGGGGCTGGCAGGATGCCTGGGTCGAGAACATCGTGCAGAAGCTTCCCGCCGAAGTGGCTCTCCAGAGCGTGAGTGAATGGAGCATTCCGGTGACGCGCGGCGGCGTCGACAGCGTAGTCGGCGAATACTCGATTTCTACCGTCGGCCCGGGCCCGCGGGCGACCCGCCACTGGGGTTTCGCCAAAGCGCGGGGTTTGCAGACCCTGGCGAAAGTCCAGACCAACAACACGTGGGAACTGTCGCCCGTGCCCTACATCCCCGCGGTCGCTAACGTCGCCCAGCATGCCGCTAACCTGCGCGAGACCGGCGTGGACGGCCTGATGCTGAGCTGGACGCTCGGGGGATGCCCCTCGCCGAATCTCGAGGTGGTCGCTGAAATGGGGGCGGACAGGGATCTGCGCGTGGACGACGCCTTGCTGAAGGTGGCGCGCAACCGCGTCGGCGAGACGCTGGCCCCCGTGCTGGTTGAGGCCTGGAAGGCCTTCAGTACGTCTTTCAGCGAATATCCTTATCACATCGGCGTCGTCTACAACGCTCCGGTGCAGATGGGTCCCGCCAACCTGCTGTTTGCGCAGCCGACCGGTTATCACTCGACCATGGTCGGGTTGCCGTACGACGACCTGGATCACTGGCGTGCGATATTTCCAGCCGATGTATTTGCCCAGCAGTACGAGACGATGGCCCAGGGGTTTCAGCAGGCGATCGGCAGGGTGCGCACAACGCTCGAAAACGCACAGGTCTCTCTGGAACAGCGCGCAGCCCTCGACGAGGAAATGCGTATCGCGGAGGCCTGCGCGATACACTTTCAAAGTGTGGCCAACCAGGCCCGGTTCGTCATGATCCGCAACCAGTTCAACGAAGCGCCCGCCGCGGAATCAGCACAGGCCCAGGTTGCGGCCCTGCACGCTCTGCTGGACAGTGAGATCGCCCTCGCCCAGCGCATGTATGCTCTGCAATCACAAGACTCGCGCTTCGGCTTCGAGGCCTCAAACCACTATTTTTATGTGCCGGCAGACCTCGTCGAAAAGGTCATCAATTGCCGCTTTTTAAAGGAAACGTGGCTTAACGGTCGACAATAAACCGGCTTCAATGTAAAACGGCTGCCGGAGTTCTCCGGATGGCGTGTCTCGCCGGGCGCATCTCCAAGCGGTAGCGCAGGACAAGCCCTTCGCATGGAATCACGGTCTCATTGCGGCGCCAGGACATGCACCCCATGGCCTGTGATGGTCATGGTCAGTGCGCCGTCTTTGACAACCGCTTCGTTTCCGGAGTAATTCTCCACATAGCGCACACCATTGAGCCCATTCAACCCGGTGATGGTGTACGTCAGCGGCTCCGGCCAATCGTTGACGACCAGAAGCCAGACCTTCCCCGCGACGTCTTTCGGGAGGATACAAATGTCGCGGTCCACCGAACCGTAGGTATCGGCGAGCTGAATAGAGCAGCTGACAGGAGCATCCGGTGCAGACAGTACCGGTTGCAGTTCATTCAATTCCGCGATGACGGTGAGCAGGTCCTGCCAGAGTTCGGAGTCTTTCTCGATGTATGCGCTTCCCCAATACAGGATGCCGCGTGCGCCGTGCACGATGGCGTCGTATGCCATGAATCTCGTCTCATCGAGCCTCGGACGGCGTCCTTCGTAGGGGTCGGAAGGAGGCGTGTCTCTGAGATCGCGCCAGCCAAATCCCTGCAGAACCATCCAGACCGGTTTGCCGGGCGCGGCCGCCTGCATACGCTCCGTATAGGCGCCGACCGCCGCCACCGTGCTTTCCATGAGATCGGAATGCCCGTTCCTGAACGTCGGCACCGGGTAAATGTCGCAGCCCACGATATCGGCTGCGCGGTTGAATGACGCCAATTGGTTCAATTGGTTGCGTGGCGCATGATTCATCCAGACGGGATGGGCGGAATCAAGCTGCCGGAGCAGCGTGTAGCCTGCAAGCATGCCGTCGCTCATTTTCGCGGCACGCTCGGGCGCGGTGGACATATTCAGACCGGGCCTGGGCGATTCCTGACCCAGCTTGCGCCAGATGGTATCGGCCGTCTCTTCGGCCCGGACATAGAAGCCAGTGTCCCAGAGCTTTTTCGCGTCGGCCATCATCCCGCGCAGCTCGGTTTGCAGCGCGGTATCCGTGAGTTCGTCTATCATGGGCTTCAACTGCGCCGGTTCCTGGTTGCAGCGCCACATGTAGGCACTGTAAAAGCAATTCCAGAGGGCTTCGTCCGGCACCTCCCAGACCAGCAACGCGGGGTGTTGCCCGAACTCGGCCACCAGGTTTTTGAGCTGCCCTTCCCGGGCGGAGGCATCCTCGCTGAGATCAATGCTGCCGCCGGTATTAAGCCAGGCCCATACATTGCGGGCATGCAGGCGATCCAGTGCCCCGGCATTGGCGCTGGCATGAATCAGATTGAATCCGGCTTTGGCGGCCGCATCGAGCGTGGCGTCGTCCGCAGGGTCTTCGTACAAACCGATGATAAACATGCGCTCGCCGTCAACCACCATCATGCGGTCGGGTGCAAGCGTAGCGACGGCGGCCCGGGCGGTCGTGGCTGGAAGGGCACAGACAGCCACAAGGCAGATGATCTCAACACTGCGCATGGCCATAACTCCTTTACTTGGATCCATCGTGAGGGGTGACTGCGATCCTAGTGGATCGCACGTCGTTAAACAAGCAAATCCTGGAGAGCAGCCTGGTAACCTGCACTCACTGAGCGAGCAGGCCAAACCGGGCTTCCCGCCATCATTTCAGGCGGCCAGCGAAACCGGATCAGCGCGGGCGCCAGCTGTCTGCGACTACAGCGACTCCGGCAACTGGTACGGAGCGCGCCGGGGCCGATCCAGGAAGTGATTGCCCCACTCCGTATTTGTAAAGCGTTCCGCCTGGGCGTCCCATTTCAGATGGTTGCCCGTCTCACCGGTCACTTCACTCACCCAGCGGGCAATATTGCCCAGATGGACCAGAGTCGCAACGCGGTGGCCGATCTCCTCATGTGCCACCGGTTTCTCCCGGGATTTGATGCAGTCAAGCCAATTCCGGTGATGGTTCTGGCTATGGAACAGCTGCACTTCCGGGTTTTCCAGCGGGGCTTCGATCAACTCAGGCGGATCGGAACTCAGATGGTCGCGAGAAATGGTGATCGTGCCATGCTCGCCGATGAAGTGGGCTCCCGTATTGATGTCTTCCCCATACTCCACCGTGATATCGCCGGGAAACCGCATGAATACCTTCGGGTTCAGTCCTTTGAGCCCGCTGTGGCACTGGGTGCAGGCCCTGTCGGGGTAGGTGTCAGGCCGGTAGATTATCGATTCGAACGGATCGCCTTCGACCCACACTTCCTCCGGTCCGGTCTCATCCATGCCCAGGGCCCGCTGCACCACGTCGAGGCCGTGAGGGCCGAAGCAGGCCATTTCGCCGCCGCCAAATTCACGCATGGAATACCATGCGCCATACGGGATGTCGGGGCTGTTGGCGGTGAGGCGGTGATTGTAGGGATGCGGCTCCACCTGGCCGCACCACATATCCCAGTCAAGTTCGGGCGGGACCGGCTCTTCGGGCAAACCGTTCAGCCATGGGCTCAGATAATGATGGGTCACCACGCGGCTGACTTTGCCGATCCGGCCGTTGCGTACGAGCATGCAGCCTTTGTATTCCTTCTCTCCCGACCGCTGCTGCATACCGGACTGCAAGACCCGGTTATACTTCGCCACGGCCTCCGCCATCAGGCGCCCTTCGCGGACGGTCAGCGAGAAGCACTTCTCGCAATAGATGTCCTTGCCCGCCTGGGCCGCATGAATCGTGTTCAGGGCATGCCAGTGGTGGGGCGTTGCGATGATGACCGCGTCGATATCGTCGCGATCCAGCACGTAGCGGTAATCCTGGTAGGCGTCCGCGCCCAACCCCTCGGCGGCCGCATTGGCTCTCCGCATATCGACATCCGCCACCGCCGCGATGCGCACGTCGTCATAACTGGAAAAGGAGCGCATGTGCCCCCTGCCCATC
>DAOSJS010000287.1:0-5260 GCA_035367355.1 Candidatus Hydrogenedentota bacterium
ACAAATACTTAGAAAGAGGTGCACAATGAATCGTAGTCGGCCAGATCGCGCAGCATCACGTCGAGCTTGCCCCCGACCTCGCCACTGGCAATAAGCTCCGTGAAAAACGCGGGCAAGTATTTGTGCTGTTCGCGCGCGGCCTGGTCCAGGGTGTTTCCGGCCTTCACGGCGCCTGCCATCTCGGTGAAAATGGCGCGGATCCGCCGGTCCTGTTGTTGCCCGCCGATGATTTCGAGCGAACGAATGATGGGAATGCCCGCGTCGTACGACGTCGCGAGTTCCCGGCACAGCGGAACCATTTTCTTGGCCGATATTTGAGAGGAAAACAGACCCATACGGCACTCCAGCGTTGGCGCGCGCCTGGCGCACCACGCCCGATTGTAGCAAACGACCGCACGCTGCGCTAGTGTGCGGGCCGGCGGGAGGGTGGCCGGGTTTCTGCCGGGGAAGCGCGCCGCTGCCGGCGCCCGCATGGCCATTTCCAGCCTGGCGAACCGGCTCGCGCCCGTTCACGCCGGGCCCGGCGGTTCAGGAGCCCTCCCCGGGTTTCACTTGCTCCCGCCGATGTTTTCCAGAGGCTGCACGTTGCCCCGGACGACGCTTTTGAGTCCGGACGGGGCCGCCCACCGGACGCCGTTGTAAATGACCTTGAGCACATTCTGGTCGTGGTATATCGGCAGGGTTTCGTGCCCGGGGCGGAAGTAGAAGACCTTGCCCAGGCCGCGATGCCAGCAGCACCCGCTGCGAAACACCTCGCCGCCTTCAAACCAGCTGATAAACACGAGCTGATCGGGCTGGGGGATGTCAAAGTACTCGCCGTACATTTCGGTGTGGGGCAGTTCGAAATACTCGGACAGGCCCTCGGCAATGGGATGGGCCGGGTCGACCACCCAAAGGCGCTCCTTCTCGCCGATCTCGCGCCATTTGAGGTCGCAACCGGTACCCATCAGACTCTTAAACGCCTTGGAGAAGTGGCCGGAATGCAGGACGACCAGCCCCATGCCTTCCAGAACACGCTGCTTGACCTTCGCCGCATTCTCATCGGTCACCTGGTCATGGGCGCAATGGCCCCACCAGGTCATGACGTCGGTACTGGCCAGGATTTCGTCTGTGAGCCCCTGACCGGGATCGTCAAGCTGAGACACACGCACAGAGGCGATGCCGGGCTGTTCTGAGAGGTACCGGGCAATGGCGTTGCCCATCCCGTCGGGATAGAGCTCCATGACCTTCTGGTCGCGTTTATCGTGTACCCCCTCGTTCCATACCGTGATGCGGAGTCCGTCGTTCATGGCCCATCCTTTCGTCAGTGCTTCTCGCCGCCGGGCAGCATTTTAACCGCACGGGAGATGCAGGTAAAGCAATCCGCGGACAACCGGCCCTCGCCACGCTCTTTACTTTCGCCGGAACACGTGTTCCCGATGAAATGCCAGGACCGGCGGCAAGGTATCGCCGAGCGTCACTGAATAGTCTTCGATGACGCCTTCTTCGGCGCGAACGGCCTCCAGCGACCACACCTGGCCCGCGTTGCTGCTGGTATCGACCGTGATGGTGACCTTTCCCTCTTTCAGGGTCGTCTGGCCGGTTGCGGCCCGGGTGCCGTCCGGTGCAAGTACATTGATACGGACAGTCTCGGCGCCGCCGCCACCCCTGGCGGAGACCGTGAATGTCTCAACCGACTCCGGCACAAAGAAATAGAGCGGCTTGGCCTCACGGATGAACGAAGCACCGTCGCCGGTCAACAGTCCGATGGGCACATTGGCCCGCGGGATGCTGTAGGCGCACCCGCCTGCCGAGAGGCCGAGGAGGCAAATGGCGTCTTCTTCCGGCGTAAACTGAATCGTGCCGGACTGCTTCATGCCCACCGTTCCAGACTGGAGCGCGTCCATGGCGAGGGAACGGAGATCCCAGGCGAGTACCGCCTGGTAGTCGGAAATGGGATGATGTTTGAGCACGACCTCGACCGGGACGCCTTTTTTACAGGCGATGGCGAGGAGGTTGTCGCCGCGCAGGACGATGCCGGGGTTGTCGACGGCCTCGCCGGTGAATTCCGGCACTTCCAGGCCCGGCACGGCGGGTTTGTCGCCGAACATGTCGAGCGCGAACTTCTCGGGCGTTTCGCGGGGCTGTTTCCAGGCGTCAAGTTCGCCCGCGGCAATACGCGCGTTGGCCCAGGAGAACCATTTCCAGTAGTCGGGATGATCAACTTTGTATTTGGGGCCTTCGTAGAAGATCCAGTAGCCGTCTGTCACGCTGGTGATGGCGACGGCATTCTTGCCGCTGAACTCGGGGTCCGCACCCCGGACAACCGGGTCGATGCCGCCCGCGTAGATGTAGGGGATCGCAGCGTCTTTGGCTTTCTGCATCCGTTTGAGAAGGGTTCGGCGGTTGCCCTCGAGAGAATCCCGTTCGGGAAGGTAACGCGCGGGGCGGCCGTAGGTTGAGGCATCCGCGAGGATGATGGGGGCGCGCTCTGTGGCCCATTCAGGGCAGGCGGCCTGCAGCATGAACGGCGTGCCGGGCGCGGGATAGATGCAGAACTGGAAAGTGGGGTCGTACTCGTCGACGCGCTGCCGCAGATGGCGGCACCGTTCGCGCCAGTGGTCGATCTGAAACGCCTCGAATGCGTCGTGGAGGCCCTGTTCGTCGAGCCAGGGTTTGCGCGCGGCCCGGTCGAGTTCGGGCAGGTCGATTCCCTGGGCCTGGGCAAATTTCTGCAGGATGATGTCATCGTACGAGAGGCTGTACAGATCGCCGGTTCGGCCGGGGGCATAGTTTTCATAATCCAGAAAGACGCCGAGAATGTGCCGGTTTTCGGCGCTCATTTTCGCGTATTCAATGATGTATTTTTCGGTCCAGTCCCAAAATTCGTCCGAATTGGGGCTCCAGAGGGGTTGTTCGATGCCGTTGGCCCAGAGCTGCCGTTTTCCATCGGCTTCGGGGCCATTGGGTGCGCCAAGCGAGCCGCGCATCCAAGGCATGTGGTAGATGCCGTACGCTTCGCACCATGCGGTGACCTGCTGGACCTCCGCCAGTTTGTCAAAGCCCATCCGGGGAGAATAGACATTGAAACCCGCCCGCGCGGTTTCTTCGATCATCCACTCCTCGGTTTTCCACGCCGCCTCGGGCTGCATGACCTTGTCGACCACAATGCGAAGTTTGACCTCACGGCCGAGCAGCTCACGAGGCGGGACCTCGCCGCCCTGGGCGGATGCTGCAACTACGACAAACAGCACAGTAAATAGAAAGACAGACTGGCGATTCATGGCGACTCCTCTGCGCAGTTTCCGGCTTGACGGCCATTGTACGGGCAAGCTCCGCCGGGGGCAAGGCTGCCCGGCCGTGGCGATATCGTTTTCAACGCAAATAAGCCCTTATGCGGCGGCCGTCAATACCGCGGTCATCAACTCAAGCCGAACGGTGCCCATGCCGTTTTGGAGCGGCCTTGAAGTGGCGCGAAAGGATGCGTCCGTCCTCCGGTTGTAGGGGCAGACCCCTGTGTCTGCCCATCCGGATCGCCCCCGTGGTTGCGTTTAAGAAGGGCAGACACAGGGGTCTGCCCCTACGCGCTACGTAGCATAGGTAAACCAGGGAAGCCCCCGCGCTGCGGAAACCAATTCCCCGCGGTTGCCCGCCGCCGCTCATGGTGAGCGGCGGACGGCTCCGACGGAAAAGGGCCAAACCCAAAAACCGTGCACGTAGTACTCAGGACTAGAATGCGCGGGAATGACGTGGAGATGAAAACCCTGGGGCACTTTCAGTATGGTAGAGGGGGTGCGGGAGCGAAGTCAGAGAACAGAGGGCGAAGCTCAGTCTCGAGAACCAGAAGTCCCTCCTTGCCTGTCTGGAAGCGAAGTACGGAAGACTAACCAGGAGCCAGCATACTATTGGTGCCGTTTTTCTTGACGGGATACGGATGTGCGTGGGTATTGAGTCTGGTTGCGGGGGTATTGCCGGGGGCCGGGGCGTACCTGGAGGCGCGTGAATTCGAGCGCGGAGCTCGTTACGGCGATGCGCGGGCGGCGTTTGACGCCAGCGCGAAGACCGGGGGCCCATTGTCCCCCTACGCTCTCGCCGGGGTGGCGCGCTGCCAGTCGCGGGGAGGCCAGCGCTCCGAGGCCTTGGCCGCTTATCAGACACTGCTCCGGACGCATCCCGCCGGCCCCTGGATCGGCATGGTCCTGGCCGAAATGGGGGAGGTGCTCCGCCTCGAGAGGCGGTTTCCGGAGGCGGCTGAGGCGTATCTCCGGCTTCTGGAACAGCCCGTCCCGAGGTCCTGGCGAGACCGTTACCTCTGGCAGGCGGCGCAGAATCTGGCCGAAACGCCGGAAACCCTGGCCCGGGCGTTTCCGCTCTGCAGGACGTTGTGCGCGGAGGCCAGTTCGTCCCGGATACGGCTGGATGCAGCGGCGCTGCTGGCAAAGTCCGCGGATCCTGACGATCGGTTTGCGGCGGCGTATGCACTGGTGAAATCGGGCGCCTATGCCGACGCGCTGAAGCTTCTGCCAAGCGAGGGCGACGCCGTCGGGTATGAACCCGGCTGGGCCTATCTCAGGGCGCGCGTGCATCTTGGCCTTCACGAGGCGGAGCGGGGCCGCTTGCTGCTGGAGGGCATCGTGGCGACGCACCCGGACACCGAATGGGCGCGCCTGGCGCAAATGCATCATGCCCGGTCTTTTCTGGCGGGAGGGCAGCGCGACCGTGCCGAGGCGCTGCTTGAGGCCTTGTTGGCCAGCCATCCTCAATCCGAGGAGGCGGCCGAGGGCTTGTGGCGGTTCGCGGAGATGAGCCGCGACCGGGGAGACGCGGCCGCGCGGTATTATCTGCGGTTTGCGGGCCTGTTTCCGAATGATGGCCGCGCCGACAACGCCTTGTTGCTGGCAAGCCGCTTCTACACCGATGCCGGGCGAAACGCCGAGGCGCTCGCCGCGTACGGGCGTCTGATTGACAGCTATCCCGGCAGTCGCTTTCTGGCGGATGCGGCCTATCTGCGCGGGGATTTAAGAATGCGCGGACGCGACATGGAGGGAGCGGCGGCAGATTTTGAACTGGCGACGCGGGGCGTTCTCGGAAATTTTTATGTGCACAGGGCCTTACAACGCCTGTACGAAATGGGACGGACGGGCTCCGTGATGCCTGGCGCGGCCTTGCCGGTTTGTGGCAGCGACTCTTTTGTCCGTCCGTTTGCGAGGGCCGACAGGCCGATGCCGGAACAAGCGGCTGGAGACGATGCCCTGGCGCGCGTGCTGTTTTTCGGTTCGCA
>DAOSJS010000288.1:0-5258 GCA_035367355.1 Candidatus Hydrogenedentota bacterium
GGCGTTTCTTGCTGAAGCCGAGCCGCTCGACACCTCGGACCACCCGGATTTCAACAACGACCCGAATCTGGTCTACTGGCCGGGACACAATACCGAGGCCTACGACCACCTGGTTGAGAACCCGTTCCGGAGGGTGGCCGATGAGGCCTTGTCGACCTTCTCGATCGACGTGGATACGGCGTCGTACGCCAACACGCGGCGCTTCCTGAATCAGAATACCCTGCCGCCGCCCGGGGCCGTGCGTATCGAGGAGTTCATCAACTACTTCGACTATGACTACGCCCCACCCGACGGCGAGGACCCCTTCGCGGTGCACGTGGAAGTGGCGTCGTGCCCGTGGAAACCCGAACACCGGCTCGCCCGGATCGGCCTGAAAGGCAGGGAAATTCCCCTCGACGCCCGGCCGGCCTGCAACCTCGTGTTCCTTATCGATGTGTCCGGGTCGATGCAGCCTGAAAACAAACTGCCCCTGTTGAAACGCGCCCTCGGACAGCTCGTAACCCAGTTGCGCGAAGACGACCGGGTCGCTATCGCCGTGTATGCCGGGGCGTCGGGCCTGGTACTGCCCCCCACCTCCGGCGACGCCCACCGGACCATTCTCGAAGCCGTGAACAACCTCCGGGCGAGTGGTTCGACCAACGGCGGCGAGGGCATCAAGCTCGCCTACAATACCGCCGCGGAGAGCTTCCTCAAAGACGGCGTCAACCGGGTCATCCTGGCCACCGACGGCGACTTCAACGTCGGCATGACCGATACCTCACAGTTGATCGCCCTGGTGGAGAAAAAGGCGAAGACCGGCGTCTTCCTGTCCGTGCTCGGATTCGGCATGGGGAATCTCAAGGACTCCACGCTCGAACAGCTCGCCGACAAGGGCAACGGCAACTACGCCTACATCGACGATATGGACGAAGCACGTAAAGTGCTTGTAACAGACATGTTAGGCACCTTGGTCTGTATCGCCAAGGATGCCAAGATCCAGGTGGAATTCAACCCGGCGCAGGTCCAGGCCTACCGCTTGATCGGCTACGAAAACCGGATACTGGCCAAGGAAGACTTCAACGACGACACCAAAGACGCCGGCGAAATCGGGGCGGGACATACGGTTACCGCGTTGTATGAGCTGGTTCCTCCGGGGGTGTCCCTCGAGGTTCCGGGCGTGGACCCGCTCAAGTACCAGCAGCCCCGGCCCGCCCTGACGGATGCCGCGGGCTCCGGCGAGCTGTTTTCGTTGAAACTTCGCTACAAGAAACCGGATCAAGACAACAGCAGGCTGCTGACGTTCCCGGTCAGAGACGACGGAGCCGCCTGCGAGAACGCGTCCGAGGATTTCCGGTTCGCCGCCGCCGCCGCGGGGTTCGGCATGCTGCTGCGAAACTCGGAACACAGGGGCGCGCTCACGTATGAGCTGGTCTTGACGCTGGCTGAACAGGGCCTGGGTAGGGACGAAGAACACTACCGCGCCGAGTTCATTGGACTGGTGCGGAAAGCGCACGCCCTGGCAAGCCAGTGAGCAGGAATGGGCCGGGGCAGACTCTCATCCACCTCGGGGTCTCCCCGGCCCTCCTTTCGTCTACCGACGCGACACCCTGTCTATAGCCCTCCAAACCGGCGCTCTTTGGGGTATAATCAACCGGGGACTGATGCGCCGCGGTAATGACGGCTGTTTTTCAGCTATTTGGGGGAGTTTTGAGCGGTATATTCGGGGCGAGGGTCCCGAAAATTGCATTTTTCGCTGTTTTTTGTAACAAAGTATGGTATAACTTCAAGGGGAAATCTGCAGAGGGCCGCATTCGTGGAATGGGGAGTTGCTGGGCTGGGGATGGGGAATACCTATGGGGAAAGCGACAGTAAACGCCGGCGAGGGGTGGGATCAGCTCGAACGGTTGATCCTTGATCTGCAAAACATGTCAGCCGATGGGTTCCGGTCGGGGGCGGAACAGATTACCAAGGCCCACGACCTGCTGGAAACCGTCCGGACCGATTTCGCGAGCCGGGGTAAATCTGCGGCGCACGCCGTGAAACAAATCATGGGGGCGGTCCAACGGCTTCGAAAGGCCTCCACGGAAACCGGCGCCCTCCGCCAGACTATCGCAGGCCTCGAAGAGCAGCTTGGCCTCCGGGTCAGCGAGCTTTCCGCGCAGAAAGAGATGTCCCTGCAATTTGAGAAGCGGCTATCCGAGCAGGAGCATGCGTTTCAGGCGGCGAAGCAGCGCGTTGCAGAGCTGGAACGGCAGGCCACGGAGGCTCAGCACGCTCTGGAATCCGAGCGCACGGCCAGAGCCGCCCTGCAGCAACAGCTGGATGACACCGAAAACGCCGTGAACGCCCGCAATGTCGACATTGCAGAGGGCAGGAAAGAGGTCGAAGGCCTCAAACACGGCCTCGCCGAAAAAGAGCAAGAGCTGCTCCACCTGGAAAACCGCCTCCAGACCCTGGAGAAGGAAAAGAACGAGACGGATGTCTCGCGCAGTACTCAAAGAACCGAACTGGACAAGATCCAGACCGAGCTGGACAAGACCCGGGTCGAATTGGACGCCGTGCGGACCAACAAAAAGGTGTCCGACGCCGAAATTGTCTCACTGAAAGAAAAGCTGGAAAACGCGCTCGCTGAAACCGCCGGGTTGCATGAAAGACTATCGAAGGCGTCTGACGCTGCCGGGCGGGCCGCTGAGCTCGAGGCGGCACTGAACGCCGCCAATGAGCGCGTGAACACCCTCGAAGCCCGTCTCAAAGAAGAAATGGCCGACGTGGCCCGGGCCTCCTCGGTTGCGGAGCAGCTCGCTCAGGCCGCCAAAGAACAACATGCGCCCCGACAGGAGCTTCAGCCCCAGCAGACCGGCATGACGGGAGGCGCGGCCCCGGAAAAGCCCGGCGCTCCGGCCGCGCCCTCTTTCCCTGAAACGGAGGGGCGCCGGTGGAAGCTGGGCGAGATCCTGTGGGAAATGGGCGTGATCACGCTGGAACAGCTCGAGGACGCGCTTGAAGAGCAGCGCCTGAACCCGCAGGCCAAACTCGGGACCATTCTGGAAGAAAAAGGCTACGCCTCACCGGAGGCCGTTGCCCAGGCGGTGGCTCTGCGCGCGGAAACCGCGTACGTCGAAGTGGACGCCCAGTCGATCGCGCCCGATGTGGCCGGCCTGATCCCGGCGCGCCTGGCCTCTCTGCACAAATGCATCCCCATTCGTGCGGACGGAGATACCTTGACCCTCGCCATGGCCAACGCGCTGGACATCGTCGCCATTGAAGACGTCGAACGCATCAGCCAGCGCCGGGTCGAGCCTGTCGTGGCGACCTTGCCGCGCATTCTGGAGCTGATTGACCAGTTGTACGAACGCAGCCCGTCGGCACGCCGGTAACCCGGGAAGCGCCGGGACTGGCGTTGCCCGGGGTGGCCGGTGAGCGATCGCTGCGTACGTTGCTCCTGCGGTTTAATCTCCCAGCCGGTAGAGCCGCAAATCGTCGAAATACAGCAGTTCTCCGGTTTTTTGCCCGTTCACCACCAGAATGGGCAGAATTTCGACCACGTTGGCCATGTCCTGTTCGGTGATGCGATGCACTATCGCGAGGGGCTGCCACACGCCGGGAGTCAGGGCCTGTTTTGCAGACGGCGTCAGCACGTTAATGCCGCGTGCATCACGTAAGGTCAACGACAACTCCACCGTGCCCGCTGATTCCTGATCCGCGGGTGAGAAGACGTGGCAGATGAGGCCGTAGCGGCCGGGTTGGGCAGGAACCACCTGCACGGGGCCGCCCCGTTTCACACCCTCACAGACGACGGCGTGGCCTCCCGAATGGGCCATGGCATCGGAACGGGCCATGCGGCCGTCTCCGTCCCGCAGCCACCAGGACCAGCCTTCGGCGGCGCCGCCGGAACCCTCTTCAAACGACGGGTTTCGCGTCAGCAGCTCGCCCTTTTCCTCGGCCAGCTCGAGCATCATCGATGCCTGCTCTTTCAGGTATGCATCCGGCGCTTGCTCTGCCACGCGCATCAATTCGCTCCGAAACGGACTGTCCGGCGCAGCGAGAAACGCGATGAGGGCGCCCAGGCTCACGGCACCCATGGTGTCGTTTGCCAGCGCTGCGTATTGAGTCATCGTGAGCGGATGCCGCAGCACGGGATGGTCGGGGAAGACCTCCAGGGAAAGTTCCCGGCGCCGCGCGGCATGCTTGAATCCCTGCTCCAGGGCGGCGAGAAGCGCCGTAGCCTGCTCCTGCGTGGTGGCCGGTTCGCCGAGCGGCGCATCGAAGGCAAACGCATACGCCGACGCCTCATAATACTCAAATGCCTGCAGGAGGAGCCGCGCCCGGTATTGCTGCGGCTCCGTGCCGGCTTTCTCGACAGCAGACTCGAGCCAGCGCCGGCTCATTTCGATGTCTTCACGTGTGATGTCGCGCAGATAACCGGGATCGTCGAAAGCCAGGTACTGTCCCTGTTTTGTGAACCAGCGGGAATCCAGCACCCTGCGCGTCCAGAAGTCCTCCCAATGCGCGTAGTATTGCTTCAGAAACGGAGCGGCCTCCCCGCCCACGCAGCGCACATACCACTCATCGAGCAATGCGTCGACATCTGCGTTGGGATCCCATTGTAATTTAAGGGACACGTAGAGCTTGGGGCCTTCCCCCCAGTTGGCATACGCCTCGGCATACATGGCACGCACCCCGTTGGCATAACCGAACCGGTAGTAGTCGGCCATGTGATGAAACCACACGCGGGGAAGGCAGAACGGCGAGCCATAGATGTAGTCATACCAGCCCAGCAGCGGGCTTCGTGCGTTCCAGTCCCGGGTAAGGGCCTCGCCGGCCTCGCGCAATTCGGGGTCTTTCCACTTCATGCGGTCGTAGGTCATGTACGGAATCAGCCGGGGATGAACGGAGGTGTGCTGCGGCGGTGCGGCGACTTCGCTGTAGGCCAGGCATCCGAACCATTTGTCCGGGAATCGCTCGAGCACGCCTTCGATCACCTGGTTGGCCCAGTCATAGTACAGGTCGGAGTAATCCACACAGCCGAGAAAGTTTTTCTCGCCGGAAAGCCGTGCCAGACACCGTTCGCACTGGCAATAACCGCTGCTGTCGTTTGCGCCGAGAGAATACGACGTGGCGGCGGGGTTAGTCTCAAAATATTCGATGATGTTCTTGACCGCTTCCTCCACGATGCCCGGCGCGGTAAAACAGGGTTGCCAGTAGTGGGCGTTGTTGTCCGGGGGCAGGAATCGCTTGCCGTTCAGGATTGGGAAAAACTCGGGATGGCTCGCGGTGTA
>DAOSJS010000289.1:0-5241 GCA_035367355.1 Candidatus Hydrogenedentota bacterium
TATTCTGAAAGCCCTGCAAGGAGAGCCCATAGGCACCCTGGTAAAAGGAGACTGAGATATGCCAAACGAGCTCGAGAAAGACGCCCACAACAAAATGGTCAAGAGCGTGGAGGCCTTCGCGCGCGAGTTATCGACGATTCGAACCGGCCGGGCCTCCACCGCGTTGCTGGATTCAATCGAGGTCGAGGCATACGGGTCCCGGATGAAGTTGAACCAGATGGCGAACGTGGCGGCGCCGGAGCCGCGGCTCTTGCTGATTACCCCCTGGGATAAATCGCAGCTGGGGGCCATTGAAAAAGCGATTCTGGCGTCTCCGCTGGACTTGACGCCCGGCAATGACGGGCACGTCATCCGCATTCCCATCCCGCAGCTCACGGAGGAGCGGCGCAAGGACCTCGTGCGGCTGGTGGGCAAACTCGCCGAAGAAGCGCGGGTGGCGATTCGCAACGTGCGCCGCTCGGCCATCGAAGAAATCAAGAAGAAGCAGAAAGACGGCGATATCCCCGAGGACGACGCGCACAAACTCACGGAACAGATCCAGAAGATCACGGACGAGCATATCGAGAAGGTCGAAGAGACGCTGAAGGCCAAAGAAACCGAGATCATGGAAGTGTAATCGCATGCGCCGGCACCACAACTGAATGGCCGAGTTCCGCGGAGAATTGGGGCGCCCCATCTCTCCGCGGTTTTGTTTTGGACGGTGTGCGGGCACGATGAACGGGGAGCGCCTGGATGAGCGATGGATGAACTGGACCTGACACAGCTGCCACGGCATATCGCCATCATCATGGATGGCAATGGCCGCTGGGCCGCCAGACACGGCCTGTCCCGCGCGGAAGGGCACGAATCGGGCGCAAAGAGTGTGCGTGCCGCGATTGAGGCGTGCCGCGAACTCGAGGGCGTGGACGTGCTGTCGCTGTATGCCTTCTCGACGGAGAACTGGCGCCGCTCCCAGGCGGAGATCGGTGCGCTGTTCAGCCTGTTGAGCAAATACATCCACCGGGAGCTGGAAAACATCCACCGGGAGGGCATCCGGGTGCGGATCATGGGCCGTCGCGAAGGATTGCCGGACCAGGTGCTGAAGGATTTGGAGTATTGCGAGGCGCGGACGCGCGACAACCGCCAGATGACGCTCAACGTGGCCATCAACTACGGGGGGCGGGCGGAGATTACGGATGCGGCGCGCCGGATTGCCCGGGAAGCAGCGGCGGGCGCCTTGCGCCCCGGCGAGGTGGATGAGGCGGCGGTTGCGCAGCGCTTGTACGTGCCCGAGATCCCCGACGTGGACCTGCTGATCCGGACGAGCGGGGAACAGCGCCTGAGCAACTTCATGCTGTGGCAGGTGTCGTATGCGGAGATCGTGACCCTGGGCGTGTTGTGGCCGGATTTTCGGAAACGGCATCTTCGCGAGGCGATCGCCCGCTACCAGAAGCGCCAGCGCCGCTTTGGGGGACGGTAGGCCATGCGCAAAGACGGCAAGCTGGCAGTTCGCAGCGTGACGGCGCTCATCGCGCTGGCCGTGTTCATGACCTTGATCTGGACACCGGGGCTGCGTTTTCTGTTCACGGTGTTTGTGGGCGCCTTGAGCGCCGTCGGGTTGTACGAATATTACGCGATCGTGCGGGCACGGGCGATCTCGCCCGAGACGATCGGCGGGATCCTGGCGGGCACCTGCGTGACCATGAGCGGACACCTGGGCGGCGCGATTGTGACGAATTTTGCGCTGTTTGGCGGCTGTGTTCTGGCGGCCTCGCTGCACATCGTCCGGGGGCAGCACTCGGTGGCGGGCCTTTCGAGCACGGTATTCGGCGTATTCTATATCGGCTGGTTCGCCGCGCATGTGCCGTTGATGCAAAGCGTCCCGGGAGTGGGCCCGGGCCTGGTGATGACGCTGTTTGTGACCGTGATCCTGACGGATACGGCGGCGTATTTCGTGGGGTCGGCGCTCGGGAAGCACAAACTGGCCCCGAAGGTCAGCCCGAACAAGACCTGGGAAGGCGCGTTCGCGGGGTTGCTCGCGGCGATGGCGGGTGCGGCGGTGCTGTGGTATGTGAAAGAGCGCTCCGGGCTGCCGTCGCTGCCGGATTGGCCGGTCTGGCGTTATGTGCATGCGGGCGCGCTGGTATCTATCGTGGCCCAGATAGGCGATTTGACGGAATCGTGCCTGAAACGCGACGCAGGCGTGAAAGACTCGGGCAACTTTTTTCCGGGCCACGGCGGTGTTCTGGACCGTACCGACGGGTTTCTGTTCGCCGCACCGGTCTTATATTATCTGGTCACGCCATTATTCTGACGCGGAAGCGCCAGATGAGCTCGGCAGCGCATAAAGGGTTCGGGAAATGTACGAAGAAGAGGCAGAACTTCTGGCGGGATATGCGGAGCGTTTGCGCGAACTTCGCAAATGCCTGAATGTAGACGGCACGCGGGCGAAAATTTCGCAATTCGAAACGGAGATGGCACAGCCCGGTTTCTGGGACGATCCTGAGAAGGCGCAGAAGACGGTGCAGCAGCTCAAGCACCACAAACAGATGATCGCCGCACCCGACGCCCTGCAAAACGAGCTGGACGATGCGCTGGTGCTGGTGGAATTGGGCCAGTCGGAAGCGGATTCTTCAATCGGGGCGGAGATCGCGCAGCTGGCACAGGCGCTTTCGAAAAAACTGGATGACCTGGAGCTGACCAGCCTGTTCATGGACCCGCGGGACTCCAAACCCGCGCTGGTGAACATACATCCCGGGGCGGGCGGCACGGAGTCGTGCGACTGGGCCTCGATGCTGTACCGGATGATCGTGCGGTATTGCGAGCGGCGGGAATTCAACGTGGAACTGGCCGATTACATCCCGGGCGACGAGGCCGGGCTCAAGAGCGCCACGCTGCGCGTGGAAGGGCCGTTTGCCTACGGCCGCCTCAAGTCGGAGGAAGGCGTACACCGGCTGGTGCGGATCTCGCCGTACGACGCGAACAGCCGGCGGCACACTTCCTTTGCGGCGATTGAAATTGTCCCGGAACTGGAAGAAGAAACGGACATCGAGATCAAAGAAGAAGAGTTGAAAATGGACGTCTTCCGGTCGAGCGGTCCAGGCGGCCAGAAGGTCAACAAGACGAGCAGTGCGGTGCGCCTGACTCATCTTCCCACCGGGATCGTGGTAGCCTGCCAAATTGAACGTTCCCAGCACCGCAACCGGGAAACCGCCCTGCAGATGCTGAAAGCGAAGCTGTACGACATCGAATTGAAGAAAAGAGAAGAAGAGGCGATGGCCCATCGCGAAGGCCAGCAGGACGTCGCCTGGGGAAGCCAGATTCGCAGCTACGTGCTGCATCCATATCAGATGGTGAAAGACCACCGGACGGAAGTCCAGATCGGCAATATTGACGCCGTGCTGGACGGCGATCTCGACGAACTGGTGGAGGCGTTTCTGAGATGGAACCTGAAACGCCACAAAAACAACTAACCGATGAGCCGGGGAAAGAACCATGACCGAGGAGCACCATTCAACCGAACAGCAACTGCGGGAAAACCGCATCGAAAAGATGGCCCGATTCCGCGAACGCGGCGACGAGCCGTTCAAATACAGCTTTGCCCGGACCCATTCCATCGCGGAGGCCCGGGCGGCGTTCCTGGAAGCGGAGGCCGCTTCGGATGAGCCAGAGCAGGTCAGCGTTGAAACGGCTGTGGCAGGGCGCATGGTGGCGCTGCGGGGCCAGGGCAAAGTGACGTTTGCCGATCTGCGGGACGAATCGGACCGGATCCAGATTTTTTTCCGCGGCGCGGAGCTGGGCGAGGCTGCGTATGAGCAATTGAAAGATCTGGACATCGGCGATTTTCTGGGCATTGAAGGGGCGGTGTTCCGCACGCGGCGGGGCGAAGTGACGGTCCGCGCGACGAAATACACGCTGCTGTCGAAATCGCTGCGCCCGCTCCCGGAAAAATGGCACGGTTTGACGGATGTGGAGACGCGCTACCGCCAGCGGTATTTGGATATGGTGGCAAATCCGGAGGTGCTTGAGACCTTTCGCCGCCGGAGCGCAATCATCGCCACATTGCGGCAGTGGTTGACGGCGCGGGGCTTTCTGGAAGTCGAGACCCCCATGCTGCACTACATTCCCGGGGGCGCGACCGCCCGGCCGTTCATCACGCACCACAACACCTTTGATCGGGACTTTTATCTTCGGATCGCGCCGGAACTGCATCTCAAGCGCCTGCTGGTCGGCGGTTTTGAGAAAGTCTTCGAGATCAACCGGAGTTTCCGCAATGAGGGCGTGGACACGCTTCACAATCCCGAGTTCACCATGATGGAACTCTACGAGGCCTACCAGGATTACCTTGGATTGATGGACGAGACTGAGGAAATGCTGGCGCACGTGGCCCGCGAGATCACGGGAAGCACGACCTTCGACTACCAGGGGCAGACCGTCGACATGACGCGTCCCTGGAAGCGCATCTCCTTATTTGATGCCATTCGCGAATATGCGGGGATCGACCTGGAACCGCACCGGAACGACCGGAATGCCGCGGCAGAACTGGCGAAACAAGCCGGGTGCGTGGTCGAGGATTCCATGGGATTCGGAAAGATCGTGGACGAGGTCATGTCGGAAAAGGTGAAGCCGCACCTGCGTCAACCCACCTTTCTGTATGATTACCCGGTGGAGCTTTCGCCGCTGGCCAAGAAGAAACGGGGCGCCCCGCACCTGACGGAACGGTTCCAACTCTTCGTCGCGGGCATGGAAATGACCAACGCATTCAGCGAGCTCAACGACCCCATCGATCAGCGTGAGCGATTCATGGAGCAGGTCCGGCTGCGCGAACGGGGCGACGAGGAAGCCCAGCATCTCGACGAAGACTACCTCGTGGCGCTCGAAGTCGGGATGCCGCCGGCGGCGGGTCTGGGCATCGGGATCGACCGCCTGACCATGCTGCTGACGAATCAGGCGTCGATCCGTGAGGTAATTCTATTCCCGCAGCTGCGGGTCATTGAGGCTACAGCCAAACTGGAACTGCCGCATCCGTCTGTAGACGCCAAGGGTACGGTAGAAACGAGTTGAAGATGCGGCAGCCAATGCGGCTGCTGCGCGCAGAATATGCAGAAAGACGTCCTACGTGCGGTTTGAAGCGTTCATAGCGAGCCGGTACCTGCGGGGCAAACGCAAGAGCCGGTTTGTGAGCCTGATCACGCTGATCTCGGTGGCGGGCGTGAGCGTGGGCGTCATGGCGCTGATTGTCGTGATGAGCGTGATGACCGG
>DAOSJS010000290.1:0-5238 GCA_035367355.1 Candidatus Hydrogenedentota bacterium
GGGGACGATTTCAGCGACCAGGATTCCGGACGGCATAACGATCGCGCCCGATTCATGGGATGTAGACCTCCCGGCCGGGGAGCGCGCTGTATTCAGCTCCCAGATCATTGTCCATGCTTCGTATACGTTTTCCAACAACGACTGGGTCGTGTTTCAAGGCGAATTCGGCGGCACGGACAGGCCGGTACTGGCATTTCAGGTCAATCGGCCCGAACAGGGCTAGGCGGGAGCACTTCCTCTGTCTGGCGTATTCCGATAGTGCATTTTTGCGCGGAATTCTGCATAATGAGGCTTCGAAAGCCATCGTGGATCGAGGGGTAATGGGGCAGGCACGTCTTTTTTGCGTGGTTTGCCGGGGAAAATACGCAGGACGTGCCGGGGGGGAATTCCCGGGAAGGGACTGTTCCTCACTTTGGCGCGAGAAAGGAAAGAACCATGTGGAACGCCAGAATCACGCAGAAAATCATTGGGCTGGGGTTAGTGGCACTCCTCATCGCACTGGCGCCCGCCTGCGGCGGGAAAAGCGGAGAACCCGGCGCCGCCTCAACTGCGCCGATCAAGCTCTCCTACAGCATTTTCTTTCCCCCGACCCATCTGCAGTGCATAACGGCAGACGAATGGGCCAAAGAGATCGAAAAGCGTACCGACGGGCGCGTCATCATCACTCTGTATCCGGGCGGCAGCCTGACGAAAGCCCCGGATGTCTATGAAGGCGTCATGAACGGCGTTTCCGACATCGGCATGAGCTGCTTTGCCTACACCCGCGGGCGCTTCCCTCTCTTGGAAGGCCTCGATCTGCCTCTTGGATACCCTGACGGGTCAACCGCGACCCGGGTCGCAAACGAGGTGATCCAAAAATATCAGCCCCAGGAGCTGGCGGATACACACCTGCTCTACGTACATGCTCACGGCCCGGGCATCCTCGCAAGCAAGAAGCCGGTCCACAAGCTGGAAGACGTGGCCGGGTTGAAGATCCGCGCCACGGGCCTTTCCTCCAAGGTCGTTGAAAGCCTGGGCGGCGCTCCCGTCGGCATGAGCCAGCCCGAAACCTACGAAGCCCTGCAGAAAGGCGTGGCCGAGGCGACCCTCTGCCCTGTCGAAACCCTCAAAGGGTGGAAACAGGGTGAAGTCATTGACTACGTGATCGATACCTCGTGCATCGGCTACACCACGGCCATGTTTGTCACCATGAATCTCAACAAATGGAATGCCTTGCCGCCCGACATCCAGCAGATCTTCAATGACGTCAGCAGAGAATGGATCGCCAGGCACGGCGCCGCCTGGGACCAGGCCGACGATGAGGGGCGCGAATTTGTCGCCAGCCTGGGGAAACAAACCATCGCGCTGGACGAAGCCGAACAGGCACGCTGGCGCGAAAAGGTGGTGCCCATCCTCGACGAGTATGTCGCCAATATGGCTGCAAAAAACCTGCCCGGCGACGCCTTCCTCGCCGATCTGCAACAAAAGCTGGCGGTTTCCGCAGGCAACTGAAACGCTGAGACAGAAAGCACCATTCACATGACTGGCAGCCTGAAGTCATTGTACGTCTGGTATAACGTCTGCATCCGGACGATGGTCATGGTCATGGCCTATATCGCGGGCGCCGCAATATGCGTCATGATGCTGACCACCTGCCTCGACGTCGTCCTGCGCCGGGTATACGCGCCGCTTCCGGGCGCGCTCGATATCGTCACCCTGGCGAGCGCCGTATGCATTTCGTGTGCCCTGCCCTACACGACGGCAGTCAAAGGCCACGTCTCCATCGAATTTTTCTTCCTCAAGCTCTCGCGGAGGAACCGCATCATCGTGGATACGTCCTGGCGGCTCCTGGCTATCGCGCTGTTTGTGTTCATGTGCCGGAGATGCATCTTGTACGGGAATTCTCTGTACAGAAGCGGCGAGGTGACATTGACCCTGCAGGTGCCTGTGTTTTGGACGCTCTACGTGCTGGCCTTCGCCTGCGGAGTGAACGCACTGGTTGTTCTGCACAACATGCTCCATCCCAACCGGGAGATGATCAAGCCATGACGGAAGTCCAGATCGGCCTCCTCGGTTGTGCAGCCCTGCTCGTTCTACTGGCCAGCAGCATGCCTGTGGCGCTATCGATGGCCGCGGTGGGCGCCGTCGGCTATGCCATTGTCGTCTCGCCTCAGGCCGCCATGAGTATGGCGACCATGGATCTCTACGGCACGTTTTCGAATTACAGCCTCACCGTGATTCCCCTGTTTGTCCTCATGGGCCAGATCGCGTTTCATGGAGGGATCAGCCGGCGCCTCTTCAACACCGCCTATACCTGGCTTGGACCTCTCCCCGGGGGCCTGGCCATGGCTACCGTTGCGGCCTGCATGGGATTCGGAGCCATCTGCGGTTCGGGACCCGCCACCGCCGCCACCATGGCCGCAGTGGCCCTGCCCGAAATGCGCCGTTTCAATTACGATATGGAACTCGGCAGCGGCGCCGTGGCGGCTGGCGGCAGCCTCGGCATGCTGATCCCCCCCAGCGTCGTCTTCATCGTCTACGCCATCATGACCGAGCAGTCCATCGGCGAGCTGTTCATCGCGGGCGTGCTGCCCGGCATCCTGATCGGCGGGCTCTTCTGCCTCACCATCTATGTCAGCTGCAAACGGCGCCCGCACCTTGGGCCGCCCAGCCCCCCCTTCACCTGGGCTCAGCGCTTCAAGTCGCTCAAAGGGGTCTCCGAGACTCTTGTCTTGTTCCTCCTCGTGATGGGCGGCATGTTTCTGGGATTTTTTACCCCCACCGAAGCCGCAGCGATAGGCGCCGCCGGCACCATCGTCGTCGCGCTCGTCCAGCGGCAATTGACCTGGAAAATCTTCGTCCGTTCACTCATAGAAACGCTCCGGACGTCCTGCATGATCATGATCATCGTAGCCGGCGCCTTGATCTTCGGGCATTTTCTGGCGGTCACGCGCATCCCCTCCAACCTGGCCGAGTTTCTTGCCGGGCTCCCTCTCCCGCCATTCATGATCATCGCCCTCATTATCCTGTTCTATCTCGTGGGCGGCTGTTTCATTGACGCGCTCGCGCTCGTACTGCTGACAACCTCCATCTTCTATCCGGTCATCCTGGAACTCGGCTACAACCCCGTCTGGTTTGGCGTGATCATCGTCGTGGTCACGCAGATGGGCGTGATCTCCCCGCCCGTGGGCGTCAATGTCTATGTCGTCAGCGGCATCGAACGCGATATCCCTCTGCAAACGGTTTTCAAAGGCGCGTTGCCGTTCCTGGCCACGCTCATCCTCGCGGCGGCCATTTTGGTGGCATTCCCCAAGATCTGCCTGTTTTTGCCAGAATTGATGCGGTAGCAGCTTCGGTTAACCTGGAGGGTGCAAGTCATGACGGAAACCAATCGTGACACGGGCGCCTACGGGCGCATCCTCTTCTGCACGGACTTCTCCGAAAACGCCGAGTTCGCCTTCGACTACGCTCTGGATGCCGCGGTGCGGCGCCCAGGAAGCACGCTCTATGTCCTTCACGTCATTCCCGAGCCCGACGCTCAGTTCTGGAAAACTTACATCTACGAAGTCGAGGACGTCGACCAGAAGGCCAAACGCGACATCGACGAGCACATCGAGAAAAGTTATCTCGCGCGCACTCCCGCCTCTGTTCACGCGGAAGTGGCCGTCCGCGTTGGCAAAGACTCCGATTGTATCCTCGAATTCGCCAAGGAGAACGCCGTCGATCTCATCGTTATGGGGCGCCGCGGACGGACCGCCTTGAGCAAAGTCCTGTTTGGAAACGTCACCGAGAAAGTCTGCCGAAAGGCCCCTTGCGCTGTCCTTATCGTCCCCCTGATGCTGAAAGACCGCCAGACCAATGTAACGGAATAACTCGGGCATTAGCTTCTGACACGCGCCGTTTCGTCCGCGCCCGGGCCTGTGGTATGTTATGAATCTACGTTTTTGAAAAGCCCCTGGCGTGTCCGTGTGCCCCGGCAGTCAACAACTTGAGGATGTTTCAATGTGCCGCCATCTCGCTGTTTTTTTCTGTACCGCAGCCCTCGCCGTGAGTGTCGAAGCCGGCATTCAGTTTCCCGGCCCGGAATGGGAACACCGTACCCCGGCTGAAACGGGAGTCGATGGTGCATCGCTCGACACCCTGGCCGGACGCCTCGGCGGCCGCGGCTGCGTGATCAAAGACGGATACGTCATCAAAGACTGGGGCGATCAAACCCGGATTGGCGACTGGGCTTCTGCCGCAAAACCCGTCCTGAGCACCCTCCTTTTCTTCGCCATTGAAGAAGGCCTCGTGACGAGTGTGGATCAGCCCGTTGCAGATTTCGGCTGGGCCCTCCAGCCGCGCCACCGCGGCATCACGTTTCGCCAGCTCGGCGCCATGACCAGCGGTTACGCCCGTCCCGAAGGCGCCGGCGAGGCCTGGGCGTATAACGATTTCGCAATTCAGCTGTATCAGAAGACGCTTTTCGAAAAAATCTTCAAACAGCAGAGCAAGGAAGCCGCTGAACAGCGTCTGGCCGCTTTGGGACTTCAGGACGGCCTCCGCTTCACTGAACGGAACCGGCTCAGCGCATCCGTGCGCGATTATGCGCGGATCGTCTGGTTCTGGACACAAAAAGGACAGTGGGACGGCCGTCAGGTTTTGCCCAGGCGTTATTTCAATGAATACATGCGCCCTCAGACGCCCAAGGACATCCCCCTCTCCCAAGAGACCGGCGAGGATGACGATTACCTTGCCATTGGCTCATACGGCGGCGGTTCCAACCATTTCAGCAACGCCGGGCCCGGCATCTACGGTTCCAACTGGTGGTTTAATGATACCGGCCGGTTTCATCCCGAAGAGATGACCTGGCCGGACGCCCCCCCGGATACCGTCATGGCCATGGGAGTTCGAGGGAATTGCGCGGCTTTCATCCCCAGCCTGAATGCTGCACTCATCTGCGCCGACGGCAAGTGGGGCGATATTGAAGGCGGTAACCGCGACGCCCGCCTCAACCAGATACTCGGCCTTTTTGCACGCGCCAACGGCTACACGCCGCTCGACTCCAGTGCCCCGTCTCATGCCAAATGGAGCCGGGTCGTTCTCGATTTTGAAGGACCCGCCGCGAACGCCGCGGATTCCGACCCAAACCCGTTCCTGGATTACCGCATGCAGGTGCGCTTCACGGGGCCCGGGGGCAGCGAATACGATGTACCCGGCTTTTTCGATGGCGACGGCGCGGGCGGCATCCATCACGTACTCCTCGCCCACCGCGTAGCC
>DAOSJS010000291.1:0-5212 GCA_035367355.1 Candidatus Hydrogenedentota bacterium
CCGCATGTCACGAAAATCACAGACTGCCAGCCTTTTCCAGGCGGACGCAGAGGAGTGTTTACACCATGAAAAAACTCGTTGGATTTGCCCTGCTCGCCCTCGTTGCCGCCGCTCTCAACGCCCAGGCCGCTCCGCCTGAAGGCGAAGGCTGGCGCTCTCTCTTCAACGGCGAAAACCTCGACGGCTGGGACAACAAATCCGGTCATGCGGAGGTCTGGCAGGTCAAAGACGGGGTGATCGACTGCAACCCCCGCGTCGACCTTCCCGGCGACAAAAATCTGTGGTCAAAAGAGTCGTTCCGCGATTTTCAGCTCTACATTGAATGGCGCATCAAAGGCACCAAAGGTGAATACCCCGTTCCCACGGTCCTGCCCGATGGCAGCCACAAACTCGATGAAAACGGCAACCCCATCATCACCATGACGCCCAACGCCGATTCGGGCATCTATCTGCGCGGCTCCTCCAAAGCGCAGATCAACATCTGGTGCTGGCCCGTCGGCTCCGGTGAAGTCTACGGCTACCGCATGGACGACAAGATGTCCCCTGAAGTGCGCGCCGGCGTCACTCCCAAAATGAAGGCCGACAAGCCCATCGGTGAGTGGAACAGCTTCGTCATCACCATGAAGGGCGACCGTCTCACCGTCGAGCTCAACGGCCAGACCGTCATCGAGAACGCCCAGATGCCCGGCACCCCCGAAGAGGGGCCGCTCGCCCTCCAGCACCACGGCGGATACCACAAAGGCGACGATCAGTGGAACTCGGCATCCAGCCTCGTCCAGTTCCGCAACATCTACATCAAACCACTCTGATTTTGCGGGGACAAAGCCGAACTAAATCCCTGGCCGAAGGGCGCAGCCTCGCACGACGGCGTGGCGGGCCGTGTTACGTATTGCCGCCTCGGGGTTTCGGAAACCGCGCGCCCACATCCCGTTGCCAGGCGTGAAGCTTGTCCGCCAGGATTTGCACCTTCTCGGGCATACCGGCGGCGAGGTTCCTGGTTTCTCCGATATCCGTGCGCAGGTCGTATAGTTCAAGGCGGCTATCTTCAAAGAACTCGATCAGCTTGTAATCGCCGTCGCGGATGGCTGCGCCCGGGCTGCCCCCCTGGTTGCCGTAATGCGGATAATGCCAATACAGCGAGCGGGGTGGCAGGCTGCCCCGGCCCATCAACAGCGGCATCAGGCTCACGCCGTCCACGTGCTGCTCGCTGCGCCACGGCAAGCCGGCCATTTCGAGCATTGTTGGATAGAAATCCGTGCTCGTGACCGGCACGTCGCATTGGGTGCCGGGTTTCACGACTCCCGGCCACCTGATAATCAGCGGCTCGCGGATTCCTCCCTCGTACAGCCAGCCTTTCCCGGCCCGAAGGGGCAGGTTGCTGGTCGGATGCCCCTCCGAGGTACTCAATCCGCCGTTATCAGACATGAAGATCACGACGGTGTTGCCAGCCAGTCCCAGGCGATCCAGCGCGTCCAGCACGGTCCCCACGGCTGTATCCATCGCCTCGACCATCCCCGCATACACGGCATGATCCTGTACCAGCCGGACCTCGCGCTCGCCTTCCTTTCCCCAGCGGGGGAGAGCCGGGTCGATGGTGGCCGCTTTTTGTGTATATTTCGCCTTCAGATCGCTGCGCGTCTCAAGCGGGGTGTGCACCGAATAGAACGACAAATACGCGAGAAACGGCTCGTCACGGTGCGCCTCGATAAACTGGACTGTCTCGGATGCCAGCCGCAGGGGCAGATATTCGCCCTCAGGGCCGTCCTCCAGCTTCGGATTTTTATACGGCGAGAAATAGCCCCCTGGGGGACTGCCCCGGTCATGGCCGCCCCGGTTGATCTCAAATCCCTGGTCCTCAGGAAAAAACCCTTCCCCGCCCAGGTGCCATTTCCCGGCGAAGAACGTCCGATAGCCCCCCTCGTGCAGCGCCTCGGCGAGCGTCACCTCCTCGAGCGGAAGCTGCTCTTCATAGGGCGCGGGCAAGAGCGGCTTGTCTTTAGTCCAATGCCTGTCCACCGAATCCGGCTGCGGTGCGCCAAACCAGTCTGTTGTTGCCATCCGCGCCGGGTATTTCCCCGCCAGAATGCTCGCCCGGGTCGGGCTGCATACCGGGCAGGCCGCGTAGGCGTTTGTGAAGCGCATGCCTTCCGTCGCGAGCCGATCACAGTGGGGCGTCTCGTAAAATGTGCTGCCGAACGCCCCCAGATCGCTCCACCCCAGATCGTCGGCGAGGATGAATACGAAATTGGGCCGGCGATTGGCCTCTTCCGCCATCCCCAATCCCCGTCCTGTCAACGCCAGTCCCGCCATTCCGCCAGCGGCACGGACCAGAAATTCTCTGCGTGTCATCCCCTTTACCCTCCGGATTATGGGGATACCATACTCCATTGGGCGCGCCAGATCATCGAATCGGAGCGGCACAGTCAATCAAGAGGACATTTTTGGCAGCGTATCCCCAGAACTAAATGCCATCGCCGAAGCCGGCGACGATGTAATGGTCCATGTCGAGGGCAGGCTGTTCGGACCTGGGCCGGCCGACGACTCGGGCGGGTACACCGACAGCCGTGGTGTGGGGGGGGATGTCGTCGAGCACCACGCTTCCGGCGCCGATTCGGGCCCCTTCACCGATTTCAATATTGCCGAGGATAGTGGCTCCCGCCGCGATCAGGACGCCTTTGCGGACCTTGGGATGGCGGTCCCCGGTCTCTTTTCCGGTACCGCCCAGCGTGACTTCATGCAGCATCGAGACGTTGTCTTCGACGACGGCGGTCTCGCCGATCACCACGCCGGTGGCATGGTCCATGAGGATGCCGCAGCCGATCTGTGCCGCGGGATGGATGTCGACCGCGAGCACCTGGGAAATTCGCCCTTGAAGAAACAGGGCCAGCGATTCGCGCCCCGCGCGCCAGTAATAGTTCGCGATCCGGTAGGATTGAATGGCGTGAAACCCTTTGAAAAACAGCAACGGGTTGGAATAGGCCCGGCAGGCGGGATCCCGGTCGCGGACGGCCTCGATGTCCGCGCGCGCCGCTGCGCCGATGCCGGGGTCATGCACCAACGCCTCGTCAATGAGGTCGCGAAGCGCCACGGCATGGATGGTGGTGCTTTCGAGCTTGGTCGCAAGGATAAAGCTCAACGCATCCTCGAACGTCTTATGGTTTAACACCGCTCCGTACAAAAAATTGGCGAGCAGCGGCTCCTTGCGTGTCTCTTCGGCGGCTTCGTTCCGAATCGCCTCCCAGATGGCATCGGTCTTTGGCGCAGTCATGAATACTCCTCCGGGTACGGCCCGATTGCCGCGTCAGTGTATGCCAGGATGTTCCCAAATGAAAAATCCGGCGGCGCCGGGCGCAGACCCTTTACCCAGACAACGCCCGGCCCCGCGCCGGAATTTCATAAACGCGCTTTTCCATCGGCCCTCACATTCAAGTGCTAAGTGCACGCAACGCGATTTTTCGTTTCTGAAGGAAGATTTCATGGGGTGTTCAGTATCCGAGGCTTTTTTTGGCCGGTTGTTTATCTCATCGACTATCTCCTGAAGTCTTTATAACGCTGGGGCAGGCCCCTGTGCCTGCCCATCCGGATAGTCCCCATGGCTGCGTTGAAGAAGGGCAGACCCCTGTGTCTGCCCCTACGCGCTGCGGAAATCAGTCCCCGTGTGATCGCCCAGCCGGATAGCCTACGCGTTACGACGGGATGCTGTGAGCTGCAAGCCACACCCCAAAATCCAACCTGCAAAACTCCACCCCCAAATCGGCTACCGCCGATTCACCCCCGCCCGCGGGGGACAGGTACCCTGGGCGCGCCGACGTCCTCGTCGGCACACAGCTCAGCTCCGCCCGCGGGGGACAGGTACCCTGGGTGCGCCGACGTCCTCGTCGGCACACGGCTCAGCCCCGCCCGCAGGGGACATAAGAACCCGAATCGGCACATCCACTATCTCCTGGAGTTTTTCTAAATGTAGGGGCAGACCCCTGTGTCTGCCCATCCGGATAGTCCCCGTGGCTGCGTTCCGGATTGTACGAGCCTGCGCTGTTCGACGAAAAACCCGATCTTTGTGCGCTCCATTGAGGTGCGATGGAGGTAAGGCATCGGGATTCCTTTCGCGCTTGGTTTTCGGTTGACACCTCCAAGAATATCGAATGGCTCCCGATGTCTTCTTCCTTGACTGCTCCTGACGTGAGACTCACCTCCAGAAAAAACAAAACCTGAAAATCGTGCACTTAGTATTAGAATGGGCAGCCTGATTCCGGAGCCGTTTCCTTGAATTTGCGCTGTTATTGTGACGTACGTGCCGCTCCGCATTGGACTTCCTCGCTGGTTCGCGTGTACACTATTAGCACTCTGTTTACGGGAAGTGCGGGGCCGCTTCCGGGCGCTCAATCGCAAGAAACTGGACAACCATGGCAGCGTTTGGCATTGACATAGACCGCGATCGAATCTGCGTGTTCGAAGGGTCGCTTTCCAAGCACGATGCGCTGGATCGCCTGGTAGACGCGCTCTACGCGACCCAGGCCATTCCGGATCCGGAAGCCTTTCGCAAAGCCGTATACGACCGCGAAGCCGTCATGAGCACGGGAATTGGCCAGGGGGTGGCCATCCCGCATGTCCGCTTCGAAGGCGTGACCAAACCGGCCATCAGCCTCGGTATCTCCAAAGAAGGCCTCGATTTTGATACACTCGATAACCAGTTGGTGCATGCGGTGGTGTTGTTCGCGATGCCGGCCGGCTCCCAGAAGGAGTATCTCGGTCTCCTGGCGCAAGTGATGTCCGCGCTCAAGGAGCCGGGCTTTCTCGAGCGCCTGGTGGATTGCGATACCCCTGAGGAAGTCGAGACGGTGCTGGCGGAGGCGTCGTAAGCGAAGCGGGGCGGTCTGGCGCGTTCCGTGGGAGCCTGCCATGAAATCGATCTTTTTACGGGCGGTAGCGGTTGTTTTGGGGCTCGGTATCCCGGTTTCCGGGTTGTCCCGGGCGGAGGAGGCGCCGCCCCCGGCTGCCCCGGCTTACCAGTGGACCTGCGTCACCGCATCGGCCCCCTTTGCCCCTCGCGACGGCGCCGGCGCGCTGGTCTACCGGGACGCCATGTGGCTCCTGGGCGGCTGGAACCCCGGCGATAAGGTCCATTTCCCTAAAATCTGCACCAACGACGTCTGGCGCTCCACCGACGGCGGCGAGACGTGGCAGGCCATCAACCGCGGCCTCCGCTCCGAAT
>DAOSJS010000292.1:0-5211 GCA_035367355.1 Candidatus Hydrogenedentota bacterium
TTCCGGCGGGCCCGGCGATCCTGATCGGGACGGCGTTGGCGCGGGCGGCGGGGCCTCGACCGGTGTGGGTTCCAGTTCCTCCGCAGGCGCGGCTTCTTCGAAAGCCACCGGCGGATCTTCGTCCGGAGCCACCTCGGCCTCTTCCGCCAGCGCCGCATCATCCACAGCATCCTGCTGCGCACGCGCCGGCAAAACCAGTATCATCAGCGCGATCCCAAGGCATACCAACGCCCGCGTGGTTATCCAGCCGTAGTTCACGGTTTTTCCTTCCCCTGGTTCAATAGCTTCAAGACACTAAAACGCATGCAACCCGCAGGCGCGCCGCAGTTCGACGGCACCCGCGCACCCCTAGTCCAACTTTATGGTGCGCGTAACGGTCTGGCCATTTCGCAGCACCTTCAGATGGAACACGTTGAGGTTTTTAAACTTTTCTGCGATCTTGCCGATGCTCTCGACACTGTCAATCGACATGCCGTTGATGGCTGTGATCACGTCATTGTCCGCCAGCCCAACCTTTTTCGCTAACGGCACCTTTCCCAGATCCGGCGACGTGATGCCGATCATTTTTCCACTCTCGTCCTTGTATGGCTGCGGTTTGAGCTCCATCATCAGGCGGCCCATGTCGCTGGCGATCTCCATGAGCTCGTCCTTCTTGATCGACACCGGCCCAGGCTCTCCGCCATCCGCAGGTTGCGGCGCCGCGGCCGCTCCGGAAACGGCCGTCAGATGCGCGGGAATCGTCTCCTTTTCGTCCATGGACAGGATCTCGCGCTTGTTTTCTTTCTTATTGAACAGAACGACCCCGCGCTTGTGGACTTCTTCGAGCACCACATCCGAAAGGACGGGCTCGCCCAGGTAATAGGTGTTTTCGCTGTTCGTTTGCGTGTTTTTGATGCCGGCACACGCCAGAGGGTCGGTGGGCGAGGTCGCCGCCGTACCCAGCAGTTTCAAGGGGAGCCGGGTTACCTCCACGGTCGGCGCCGCGACTACGGCCGCGGCCGGATCCGGAGCGCTCGATTCTGCCGCGGGGCCAAAGAGGCCATTTTCCTTGATCACACTGTAATCCGCCGGCAGTCCCACTTTGGCCAGGTGCAGGCCCTCCACCGCTTCCGGAGGCGGTGGCGTTTCAACGGCCCGAACCGGTTCAAAAAAGGTCGAAAAGGCCGTATAGGCCACGGCCAGAAGGAGCACAATAAGCACTAAGTCCAGCAGTAGAAAAACTTTGCGTATCAGCAATCCTGGGAGCATTTTTGCCTTTCCTGAGTCCGGAAGAGCAGGACGCGGGGCTCAACCCTCCTAACCGGGAAAATCTCGTCAGCGAGGCACGAAACACCCCTGCCCGCATGCTTCTACCATACAACGAACCCCGCCATCAGGAGGTTGACGTGCCCCGCGATGGCGTCTCCCGCGTCCGGCTGCCAATCATATACCAAGCCCGGTATGGGGTCAAAGACCACGATGGCGCGCGACCTGGGCCGGAATTGCGCATAAATCAGGCTGAAACCGGCTTGCAAAGGCCTGCCGGCCCACCCCCGCATTCGCTGTCCGGCGCAATCCACATACCGCCAATGCAAGGAACGCTGGCGCCCGCCACTCTGCACTCCGACCTCCCCGGGAATACAAAACCCCCCCTGGAGACGCCAGTCTCCGGGGGGGTATACTCTTACACTGCGCCGTTATTCGGCGTTTTCCGCAGCCTCTTCATCGGCCCTGAGTTTCTGATCGATTCCGCGAAGGTAGGCCTTGAACTCTTCCAGTTCCATACGCTTGGGAGCGGACGCGTTCTCCGGCGCGTCTGCTTTTTCTGTCTGAGAAACACCCAGAGCGGTCTCCCCAAACACCACGTATTTCTCGCCATTCAGCGCATCGGTGCGAACCGGAAGTCTGCCCCGTTCTCCGCAGACCACGCCGGCAGGACCGCGCTGTTTCTCGGCCTGCATGAACACGACCACTTCTTCGCCTTCGTGGAACTGCGGCAGATCGGTCACGTAGCGCATAATTCCGCCTACGCGCCCGCCCGGCTGACGCAACACAATCTGACCACCCTTATTCAGATGGCCCTTCACGTTGTCGTCCGTTCGGATCGTCACATCCGTCACGATTACGTTTTCCTTCAGGTAGTAGCTTTCGGCAGCTTCCACCGTACCCACGAAGATGTAATCCGACGCCTTCACCATCTCCTCGGGCGTCATCCTGGCCAGCAGGGCGTGGGCCGAGCCGCATGCAAGGAGTAAGCCGGCTGCAACGAGCAGGCCCGCAGCGGTTCGGGCGGCGCGCCAGCGCCGCAGTTCCAGCAGTACGCGCAATCCCAGCAATCCGGCCGTCGCCATAAGCAGCATCTCCGCATGCCTGAACACCCATTCCAGTCCACTGAACACACTGCGCGCATAGCCCAGAGCCACCGGATGCGCCGCCAGGTACCGGGCCAGCGGAGGCGCCGTGCGGTAATAGGCGTCGATGAGCGCCGTACCTGCCGGCGAATTCAGCAAATAGCCGTCGCGCATCCCGCGCAGGAATCTGGGAATCTCGGCGGATGGCGCCATGCCCGCCACCACCACGTTCAGCCAGCAGATGTCATTCCGTACGCCGAACATCGGTTTGTTACCGGGCAGCATCGTGCTCAGGGTCTTGCCGCTCGTGGCACTTACGATCTGACCCGTCAGCGCGTTGTAGGTCAGCGGCGTTCCCTGTTCCCGCTGCTCGATCCCGAACTGGTTGCCCATTTCATTGAATACCTCGGACGGAAACGCTGTTGGGAACGTGAAGTCACGCTGGCCGAAGAGCACCCGCGTCGAATCGAAATCGCCCGGTTTGTATCCCTCGGGCTTCGTAATGCCGTTAATGGGATTGCTGGTGATCACATACGTCGCATCGAATGTCACGCCATCGCCGGTCTCATGCTGCTTTAAGAGGTTGATCAGCGAAAACCGGCCCGAGAATTCTATCTGGTGTTCGTACAGGCCCGACATCGTGCTGAACATCGGCACCCGCCGCGTGCCTACGTTGTGGTCCGCGTCGCTCCACGCAATTATGTGCGCACCCGGCAGCGGTACCGACGGAAAATCGACCCGGGTCTGCGAACGAGCTTCGTGCGCCAGCCGGAAAAACCGCGCCTGCGAACCCCGCGGGTAGAGGAACGACACCCCGGCAATATCGTCCGGCGCCAGATCGGCGCTGCCCGCCATGAACTTGCCGCCGCCGAGGTCCGTCGCGAAATAGATCGGATACATGGTCGGCGTCACGCCAACCTGGACGAGCATGTTCGCAGAATTCCGCTGCCAGAACACGCGCTGCTCCAAATCTGCGAGCAGTCCCGTGTTGGCTGAATCGTCCAGAAATTCCGAGAAATTATTCAGCGGGGTGTGGCCTAGTCCGATCGAGTGCCCGACCTCATGGACATGCGTTGCCAGAAGGTCGAAGGTGGCCGGCAGCGTCTGGGTAGTCGTGCTGCCGCCGCCGGTGTCAATGACGACCGTGCGCTCGCGAAACGCCGCCCCGTTGTACACAATGTCGCATTCGACGATCTGCCCGCCGCTCACCTGGACGCCGGGGAGACCCGGTATAGAGATCGGCGTGTCGTCAAGCACGAGGGTCAGAAGCGTCACACCCAGCACGCCGGTAGGCAGGGTCTCTTCCCCTGGATCTTCGACCGCTACGTAGTTGATGAAATCGATCCCCGTCAGCGAGTCGCCAATTACGAAGTCCATATCGCCCGGCGAGCGCACTATCAGCGGCTCCGATACTGCAGCTGCCACGTTGAATGCGATATAGCTTGTGGGCACGTCCTCCCAGACCTGAAACCCCTGCCTGAGGATCGCCTGTTCGGATTCCGACCAGCCCGTCGTGGTATACTCGGTGATGAGGTTGCCCTCCGCGTCCCGCACTTGACGCGCCGTGGTCTTTTCACGCTCCAGCAACCAACGGACCCCTTCGCCCGGGCCCACGTCGCCGTCGCTATTCGTGTCAAGGTATTTGAGCGGCCACGTCATGTACCGAAGCGTCTTATTGACCTCGGTGAAGCCGCCGAACGGAAAGAACGCGTAGGCAGGCCCCGCCACAAGCACACAGATGGCCACCCCTGCAAGCATTGCCATACGGACTCTCGCGCTCACCTTGGATTCTCCTTTCGCACGGTTCGGCGGGCCCCCCCAGGGCCCGCCGGTACACGTCGATTCCTCAGTTGTGTCCTCGCTGGGATCTCGCCCTGGCACAGCGGCGGGCCGCATACACGCCCATGGCAAACAGGAGGGCCGCTCCCATTGCCTCGCCTGGCGACGTCACCGCATAGGATAACGGGGTCAAAGCGCCCCGGACAAGCGCCGCGAGCGCCGGCCGCGGAGCCACCGTCGCCGCTATCCGCGGGCTCACCCGGTAATACAGGTCTACAAACGCCGTCCCCAGCGTGGTCTGCAGCAATACCTCGTCGCGGAAGCGCCGCAACACCCACAATTCATGCGCGGAATCCGAGCCGTACGCGGCGGTCGCGAGGAAGCACGCGCGCGGCGCCTGCGGCAGGTTCCGGTAAATGAACGCATCCAGTTTCGTCGTCGACAGCTGCGTGGTCTGGTTCCGCACCGTCACATCCAGCGTGCCGGTCTGGCCCAGCCCCGCACCCGGAAACGACACATTGATGCGTGTCGGCGTCCACGAGGCCACGGGCATCACCGTCTGCCCGAAATATACGATGGGATCATCGAAGTTTTGCCCGTAAATCGCGACGGGGAAGTCTCCGCTCCCACCGGCATCCGGCGACAGCGATGTGATCACCGGCGCATTGGCATCCGGCGGTACGGAAATCAGCGTGAACAGATCGCCCCGGCTGGTCTGCTTGCCCGTCAGCGGGTTCAGCACCGTCAGGACAATCGGATCTTCGTCAATGACCGACCCGCCGGGAATCGTCACCGCGATCTCTTTATCCTTAGCTGACGTTACCACGAGCGGAATCCCTGCCAGCGTCACCCGCGGTGACGTGCCGAAACCGCTTCCGAAGATCACGAACGAGAGGCCGCTCGACGGCACCACCTGCGGCAACCGGTCGGTCGAGACCGCGCGGATGACCACATCCGTCGGCCCAATCACCCGCTCGCTGGCCGTAATCACGGCCGTGCGGACCGCCTTGTTCGCCTGGAACCGGATGAAATTGAAGCCGCTGTTATCTGGAACGCCCAGCGTCGGCATGCCGGAGTTCGGATAGTCGGGCTCGTTAAAGAC
>DAOSJS010000293.1:0-5199 GCA_035367355.1 Candidatus Hydrogenedentota bacterium
AGGCGCCGCCCGCGCCGTCGATCCAAATCACTTGAACCTGGGCATCCGCATGATCAACGCGCCGCTTCCTGAACCGGGCATCCTCGCCGCCATGGGGAAGCACTGCGACGTGATCAGCATGAACCTCTACAGCATGTATTCAGACCGCCTGCCGGTACAGATGTTCACGATGGTGCCTGCCATCCATGCCTTCACGGGCCGCCCCACCATGACCACCGAATTTTCATTCCGCGGCGCCGATACCCTGCACCCGAACACCATGGGAGCCCTGCCGACGGTCAAATCCCAGGCCGAGCGCGCCGTGGGATATCTGTCGTATGTGGCCGCCGCTGCGTCCATCCCAAGTCATATCGGCGTCTCGTGGTACAAATATCCCGACGACGACCTGGAAAAACCCTGGGATCGCTATGCGGAAGACTGCAATTTCGGCGTGATCGACCCCGCACAACGGCCCTATGCGGTGCTCACTGAGGCCATGCGCGCGGTGAACGCGGTGATCTACGATTTGGCCGCGGAGCCCGAGCGCAATGAGAATAACCCCTTGTTCTGGCGGACGGAGCTGACCCGGTGGGATCTGGGACAGGACGAAGTGCTGCTCGGACGCCTCGCGCGGACCAACCAGCCTTTCAAAGACCCGCTTGTGCTGCAATTGCCCGAACCTCGACGCTACCACCAGGAGTACTGGGTTCATCATGAGGGTCCTCGCCTGGTCATCAACGACAACCGTTTTACCGGCTGGTGCCAGGCGAACATGATCGAGCAGCGCGACGATGCGACTGTCCTGACCCTGATCAATGTGCTCGCCTACACCACGTTCCCGCGAGAATTGTGGCTGGGCAGGCACTGTGCGCAACCCGGGGACCCGATTATCCTGGAGACCAACGTGCAGTTTCTTTCCCGGCGCGTGGCGCCCGGGGGAGACGTGCTGCGGCTTACCCTGGCCGACGGCAGCTTTATCCGGACCGATTACGATCAACCGGAGCTGCGTCTGGACCGCCGCGTGCCCTATCTCGATCTTCGCTACGATCATGCGGCCCGGCAGCTGGCCGTCACCCTGCGCGGCAGCGCCACCCGGCTCGGAGTGGCGGGCGTCGATGGCTGGGAGGTCCTGTATAACGAAAAGCCCCTCGCACCGGAAAAAATCTCCGTGGAGGGGCCGTTGAGCGTGTTCGCTTTAGACTAGACGATTGGCGTTTCGCCACAAAAAAAAGGACAGGCCGCCGCCAGCATTTGGCGTTCGGCCTGTCCTCTCTGTCGGTCTGTTCGGGTGCGGTTGGCCGTGAGCTCGCTTAAATGAGCCCGAGCGCTTCCATCGCCTTGGCGAAATCGGTCTTCTCTTGCGCCGTCAGCTCCCGTTGCGGCAGGCGCACGTATCCCGCGTCGAACCCGCGCAGCCGGACGGCTTCCTTGTAGAGGGCTACCATGGCTCCGTAACGCAGGAGCTTGGCGGTCGCGCTCAGTTTCTTCTGGTATTCCCAGGCGTTGGCGAGATCGTTCTTCCGAACGTTCTCGATAATGGCCAGGAAGAGCTCCGGCACAACGTTGGCGGCACTGGCGACGCTGCCGTTGGCGCCCGTCACCATGGCCTGGAAGCAGAAGTTGTCTACGCCGTTGATGACCATGAAGCCTTTCGGAGCATGGGCCAGGACCTCGCCCAGGTGCAGGAAGTCGCCGCTGCTGTCTTTCAGGCCCCTGATGTTTTCGACCTTCCCGGCGAGGTCAACGATGAACGGCGCGGTCAGGGCATTGCGCGCACACGCCGGCAGGTTGTAGAACATGATCGGGAATCCCTTGGCGGCCTCCGCCACGGCCCGGTAATGCCCTTCGAGCGCCTGGTTGTCGTAGCCGAAAAACCACGGCGCCACCACGCCGGCGGCTTTGGCCCCGGCCTGCGCAGCATGGCAGGTCAAGTTGATCGTGCTGGCCGTGTCCATGCAGCCGGTATGCGCGATAACGTCTACCCGAGTGCCTACCGCCTTCACTACGGTCTCCAGGAGCTGCTTGCGTTCGTCGAGGGACATCAACATGCCTTCGCCCGTGGTTCCCGCGACAAAGAGCCCGTTTACCCCCTTGTCGGCAAGGAATTCCGCGAGGCCTGCGGCTCTTTCAAAATCAACCTCTTTCCCGCCCTTGGTGAACGGGGTTAATAGTGCTGGAATTACACCGCCTTGAATGAATGGCATGTCCGTCTCCTCTTTCCCGGCTGGATTTTATCTACCAGCCGTAACGTTCGGGTCCCCACGGTTTCAAAATATGCTCCTGTTTCGGAAGCAGCAGCGTTCGTTCGGGCACGTCTTCGTACACGATGGCGCCCGCGCCTACGCAGGAGTAATAGCCTACCTTCACGCCAGGCATGAACATCACGTTCACCCCCGTGCGCGAATAATCACCCATGATCGTCAGATCCCCATACCGCGGATCGGGCACTTCCTTGTGGCCTTTGTTGATCTGCGTTTTGATGCCGTTGTCGAATCGAAGCGTACCGCAGACCGTTGCGGCGCCAATATCCACGTTGTTGCCCAGCAGTGCGGTGATGCAGCAGTAATGATACAAATACACCACATCAAACATGACCCCGCCGAACTCTGCGTCATGTTTCACCAGGGATTTCGAACCGATCACCGCATAGTCGTTGACGGAACAGTAATCGCGAATTTGGGTGTCGTTGCCCACGCATACGCCCGCACCCACGATGGCGCCGTTGAGGACCTGCGTGTTCTTTCCCAGGATCATCGAACCGCCGATCTGGCAGCCCTTGCCGATCCGCGCGCCAGGCCCCAGGATCAGGCGGGCGCCCTCGGCAATCTCCGCGCTGTCGTCAATGCGGGCGCCTTCACCCAGCACCGTGCTCTGGATCGCCTCGGTGGCATGCCGGCCCGCTTCCATGTTCGCCTGCGCAATCTGCCAGGCGCGATCGACATCGACCACAAAATCCGGCGCGGCATAAGCGTGCACCTCAATGCCGTCTTGCACCATCAGGCCGAGACTGTGGGCTACGTCGCCTTCAGGAGGCGGCATTGCACCAATCTCGACATTGGTGAAGAGCCCGGGATTGCGCAAGAGATAGGTCTTGAGCGTCTCCGTGCGAGCCGCTGCAATCCCGGCGAAGCGGGGTTGTGCACGATCACCGTGACCGATCACATCCAGGACCAGACCGTCTTCCCCCGTGTGCACCGTGACCCAGTGCGGCGCTTCCGCCGGGCACGGCGCCGTCAGGAGCATCGCGCGGGCTTTCCGCGACCGGTAGGCCTCCAGAAATCCCCGAAGGGTATCTCTCGTGGTCACGATGTCGCCGTAGCAGACGAGCGTGTCCTGGCCGGTCACGGCATCGATCCCGCAAAGGGCAGCGTCAGCCGGACCCTTGAGCGGGCGCTGCTCCACGAACCGGACGCCCGCCAGATCGGCCAGACAACTCCGGACCGCTTCGCCGCGGCTCCCGAGCACGACGACGATTTCTGTCACGTCGAGGGCGATCAGATCCAGCACCATACGCCGCACCATCGGAACGTTCACAATCGGCACAGTGCACTTCTGGCGGATTCCGCAGAAGGGCCAGGCGCCCTTACCTTCGCCAGCGGCCAACAGCAATGCGGATTTCATGGTTGATGTTTCCTCTCTGGAAGGCGTGCTCCCCTGACAGTATACTTATCGACATGCGGACTGGCAACGCACACACCGGAAGGAAGATGTCATGAAACCCCAAAAAACCACATTTGCGCTCTTTTTCGGCAATCGGGGCTTTTTCCCGTCGAAATTGATGAAGGAAGCCCGTGAAGAATTTCCGCGGATTCTCGAACAGCAGGGCTATGGCTGCTTGATGATGGACGAGAGCGCCACGCGCCATGGCGCCGTCTCAACCGCCGAGGAAGGCCAGATCTATGCCAATTTCCTCCGCGAAAACCGGGGCAAGTACCAGGGAGTCATCCTGTCTCTACCCAATTTTGGCGACGAAACCGCCGCCGTGACCGCGCTCAGCGAGGCGGATGTCCCCATCCTGATACAGGCCTATCCGGACGATCTCGACAAAATGGCCCCGGCCGTGCGGCGGGACTCGTTCTGCGGAAAATTCTCGATCATGGACCTGTTTTTTCAGTATGGGCTGAAATTTACGGCGTTGAAGCCGCATACCGTGCACCCTGCCTGCGACCGCTTCAAAGAGAATCTCGACCACTTCGCTGCCCTGTGCCGGGTGGTTGACGGCATTCGCGGGATGACCGTCGGCGCGATCGGGGCGCGAACCACGGCGTTCAAAACCGTTCGCATCGACGAGGTGGCCCTGCAACGCTACGGCATCACCATGGAAACCATCGATCTTAGCCACGTGTTTCACCGGATGAAAGACATCAAGCCGGACGCGGCCTACAAAGACACCCAGGAGCGGCTCGAACAGGCCGGGTCGTGGGAAGGCGTGCCCGAAGGCGTGCTCGACACGGTTATCCGGCTGGGCCTGGTCATTGAATCGCTGATCGAAGAGTACCGGCTGGATGCGTTCGCGCTGCGCTGCTGGATCGAGCTGCAGGAGCAGCTCGGCATCTCGCCGTGCGTTCTGCTGGGCGATTTCAACCAGCGAGGCATCCCCGCTTCGTGCGAGGTTGATGTCGGCAACGCCGTGGCCATGTACGCCCTCCAGCTGGCCTCCCAGTCGCCGGCCATGTGCCTGGATTGGAACAACAATTACGCCGATGACGAGGACAAGTGCATCCTCTTCCATTGCGGCCCGATTCCGCCCTCGCTCATGACCGGCAAAGGCCGGATCAGTGACCACGCCATTCTCGCCAATTCAGTGGGCAAAGGGCGCGGTTTCGGCTGCAACACCGGCCTGATCCGCCCCGGCGAGTTCACTTTCGCAAGCATGATGACCCACGAAGGTAAGCCGCGGTTCTACGTCGGGCAGGGTGAGTTTACCAGCGATCCCATACCCGAAGACTTCTTCGGATGCGCGGGTGTAGCGCAGATTGACCGGCTGCAGGATCTGCTGCTGTACGTCGGCAGAAACGGCTACCGCCATCACGTCAGCGCCACGCCCGGCCGGTATGCAGCGCCGGTGGCCGAAGCCCTCGAGTATTACCTGAACATGGACGCAACCCTGCCGCAGGAGGAGCGCGGATGAACGCTACCGCGGCCATGGTCCAGCGGGCCTTCGAGCAAGGCCTGGTGGTTCCCGCGTTCAACGTGCCCTACCTCCCGATGATCGAGCCG
>DAOSJS010000294.1:0-5163 GCA_035367355.1 Candidatus Hydrogenedentota bacterium
GGTCAGCGCTGTGAAGTCTTTGGAGGTGTCCGTCAAGGTCTTTGCAGTTGCATTGTAGGACGTCACCGTGGATTCCAGCAGCGTTGTGCGCTCGTGCTTGGCTACAGTGCCGGAAATCTCGTCTGCTTTTTGCGTCAGCGCGGATATATCTGCACTGTTACCTTCAACCGTCGCTCGCACCTGCACGAAGTCTTCCGCTACCTGGTCCCATAAATCGGAACCTGCCACGAATTCCTTGGCGAGAGTATCCGCGACTTCCTCAGACAGCGACACTTTGCCGGGTTTGCCCCCGACAACAGGTTCGCAGAAGTCGCTGGGGTTATCCCATATGTCCCACGAACGCGCCCGATAGCGGTAGTCTGTAGCCAGGTCTAGTCCAACATCGGAATAGAACGTGTCCGTGCCCGACCAGATCGTTTCCCATTCGCTCCAAGTGGCTTGTTCATCTATGCTCGTTGACCGCTGTAAGTCGAAGTGACTGAAATCATGGTCCGGCATACGGTCTATTAGGCACACCATCATCTTGAAACCAGGAACGACTCGCAGTATCGGAATGCCGGGGGGGGTGTTGTCGGGTTTCGGCAGGTTGGGGTGATCCTGCACTATCTCTATGGTTTGCTCGATGCCGTCTATTGCATCGTTGGTCTTGTTGACGATTTCGTCTACCTGGTGTTGGAGGCGGCGGTCGTTGAACGCTCCTGTCCGGCGTATCTTCTCAGCCACGAACAAATGCCTCCCTAGTAAGTCGTTCTTGCTTCCGAAGCAACCACATACGGTATTCCTATCGTCATGACGCTGCACGGATTCGCAGTAGAGTTCTCCGCTCTGACGGAAGCCCTGTATCCGAACCTTGACGTGCGTTGCCTCCCAACGGGGTTTGCGAACGTGTCCGTCACCGCGCCGTCCACCTTCAACTTTGCCGTTATGCTGCCCCTGGTTGTGTCGTCCTGCTTGTAGTCGACATACAAGCCCCAATACCTCTTCTTCAGGTTGGGCACCTGGAAGGCGAATGGCTTGGTTTCCGCGACCATGGGAATTGAAACGCCATTGTAGTCTGTCGAACCCACTCCCAGTTTGATGATGTAACCATCATGCGTCCCGGCGAGAACCGTACCGTCTAGTCTGCTTAACCAACTCCATATCTCCAACCCCGTCCAAATCGCGAACGCTTTGAGGGACCAGTCGTATACGAGCACTTTGTTGTTCTTCGAGCCATCCGTCAGGTCGCTGTATGACAGCAGATACCTCTGGTTCACTTGGTCCCAAACCCCGCATGCAATGGCGGGTTTGGTTATCCCGTTAATGATGGCGGCAACCTTGTTCTTGCATAGGTTAGCCACCATATCTTCACCCGGCATCATCACTGCCGTCATCGAAAGCATGGAAGGGGAGATGGCGAACACCCCGCCCGTGCTGAGATACGCGAGACTGCCGGAGGTCAACGCCAGCGAATCAACGGCGGGGGTGCCCTGAGACGTTGACAGGCGTTCCCATACGGCGTCCGCTTCCGGGTCAAGTCCGCGCCATGCCCATATCGCATTCGAGAAGAACACGAGCACGGAATCGCCGAACATCGCCAGACCAGTGATGGGTCCGTCTGCCGATGACGGCATCAATGCGGAAGTCGGTTTCCACCATGTCGGATCGCCGAGTTCCGAGTAGTACATCGTCGAAGGATACTGCGAGTCACCTGCCGCGAACATCCTATGCGTCCTGGTATTCATCAACAGGAACTTGCACCGCCGAATCGCGGTCAAATCGTTTTGCACGGGTATTTCCGTTGCGCTCTTGTAGTCAAGCGTCACAGTGAAGTTCGCATCGTCCTTGCCGACAACCATCATGAACAGATCGGCATTCTCCGAACCGTCGTCTATGAACCGGAAGGTGGTCTTGTCGGCCACCACGTCTGCCATCGCGCCCCCGGCCAGGTCCTTGAGTTGAACCGCCTTGCTCTCAAGTTCAGGTGCCACGGCGACTTTGGCTGTTATGATGGCGCCGGTCGGCGTGACCATGCGGACTTGCTCGTCCACCTTCGGTTGCTGCTCCCACCCGCCCCATGGGTCTATTTCGGACGAGATGGGTTGCGTGGTTCGAGCCGGGACATTCTCCGCTGCGCTGCCATCGTAACGATAGAACCCCTTGCCGTCCACAAAATAGACGCTGTTCTTGAAGAACACGTAACCGACCCGGTCGGAGTCCAGCGCCTTGACCGATGTTTTCGCGTATGTCTCCTGATTGATGCTGTGCAGGGACTTTCCAATGACCGCGAGAAGGGTTGTTCCGCCGCTCATTCGCGGCCACTCGATGAGTTGAGACACCTTCGCGCCGTATGATGCGGCGTTCAATTTCTCCGTTCCACGCCGCTTCGCAATGCCGCCGCGCATTCCCAATTCCACGTTCTCCGCGACAGTCAACTCGTTGTCGCCTATCAGGTCATCGGCAGCGTCGGTGTTCAGCCCTCCACGGAAGTCTGCGAACATGGCTAATTCTCTCGGCATGATAACACCACCCTACCGAATCACTGTCCATGCGCTTGTTTTCCTCTGTCTGAACTGCCCCGCCTGCTGCTGAACCTTAGCGTTATACTGAGCCGTCAGCCTGTCGGATACCGCTATCTGCCCTTCCGTCAGGTTCGGAGTCGCTTCGTATGCGCGGATAGTCGCGTAGAGCACAACCGCCTCATGGCAGGTCGTAGGCAGGATGCTTTCGTCGCCCGGATTCACCAGTTTGTCCGGGGTCTGATAGTAGATGATCTCTAGCTGTCCTTCCGCGCTCGGCACCGGCGATAGAAGGATGCTCGTCTGTCCGAGTTTCGCATATCCGGTCGGCACCCCTTCCGTATCTACCGCGTCCGCAAGCGGAATCTCGAACAACTTCTCGACTCCGTACTTCACTTCGCGGAGTCTCAGCAGGTCGGAAGGCAAGGCATACACTGCATCTCCGGCGGTTGTGACGCTCTTCGCTCTTGACGCGAGGCACAAGGTTTTCCGGGCGAAGTCGAGCTGCCCTTCGTTGAGCCAGTGCCGGATTAGGTCGTCTGTGAGTTCGCGGGGCGCGAGTTCTCTCACCCGCGCCCGAACGTCCGAAATCATCTCTTTCAGGGTCATATCGCATGACCTCCGATACTAGGCTCCAATGCCGCCCAGCTTCTTCTGACCAGCCAGTTCAATCTCCAGGTTGCTTGTCCAGATTGCGCGGATGGCCTCGAATTCGGCGTTGTACATGTTCGCCAGCATTGTTGGGTCTTGACCGAACTTCGGCGCGGCGATGATGTGCGCCCTGAGAACGATGAGGTTCTGGTACTCCAAGGGGATTTCAGACTCATCGGTGTCGCCGGTAAGTAGTGGCAGGCGCTTGAAGTACCATATCTTGATACCTCCAGGAACCGCCTCTGTCGGTACCGGCAACACGCCCAACTTATTGCCCCATTGGTACCAGAAGGGCTGCGTCGCGCTCGGAGTGTAGAAGGTGTTGTTGAGCGTCGCGCCCCTGTTGATAACGTCCATCGCCATGCACTGCGCCAACGGTCCTTCTGCCTCTGTCTTGTATGCAACCGCGCGAATCCTTCGCGCATCGGCGGGCAGATCGTATTCGTCTTTGCTCATTTCTGTGTCTATCTCCGCCGTTGCGCCGAACCAGCGGGACGTAATGTTGTCAAGTCGGTTTGCAACGTCCTGCTGTCCCGCGTTAAGCCACTGCTTCAACTCGGCAGTGGTGTACTGGACCTGCCCAATATCGCCCAACCGCGATTGCAGGTCGGAGAACATCTCTTTGAAGTTCATGGTGGTTTACGCACCTCCTGTTGTGGTCGGAGATTGTTTGGCGGGAGGGGTCGTATAGTTCGCGATCACGTCTTGATATGCCTGACGGAAGTGCGCCGCCGCATCGTAGTTCTGGTCTTTCGAGTGGGCTATAGCGCATGCGTAGAAGATGACCGCTTCGTGGAGTTCGTTGGGAAGAGAGCATTCGGCGGTATCGCCTGTCATCTGTGTTGGTCGCTTCACGTAGTAGAGAGACACCTTCTTGTTGTCCTCTGTGGGTTTGGGATATATGTCCAGCGTCTTCCACACGAACGCGGCAGGGTCGGCGACGGTCGGAGTCCAGAACACGTTCCCGCCGTTGATGGCTCGTAGCTCCTCAAATCCAATCATGCGACAGGGCGTTCCCTCATACGACACGCCCCGCCATCTGAGGAAGTCGGCGGGGAGTGAATAAGTTTGCACTCCTGCGATTGTGTCGGATACGGAGATTTCGCGAAGGGTGTGGAGGGTTTCGCTGGGGAGTCTCTGCGCGAGGTCGAGTTGTCCTGCATTCAGCCATCCGTTTATTTCTGCATCGGAGTAGAATGTCGTGGCGGTTTCAGCGATTCGCGAACGAACTTCCGTCCGCATTGCAAGTAGGTTCATCTATCATCCATCACCGCCCTTTCATAGCGATGGCTCGTCTTTGGTCCAGGTCATCTCATCGCCCCCCCCCGGTGCGCATCCATTCGGGGTGTGATGGATTTATTCGAGTCCATTCACCCGCCCTCGCTCTGCGCTCTATCCATCCCGGCGCAAACAGGTCCGCGAACCGCAATGAATCCTCAATCGTCAATCCCGCCGTCTTTGAGAGCGAGTCCGCGAGAATGAGCATGTCGGTGAGAATGAGTTCCTTCACTCGTATGCGTTGTGCAATGTCCGAAAACAACAGCGAATCCGTCAGAACCTTGTCGATTGTGCGACTGAGGTTGTCCGTGAGCATCAAAACATCGGTCAGCGTCTTGCCGACCGTCTTTCGCGCTTCATCCGAGAAAGAAAGACCGTCCAGGATGACCGTAGAGACGAGTTTGGATGTCTGGTCGTGTAAAACTATGCCGTCAACCAGAACCCGCGCTACAGAGGCGTACCGTGCGTCTGAGAGGGCGATGGGGTCGGAGAGGGTCTTGCCGACCGCCTTTTCGCCCATGGAGTCGGAAAATGCGAGGGAATCAACGAGTGACCGGCAAACAACACGAGCAACCGCGTCCGAAAGGGTCAGCGAATCCGCAATGTCTCTGCCAATGGTCTTTGACACGGAGTCGCCGAGAGCGAGATTGTCGGAGACGGTTCGCGAGAGGGAGTGTTGGTGATTGTCTGTCAAGGTCAAAGCGTCTGATACGGTCTTGCCCGCTTCCCTGCCGCC
>DAOSJS010000295.1:0-5150 GCA_035367355.1 Candidatus Hydrogenedentota bacterium
TGCGGGGGATGGTTTTCGCCAAGCCCGAGGTTTGCGGTCCCCCAGACATAAACGCCGCCATCCTGGTGCAATGCCAAGGCGACGCGGTAGTCTGCAGCGATAGCCTGAATGTTGCTCAGACTTGGAATTTGCGCAGGGGTCGGATGCGGGTTTCCGGTGCCGCTGTACATCGCATCGCCCCAGCTGGCGACCGTCCCGTCATCGTAAAGGAATAAAAAGGTGGATTGTCCGTCGCCTGTGACCTCGGCGACATTGATGACCCTGGCGTTGTCTTTCAGACCGGCGACCCGAACCGGGCGGGCTTGGCTCCGGCCACTGACCGGCATTTTCCCCCAGACATAGAGGCTGCCGTCGCTGCGCAGGGCAAAGCGCGTCTGTCTCCTGCCGAAGATACGTACGGCATCGCTGAAGTAATCCTGCCCATCCGGCCCCAGCACCAGGTTGAAAGCTTCCGGGGCGCTATTATCCGAACTGACTGCCCCGGTTCCACGTTCCCCGTAGCTATTGCTGCCCCAGGCATAGAGGCGTCCATTATTGCCCAAGGCCAGGCCGCTGCCAACGACATCCAGTATCCGCACTCCGCCCAAATCCAGCGTATGCTGGGAATAAACATTAGATTTGGATGCCCACCAGATGACTTTGCCGTCTTCGGTCAGACTCAGCGTACTGCCTTCGATATTCGGTTTGGGTGTAGTTCGGAAGGGGCTGAGTTCGAATTGGGCCGTCAGATTCAGATCGCTGGTCAAGGTCCAGTCAAACAGGCTCTGTTGGGCAAAGCCTCCCAGATCGGTGACCGAATCCCATTGCTTGAATACATATTGTAGTTTTGGCACGGCCCGGAAGGTCTGAACGCTGCCTTTCGCCAGCGCATATTCCCCCGGCGCCGGCAGCGTGCTGCCGACATCCGCCGGATTGGCGCTGATGTTCAGGGCCAGAGTTTCTGCTGACAGGGTGAAAACCGCGCAGACTTGGGTATTTCCCTCCCCAAGCAAAAGGGTGGTGACGGGGCTGGCTGGATCAGCGACCGGCCCTTCCCAGTGGGAGAACCGGTAGCGTTCGCCGTCAACCGCTTCAATCGGCAGCGTGCTGCCGGTGCGCGCAACATAGTGTCCGGCCGGCGGTATGACGCTGCCCATGCCGGGATATGGCGTACTGCTGCCGGGGGTGTCCGCAGCCGACCGCACGGAAGTTGTCAGCGTGCTGTCGCTGCCTTGCCATTTGGGTGCATTGGGCACCGGGGTTGGCGACCAGAGGTCGGCGCCGCTGCGCCCGGTGATTTGTCCACTGCCATTACTTCCCCAGCCGAAGAGTTCGCCGCCGTCGGTCATGGCCAGGCTGTGACTGGCGGCCGCAGCGATGCAGATAACGGTTCCCAGTCCGGGAACCTCGCATGGGCTAGTGGCGACGGGCTCGTCCGGCACTCCGTCGCCGTTGCCATCGCCGCTGCCGATCTGGCCTTGGTTATTGTCTCCCCAGGCGAAGACCCGGCCGTCTTCGGTCAGCGCCAGGGCGTGCCGGTCGCCGGCGGCCAGGGCGATGACCGGGCTGGGAAAAGGCGGCAGCATGTGCGGGGAAAGCACATTTCCTCCATGATATCCCATCCCGAGCTGGCCATAATCATTATTTCCCCAGCTCCAGACACGCCCCTGGAAGTCCAGACCAAGGGAGAAGGCGGTCTGGCTGCCGGGATCCAAGCCGGCGGCGACCGCCTTGAATTTCGGCATGCCGGGGACGGGTAAAATGTCGGCATAGGCGTTGATGGTATTGTCGCCGAGCTGGCCGCAATGGTTGCTGCCGACCGCGTAAATTTCTGCCTGGTGAGTCAGGAAAAGCACGAATGAATCGGTGCAGGCGACTTGGGCGATGCCGAGGTTGACCAGGTTCGGGTCGTGCTTGGAGACGTTCCAGTTGGAAGGATGGATGGAAGCAACTGAACCGCGGAAAGCGATATAGTCCCATTCCTCCGTAGAGGTACCCACGTAGTTGACGATATAGCTGTTACCGCCGCACCACATCGCTAGGGTCTTTTCCGGATAGGCGGGGTAGGGCCACCAACTGAAACCATCCAGACCCTTTACCGTCATCAGGCTGTCACGCATGAAATTCTTATTGTTATCGGCAGACGCGTTGTATTCGCCTCTTGAGACTCCGAAAAAGGTGTGGGCGTCATTGGCGCCCAGCCAGGTTGCGGCTTGTGAAGAGGCCGCAGAGAGCGCGGGCAAGCCGTCCTGCCCTTGCAGCCAGGCCGGTCCGGTTCTGGCGGTACTTAACGTGTCGCTCCAGGCCCAGACATGGCCCTTACGGTCGCGCAAGGCCGTATGGCCAACTGCCGTATGGAGCAGATTGCGGTCCGGCACAAAGTGCGCAGTGACCACCGCATCGTCGCAGACCAGCATTTTGGTTTTCCGGGCCAGCGGCGAATACACCTCGCCTTCCCAATGGGAAAAGCGCCAGCCGGGGCGCGGGGAGACCACCAGCAGGATCGTGGAACCGGGACTGGCCGCTCCGCCACCGCCAAGGATGTAGCCTCCGGCGGTGCCGCCATCAGTGTCAAGGATTTTCACGGTGATAGTGACATCCGGCAGAGCGACTTCCGGCAAGGGTTCCCCAGGCGTCGCCGGAGCTTCCGAGCCGTAGGCGGCGACGCTTTGCTCAATGCTCCAGGCGGACATCCTGCCGCCTGCGTCAACAGCCCGCACCCGCCAGTAAATTTTTCCTGCCGGCAGACCGCGCAAGGTCACCGGCGACTTCAGCAGTTGCCCGGGCAGTCCCGCCGGTGCATTGCCGCTGCAAAGGTTGTACTGGCCGGAAGCGGTTCCGAGTTGCAAAAGGTAGCGCAGGGCGCCTGCCGGCGTGGAATCATCCGCAGGCGGCGTCCAGCTGAAGCTGACTTTGCCGTTTCCGTTGGCGATGGCATTCAGGCCGCTTGGAACGGTGGGAGGAGCGTTGGGGCGTTCACTGGCGAAATATCCGCAGGCGCGGTTTTCCAGGAAAATCATGCTGCAGATATCCGCATCCGGTCCATGATTCGAATAGAAGTTGGCTTTAGAGGTCAGGAGTCCGCCACTGAGCAGATCAATATCTCCGTCCTTGTCAAAATCGGTGGCGCTGAGGATGGAGGGGCCGAAGGTTCCAACCGTGGACGGCAAGGTCATGCCGCTGTCCTGGAATTGTTGCTCAACGCTGTTCCAGACAAGCACGCGCGTGTAATGCCCGTAGTATTGCTCGCGTGGGAAACTGCCGAGTTCCCCGTAGCTATACTGGTTGCCATAAGAGGGGCTTCCGCCGCCCTCGATGCCGCTGATGATTGCTTCCGGCCGGCCGTCGTTGTTCAGGTCGGCCCAGAGGACACGTCCCCCCCACAGAGGCGGGGAGCCGCTTTGCAGGGAGACTGGCGCCGGCAGGCCCTCGCTTCTGCCCCGGAGCACGCCGTTGAAGCGCTGGCCGACGACGGTGATGTTGTAGTCGGTTTCGCCGGCGCTGTAGAGGATGTCATCACAGCCGTCGCCATCAAAGTCGGCAATGGCAATGCTGAAATGCACTAACCTGTACGGCGCCAACCGTCTGGGGGTGAAGGTGTAATCGCCGTTATTCTGATACCAGATCAGGTTTTGCCCCCAGCCGCCTTCCCTGCCGCTGGCGACCAGGTCCGGCAGGCCGTCGCCATTGATGTCGCCGACCGCCATTGCCGGAGCATGCGCCCCTTCGCCAAAATGGTTGCTGTTGCGTGTACCGATGGGATACGGCGTGAACACGCCGGGGCTGGTCTGGAACAGAATGATTGTTCCGCCGGCGCTGATTCCGGTGAGGGCCAGGTCGGGACGTCCGTCAAGGTCGAAATCGGCGCTGGCAACTGCTCCCGGGGCGCAGGGATAGGGCAGGGTGTCCGACAGGCTGAAGCTTGCCTGCCCATTGTTTTTGACGATGTAGGTGGCTTCGCCGTTGACGGCCACAATATCCAGGTCGCCGTCGTTGTCAATATCCACCCAGAGCAACTCGCAAAGCAAGAAAAAGGGATGTGCACCGCCGGCAGGCACCGGCAAGGCTATGGGATCAGCTTGGAAGCCGCCGGCGCCGTTGTTCAGATAGACCCGATGGAGAACTTCCAGCATGCCCTCCCCGTTTTTCTGCCGGGAGGCGATGGCCAGATCGGGGAAGCCGTCGCCATTGGCGTCGCCCCAGGCGCTGCTGCCGGCCTGCGGATGCAGCTCCCCGAGGCCGATGTCGCGCTCCTGCAGCATGTTGATGTCGGCGCTGAAAATCGGATACAAATCGTTGAAACCCCGCACGGTGAAGTCAACCTCAGGCACCGCGCTGCTGCTTTCCTTCCAGACGCCGCCTGCCAGTCCGCGGCGTTCCACCTCCAGCCCACTGATTTTTCCGACGGAACCGGAGCTTGTCAGGCTGCATTTGAAGGTGAGGCCTGGAAAGGGGTTGCCCGCCATGCTGGACAGCTCAAGGAGGTATTCGACATGGTCCGGCTGCGCGGTGTTGCTTTTCGTGGTATAGAGATTGGATAGAAAAGCTCCCCCCAGGGGAGACCCATTGGCACTGTAAGTTAACAGGCTGGGCCAACGCACAGGAGAACCTGCGATTTGCGTCACCCAGTTGTTGGCCGTCAGGTCCTGCAAGGTAACAGTTCCCAGCAGCAAGGGCTGATAATCTTCAGCGTGCGCCGCCATCGCATATGCCTGCCCGCTCAACCTTCCGTGGAGTAAAACGGCCTCGTAGCCCAGCCACATGAAGCCGGCTTCGATGCCAGCGGCCGGGCTGACGCCCCAGGTCGTTCCCCAGGAGTTGACGATCAGCAGGGCGCCCCGGCACTCTTCGCCGCTTTTGTTCCGGTAGCTGATGTTGTCGTCATAGCCGACAATATTCACCGCATGAGAGTCACGGCGACCGCCGGCCTGTGAGGGCCAGGCGTAAACCTGGTTGTTGACGTTGCTGACTTGGCCGATGCCGTCGATGTTGACGTATTCCGTGGGGTTTGGGTAAGAGTCAAAGTTGGTAGTCAGCGGTGAACTCCAGGTGGCGACCGCGATGTTGCCCTGGGAGAGGAAACGCTTCAGATTCTGCAAACCGTCCGGGGTATTGATGGCGTTCAGGGTGATGCCGCGAACGCCCTTGTAGCGAAGCGCCGCCTTCATCTG
>DAOSJS010000296.1:0-5146 GCA_035367355.1 Candidatus Hydrogenedentota bacterium
CAGGCGAGCGGAAGCACGGCGGCTCTTCGAACAGATCTTGCCGGTGCTCGCATTTTCCAATCAGCATCTGGACATCTCGATCCATTTTTTCAAACGCCTGCTGCATGCCCAGGGGGTGTACGAGACCGCGCGTGTTCGTGAGCCCATTCTGCCGTTCGATGCCGCACACGAGCGAATCGCAGCCGAGCTGATCGAACGTGCCCTGGCCCTGGAGGACGGCTTGTGCGCAGCGGGGTGACGGGGCGCCACGCGTGCGCCCGCCATGCCATGCGCGCCAAAGGCAGCGCCGGATCCGCCGCTGGACTCGCTTTTCCCGCCTGTTTGGTGCCATCCCGGGCGCCAAATAAAGTAGAATTCGCCCAATCCAGAGGCCCCATGCGCCAGCAAGTGCGCGCCTGACCCGGTGTGTGCAGACCTGGCGGTATGCTATAGTCAAATGAGCGGTGGAGATCAAGGCGAAGCCCCGGAGATTCGATTCAGCTCCGAGGCGTATAAACCAGGATATGCTCATGGCTTCGAATTTGACTGCATTGGTGAAACGATCGATCGTCAAGAAGCAGATTGTCGCGGTGACGGGCATCATCCTGGTGACGTTCATCTTCGGCCATCTGGCAGGCAATTTCCTGATTTTCGCGGGGCCGGATGCCCTGAACAGCTACGCCGAGAAGATCCAGGGGCTGGGCGCGTTTCTGTGGGTGGTCCGCCTGGGGCTGCTGGCCGCCTTCCTGACGCACATCTCGCTCACCATCTGGGTCACGCTTGAAAATCGTATCGCGCGGGGCAGACGCTACGAAGTCCACAATACGCTGGGCAATACCACCTGGGCCAAGCGGACGATGATCTTCACTGGGGCGCTGGTGCTCTGTTACGTTTTCATCCACCTCAACGATTTCACTATTCCTGAAAAGACAGGGCCTTCGACGGTCATCCCGGGGGTCAACAACGACGAAAGCCTGGGCCTGTTCGGACTGGTCTGGAACTCGTTCCTGAACCCGCTCCGTGCGGGTTTCTACATCCTGGCTGTGTCGTTCCTCGGGATGCACCTGAGCCACGGCATCGAAAGCGTGTTCCAGTCGCTGGGCACTCCCCTGGGGCAGCAGCGCCCCACGCTCTTGAAGATCAGCCGGATTATCGGGCTTCTCCTGGCCCTGAGCTTCAGTTCGATTCCCATCTACGTGATTGTCCGTCATTACACCATTGGCGCGGGAGTGTAATCATGCGTTTGGATTCCAGAGTCCCCGCGGGGCCCATCGATCAGAAATGGACGCAGCACAAGTTCGAGATGAGGCTGGTGAATCCCTCGAACCGCCGAAAATATACGGTGCTCGTGGTGGGCACGGGCCTGGCGGGCGCCTCGGCAGCGGCCACCCTCGGCGAGCTCGGCTACCACGTCAAGGCCTTCTGCATCCAGGACTCGGCGCGGCGCGCCCACAGCATCGCCGCCCAGGGCGGTATCAACGCGGCGAAGAACTATCAGAACGACGGCGACAGCGTCTACCGGCTCTTCTACGACACGGTCAAAGGCGGGGACTACCGATCCCGGGAAGCCAGCGTGTACCGCCTGGCGGAGCTGAGCGTCAACATCATCGATCAATGCGTTGCGCAGGGCGTGCCGTTCGCGCGTGAATACGGCGGTCTCCTCGACAACCGCTCGTTTGGCGGCGCTCAGGTGTCACGAACCTTCTACGCGCGCGGCCAGACGGGACAACAGCTGCTCCTCGGCGCCTACAGCGCGCTGATGAAAGAAGTCCAGAGCGGCACCGTAACCATGTATCCACGCCGCGAAATGCTCGAGCTGGTCGTCGTGGACGGCCGCGTCCGCGGCATCGTGGTGCGCAACCTCCTCACAGGGGCCTTTGAGTCGCACGTGGCCGATGCGGTCCTGCTCGCGACGGGCGGCTATGGAAACGTCTATTACCTGTCGACTAACGCCAAGGCATCCAATGTCAGCGCCATTTGGCGCGCCTACCGGAAAGGCGCGTATTTCGGCAATCCCTGCTTCACGCAGATCCATCCAACCTGCATCCCGGTACATGGCGATTACCAGTCGAAACTGACACTCATGAGCGAGAGCCTGCGCAACGACGGCCGCATCTGGGTGCCGAAGGATCCGGAAGATACGCGGCATCCCAACGACATCCCTGAGGAAGACCGAAGCTATTATCTCGAAGAAACCTACCCCGCCTTCGGCAATCTCGTGCCGCGCGACGTGGCGTCCCGCAAAGCCAAGGATCAGTGCGACAAGGGTCGCGGCGTAGGCTCGACGCGCATGGCCGTCTACCTCGATTTCCGCGACGCCATCGAGCGGCTGGGGCGCGAGACCATTGAGGCGCGCTACGGCAACCTCTTCCAGATGTACCAGCGTATCGTGGACGAGGATCCCTATACGCAGCCCATGATGATCTATCCGGCGGTGCACTACACCATGGGCGGATTGTGGGTGGATTACAACCTCATGAGCAATCTGCCGGGCCTTTTCGTGGCGGGCGAAGCCAACTTCTCCGACCACGGCGCGAACCGGCTTGGCGCAAGCGCCCTCATGCAGGGACTGGCGGACGGCTATTTCATCGTCCCCTACACCATTGCCGATTATCTCGCCGGAGTGAAGCCGGATCAGCTTGACAGCAGCCACGCAGAATTCCAGGCCGCCGAAAAAGCGGTATCTGACCGCACTCGGCGCTTGTTGTCGATCAAAGGCAAACGAACGGTGGATGAGATACACCGGGAGCTCGGCCTCCTCGCCTGGAACAAGATCGGCATGTCGCGCAACCGGGCGGGGTTGGAAGCGGCTCTGGCGGAGATCCCGGCGATCCGTGAAGAATTCTGGAAAAATGTCATCGTTTCGGGCGAAAACGAAGACCTCAACCAGAGCCTGGAAAAAGCGGGGCGCGTGGCGGATTTCCTCGAGCTGGCGGAGCTGATGGCGTTCGATGCCCTCCACCGCGAGGAATCCTGCGGCGGACATTTCCGTGAGGAGTACCAGACGCCCGAGGGCGAGGCGCAGCGGAACGACGAACAGTTCGCCTACGCGGCGGCGTGGGAATACCAGGGCGACGGCCAGGCGCCGGTACTCCACAAAGAAGAACTGACCTTCGAAGTGGTGACGCCAACGCAGCGAAGTTATAAATGACGCGAGCGGTCAACGGGAGTTGCATGGATGGGCAAGACCATGAACCTGACGCTGAAAGTCTGGCGGCAAAAGAACGCGCAGTCAAAAGGGCGCCTCGAAACCTACGTGCTGCAGGGGGTTGACGCGGACGCCTCCTTTCTCGAAATGCTCGACATCCTGAATACCCAGCTCGAGAAGAAGGGCGAGGAGCCCGTGGCCTTCGAGCACGACTGCCGCGAGGGCATCTGCGGGTGTTGCGGCGGCGTGGTCAACGGCCAGGCGCACGGCCCGATGCGTGAGACCACCCTGTGCCAGCTGCATATGCGGCATTTCAACGATGGCGACACCATTGTGATCGAACCCTGGCGGTCGCGCGCTTTTCCTTTGATCAAAGATCTGGTGGTGGACCGCTCCGCATTTGACCGGGTCATCCGCGCGGGCGGTTATATCACCATGCGAACCGGGTCGGCCCCTGACGCGCATGCCATCCCCGTGGATAAAGAAGATGCCGACGTTGCCATGGATGCCGCCCAGTGCATCGGGTGCGGCGCCTGTGTCGCCGCGTGTCCGAACGGCTCCGCGATGCTCTTCGTCGCGTCGAAAGTCAGCCACCTCGCGCATCTGCCCCAGGGACGGGTCGAGGCGAACCGCCGCGTTCTCAATATGGTCGAACAGATGGATCGCGAAGGCTTCGGCAACTGCTCAAACCACTACGAATGCGAGGCAGCCTGCCCCAAGGGGATCAGCGTCGAACACATCGCGAAGATGAACCGCGAACACCTGCGCGCTACGTTCAAACCCGTCGGAAGTTGAACGGGCATGCAGTGCGCCGACATCATCCGGCGGCAGGTCAGTCACGAACCAGGCATCGCGTTCCGGAGAGGCTGCCCGTGAGGATGCCTGGCCCATAGGGAAACTCAACCCGCATAGCCGTGTCCATGGAGCCTCAGAACTCGTAGTAGCCGTCGTCCGTGTCTGCGTCGCGGTCCATGATACAGATGCGCCAGGTGGCCGTGAAAATAATACATTCCGCCAGTCCGCCCGGGATTTCGACGAGCGGGCGGAGCCAGAGCCGGCTGCCTGAGGAGGGAAGCAGAAAAAACAACAGCAGCACCAGCGTACAGCCGCTGAAAACCACCACCAGAGTGGTCGCAAAAAACTGCCGGCCGAGAGGCGCCAGACTCTGGCCCAGCTCACGCCATTTCAATTCTCCGTGGAACATGATGGCCGCTCCGATGGGGATCGAGATGACCTGCAGGCTCAAAAACAGCAGCATCATGATGTGGCCCAGCGCATTGGTGGCATCGGCATTGAGCTGCCTGGCCGCGATGCTGTTGAGCGCGATGATGAGCAAATCCAGTATGAGCCAGAGCGAATAGAAGCGCGCCAGCGCGTCCTTGAGCCCTTTCACCCGCCACAGAGGCCGGTCGACATCCTGTCCGAGCCACGAAAAGGCCACCGTCTGCGCAAACGCATAGATCGCGACCAGCGCCAGATCAGTGAGCAGCGTAAGAAGCCGAACGGTCAGTCCCGGGTTGCCGAGGGTCTCTCCGCCGGTACAGAGATGCATCGCCGCGAGTTTGGCGCCCGCAGCGCCCATCGCCAGCACTATGTACAAGGCAAGTGCGCGCGGATTGCGCATTACTGCCCGAAACGCTTCCGGGAAGATCGCGGAGGGATCACTCGTCGGCTTCATCGTCATCGGCGAGCCGTTGCTGACGTCGAATGATATAACGCGCTATCTTGTCCCGCATCTCGTCATCCACCGCGACAAATGATGCGCGCACAAAACTTCGCCCGCCTGAAATGGGGGCGGTGGCGATAACTCGGGCAAAAACATCAAACGGCTCCCAGTCGTCCAGTTCGATCGTGATCCGGAGCAACACCTGGGTGGGAATCGGCTGCTGCACCACCAGCGCGCAGCCGCCCGCGCTCAGGTTGGTGATGCGCCCGCGCAGCTTCGTCACAAGCGGGCGTTCTGCGAGCCGGTCAAATTGATGGTCCTCCAGCGGCCTGTTGAGCACGCCGATCGAGGTG
>DAOSJS010000297.1:0-5125 GCA_035367355.1 Candidatus Hydrogenedentota bacterium
AAAGCCGAGATCATCAGGGCGTTCCACGAAGTCAGCACCTTGTCGTCCAACCCCGGCCGCACCCGTTGCGAACGCACGGCAAGCAGTTTCCGGCGCATGGCTCCAAGCCGGACCTCGAGTTCTGCGGCGGACAGGCCGTGCCGCTGCGCGAGATCGCCCAGGCTGCTGGTGACATGCAGAATGTTCAGACCAGCGTGGTATTCCTCCGGCGACGAAAAATTACCTTCCGGGCGCACCGTATAGTGCTCATTGAACAGCGGTGCATCCTCTTCGCCCAGGAGCTCGACAATGTCGTCGTGGCGCCACAGATAGAATTTCCCCTCCTCCCCTTCGCTGTCGGCGTCTTCCGACGAATAGAACCCTCCATCGGGGCCCGTCATCTCCCGGAGGACATAATCAAACGTCTCCTCGGCGATGCGGCGGTAGAACGAATCGCCCGTGATCTGATACGCGGCGAGATACAGCGGCGCAAGCTGGGCATTGTCGTAGAGCATCTTCTCGAAATGCGGTACAAGCCAGCGTTCATCGACCGAATAGCGGTGAAATCCGCCGCCCAGATGATCGTACAGCCCCCCGTTGGCCATTTTTTGCAGGGTCACCAGGGCGGCGTCCCGGGCCTGGGCGTCTTTTGTCGCGTGATACCGCCGAAAGAGCAGGTTGATGGCGCCGTGCGGCGGAAATTTCGGGGCCGGGCCGAATCCACCATGATTTGAGTCGTACGAGCGCAACAGATCACCGGCGGCCACCGCAATGAGTTCCGGCGTGGGCGCGTTGGGCGAACCGGTGCAGGTGTCGGCGTTCTGACGCACGTAATCCGTGAACCTCTCCGCACTTTCGAGGATCTCACTGTGCCGGGTCTGCCACGCGGCGGTGATGGATTCGAGTATGGTCCGGAAACCGGGCCGGCCCATCCGGGAGCGTGGAGGAAAGTAGGTGCCCGCGTAGAAGGGCTTCAGGTCGGGGGTAAGAAACACACTCATGGGCCAGCCCCCGCCACCCGTCATGATCTGTGTGGCGGCCATGTAGATGCCGTCAATGTCCGGCCGCTCCTCGCGATCCACCTTGATCGACACATAGTGCCGGTTGAGCAATTCGGCGATCGCTTCGTCCTCGAACGATTCCCGCTCCATGACGTGGCACCAGTGGCAGGCGGAATACCCAATCGAAAGAAAGATGGGCTTGTTCTCGGTTCGGGCCTTGTCCAGTGCTTCATCACCCCAGGGATACCAGTCGACCGGGTTATGGGCATGTTGCAGAAGATAGGGGCTCGTAGCGTCGATTAGCCGGTTGGAACGCTTCGGCCCGGCCGCAGGTGTCGTAGTCACGGACTGCTCCTCCTCCCCGATAGATCCACCGGGTACGCATCAAAGCAAACCCCGGTTTCGAGGTAACAGAAAAGGAGCGCAGGGCATTCCATCAACGCCTGTAACGCACTGATTTATTGTGAGTTATGCGGATGGCACGGAGCTGCAGGGAAGCGGCTGCTGAAAAGAGGTACAGCGGGTGCGGCGGGGCTATTTGTCGCGTTCGACAATGAACCGGGCCAGCGCGCGGAACACGTCCGCCTCCGGGCCAAATCCCGCGAGGGCGGCCATAGCTTCTCCCGCCGTTTCGTCAGCGAGCTGGCGTGCGCGTTCCAGGCCCAGCAGCTGGGGGTAGGTTGATTTGTGCTTGTTGGCGTCGCTGCCGACCCGTTTTCCCAGGGCGGTCTCCTCGCCGACCACGTCCAGGATGTCGTCGGCGATCTGGAACGCCAGGCCAATGGCTTCGCCGAAGCGGGTGAGCGCGGCCAGCGCGTCCTCGCTGGCGCCGCCCAGCATGGCCCCGGCGCGCAGGGATGCCCGAATGAGCGCGCCGGTTTTGCAGGCGTGGAGGCGACGGAGCTGCTCGAGAGTGAGCTGTTTGTTTTCGCTCTCCAGATCGATGACCTGGCCCCCGACCATGCCCGCTACGCCCGCCGCCCGGGCGATCTCGCGTACCACTGCCGCGCTGCCGGACTCCGCCGCGGCATCAAAGGCCATGGTGAGCAGCGCGTCGCCGGCCAGGATGGCGTTGGCCTCGCCGTAGACCTTGTGTGCGGTCGGCTTGCCGCGCCGGAGATCGTCGTCGTCCATGCTGGGCAGGTCATCGTGCATGAGCGAGTAGGTGTGAATCATCTCCAGGGCGCACGCGGCAGGCATGGCGGGGCGATCGTCGCCCGAGACGAGTTCGGCCGCGCCGAGCGCGAGAGCCGGGCGCAGCCGTTTTCCCCCGGCAAACAGGCTGTATTCAATGACCGCACGGAGCGTTTGCGGCGCATCCACCCAGCTTTCGCAGAGGGCCCGGAGAGCCCGTTCAACTCTGTCCGATTTTTCGCTTAAAAACGCCTCAGCAACGGCATTCACCGTTTTGGAATTGGAATTTGCCCTGGGGTTCAAAACAGCATCTCCCCCTCCTCGGCCTCTTCGGATTCGCTGGACTCCCCGGCTTCTTCGCCATCGCTGCTCTCATCCGGCTCGCCGGCTGCATCTTCCTCGCCGAAAGGTTGGGGCTCGAGTTCGCCATCGGCGTTTTTCATGAGGATCTCGATCTTTTTTTCGGCGGCGCTGAGAGCTTTTTCGCAACGCCGGCCCAGTTTGATGCCCTCCTCGAATTTTTTCAGCGACTCATCGAGCGGGAGTTCACCCCCTTCAAGCGCCTCCACGATCTGCTCGAGCCGTTCCAGATCTTTCTCGAATTTGGGTTCAGCCATGGTCAGATTCCTTAATCTGTTGAACGGACACTGCGGCCGCGCCCTGAGCGAAGCGCAGCGTTAATTCATCGCCGGGCGCCAGGGTTCTGGCGTCGCGCACGACCGCGCGCTCCGGCATTTTGTAGGCAAGCGCATACCCGCGCCCCAGCACGGCAAGCGGGCTGAGGGCATCCAACTGGGCCAGGACCGGCCGCAAGCGCGCGCGGCCGCGTTCCACGAGCGTACTGCCCGATTGCGACAAGCGCTGCCGCAGCACGGCCATCCGCTCGAAGGCCCGGCGCAGCCGTTCCCGTGGCGACAGGAGTTCCAGCGATCGGAGCAAACCCGTCAGCCGCTGCCGCTCGTTCTGCATCCGGTCGTGCACGATGCGCTCCAGGGCCATACGGGTTTCGTCGAGGCGCTGACGCCATTGCCGGACCAGCTCCTCCGGGCGCCGGAACACGTAGGAAGCGCCCACGACGTTCATGCGGTTCCGGTATTCGCGCAGCACGTGGGCCATCGCGCCCGCCATACGCTGGCGCAGAGACTGGAGCCGCTCCACGAATTCGCGCTGCTCGCGCACCACCAGCTCCGCGGCCGCCGACGGTGTCGGCGCACGCAGATCGGCCGCGAAATCCGTCAGCGCAAAATCGATCTCGTGGCCTACCGCCGAAATGATCGGCGTTCGAGCTTCGGACACCGCGCGAACCACCGCCTCTTCGTTGAAAGGCCACAAATCTTCGACCGATCCACCTCCCCGGCCCACGATCATTACGTCCACGCCCATCGCGTCGAGCGCCCGGATGCCTTCGACCAGATCGCCCGCCGCCTCAGCGCCCTGGACTCGCGCGGGATAGAGGAGCACGTGCACGTTGGCAAAGCGGCGTTGCAGCACGTTGAGAATATCGCGAATGGCCGCACCCGTCGGCGACGTCACGATCCCGATGCGTTTGGGCAGCAGCGGGAGAGGCTTTTTGCGCGCCTCATCGAACAAGCCCTCCGCGGAAAGCTTTTTCTTGAGCTTCTCGAAGGCGAGTTGGAGCGCCCCCACGCCTTTCGGGTGCATCTCATCGCAGACGATCTGATACGAGCCGCGGCGTTCGTATACCGTCACCTGCCCGGCCACTATCACCTGGAGCCCGCTGTCGGGCGTGAACTGCAGCCGGGCCATGCGGCCTCGAAACATCACCGCGTCAATCTGGCTCTGTTCGTCCTTCAGCGTGAAATAGGCATGACCCGCGGGCGACACGCGAAAATTCGAAATTTCGCCCGTCAACCACACCTGACCGATCTCGCGTTCCAGGAGCTCTTTTACGCGACGCGTCAGCTGGCTCACATTCCAGATGCTGGGTGTTTCCATAGCGGACATGGGCACGATTGTACTCGATCTTCCTATGCCCGGAAAACCGGCCCGTTCCGGAGGGCGTATCGCGCATCATTTACGCGGAGGCCGCACAATGGTAGTCTATTCACCAAGAGCCGGCGGAAACCGCCCCCGTTTCGGACGGCATGGAGAAAGGACGGCACGCGATGCGATTCGCACAGGTGTTCGGGACGGCACGCGCCCTGGCGCTGTGTTTCCTGGCCGCATGGCCGGCGGCGGCCATGGAGGTGGCGTGGTGGGTCTCCTCCGAAGACATGCTGAACACGCTGACGGCCCAGCCGGGCTTGGCGCTGGGCCCGGAGGCGCCCGGCGCGGACCTTCGGATAGATGACACGCAACGGTATCAGACCATCCTGGGCCTCGGCGCCTCCCTGGACCACGCGACATGCTACAACATCAGCCAGCTTCCGCCCGGAGAACAGGAACGGGCCGTCGAGTGGATCGTATCTCCCTATACGGGAATTGGAATGAACCTGATGCGCATCTGCATCGGGACGCCCGATTTCACCCCGTCTCCGTGGTATACCTACGCGGACATTCCGGGCGACCTGTCACTCGAGCACTTCTCCATTGAAAAAGACCGCGAATACGTGCTCCCGATCCTCAAAATGGCGTTGGAGATCAATCCGGATCTGCTGTTTTTCGCGTCGCCGTGGAGCCCGCCCGGCTGGATGACGTCGAACGGGCACATCGGCGGCGGACGCTTTGATTCCGCATACTACGCGCCGTATGCACGGTACCTGGCGAAATTCATCAAGGCGTATGAGGCCGAGGGCATCCCCATTTACGCGATCACCCTGCAGAACGAGCCTGACTACAATCCGCCGACCTATCCCACGTGCCGGTGGACGTTCAAGCAGCAGGCCGAATTCATCGCCAGTCACGTGGGCCCGGAATTCGAGCGCCAGGGCATTCAGACCCGCCTCTGGTGCTGGGATCATAATTTCGAGCCCATCGGATGGCCGAGAAACGTGCTGAACGACCCAATGGCCGCGCCGTATATCGACGGCACCGCCTTCCATCACTACGCG
>DAOSJS010000298.1:0-5067 GCA_035367355.1 Candidatus Hydrogenedentota bacterium
GCACAGCGGCTTGCCCTCGAAACCCTGCTGATCCGCGTGTCGAAGGTGGCCGCCGAGGTCTCGGTGGATACCGTGCTGGAGAAACTGGTGCAACTGGGCGCGGGCGGTCTGGGCCCGGCCGCCGCCGCGAGCCCGCCGCCGCCGGCATCCGCGCGGGCCAGCTCGCGTAAGGGCTCATCCAGCCCCCCTAAGCGCGCGCCGGTGCCGTCTCCGGTTCCGGCGCAGGTTTCCGAGCATGAATCTCCTGTTGCGGCGACCCGTTTGACGGTCACGGACGCCAACCTGCGTGAGTCGTGGCACCGCGTGGCCGAGCGCGCCGGCTCCGAAAACCTGAATCTCGGCATCTGGCTCGGCCAGGCCTCCCCGGCCGGCCTCGAAGACGGCATCGTTTCCCTTGAATTCACCCGCGACCAGCAAAATACGCGCGATTACCTCGAGCGCCCCGAAAACCGCGCCGAAATCGAGCGTATCCTTCAGGCGGTGACGAGCAATCTGACCGGTTACCGCACGCGGGCCGCTGAACAGGCCCCGGAAACCCCTCGGCCTGCACAGCAAACCCAGCCCCCCCCAGCGTCCACGCATGTGAATCCTGAGCTGCTGCGTCAGGCCCTCAAAGACCCCCATATCGCTAAAGTCGTCGATATCTTCAAAGGCGAGATCATCGGCATCAAGCACCACATCAAAGAATAGCACCAATGCAGCGGGGCCGGGGGCGCCACGGGGACTTCCGTCAGACCGTTTGGGTGGGAAGTTCTGCTGCTGAATGCTTCCCAAAAGCGTGAGCCGTGGGGTGGGGCGCCTGAAGTCCGCGCATTCCGCCTGTTCGTCACGCCGCCGCGAATGAGCCGCGTGCATGGTTGCTCGGCAGCTGCTGCGGCTGGGTTAGCGGTCGCGGACGCCCTTTAACGCCTCACGAACCTTGTCGATGACCGACTGATTGACGTGGAACACTTCCGGACGGCCCTTCACCGTCGCAAAACGCAGGTACGATGGGTCGTGCAGCGGGCTGCCGATGCGGAGCGGTCCGGTGTCGGCCGCGGCTCCAGATTCGCTGGACGTCGTTATGGTCAATTCCATCAAGGGGGCATCGAGCCCGTACGGGGCCAGATCGTCGGGCGCGGCCAGAGACGCCATGCCTGACGCGTCGATTGTGGCCACGGCTTCGAGCAGCGCCTTGGCGTCATCCTGGCTGTCCCAGACCTTCCCCTCGGGCTGTTCGATCGTCCAGCGGCGCCCCTTCACGAACGTGTAATCCTCGTCCTCGAAGCGCAGCTTGACGCGCGATACGGCGTTAGCATCCACCTTGAAAATGCGTTTCTCGCGGAAATCGAACAGCTCGCGGGTGATCGCTCGAACGTGCGACGAGGCCACCAGCGTGATGACCCCCGTGTCCAGCGTCGCGTAATACTGCTGGCCGTCTTCCGTTGCTTTTCCAATTCGAATCAGGACCGGTGCATTGTCGTCTTTGAACGTCAGTTTGAGGGTAATTGCGGGCTCGGCCAGGCCGGCCTCGGCCAGCGAAATGGGCGGAAACGATTCGCCGCGGACTTTCAGCAGGGTGGAAATGAATCCGGACATCATTTCCTGGTCGGCGGGTTCCTGCAGAGGTTCCGCGAGCCGCCAGCGCTTATCCTCGCCTTTGACGAGCGCCACGCTGGCCTCGCCCGTCTGATAGTCGATGCGCTCCAGATCGAGCGCGCTGCGGGTCAGGAGCCGGTTTTCGCGGTAGGCGTCGGGCGTTTTAGGGAAGTAGCCGTACAAGGCCCCGTCGATCTGGAAGATGGTCGGGGCGTCGGTGCGTTTCGCGAACAGCATCGGCCTGTCGTTGGTGCGCGTGCCCCCGCCGATCAGGAGGGTCTGGGGTGTGCTGTCCGGGCCGGAAAATATGGTGATACGGGCGCCGGGCGGATTCAGGTAGTACTCATCCAGGCTGGCGGGTTTGTCGACGTATTCGCTCCCGATCGCGAACTGGAGTTCCCGGGCCAGGCCCAGCACGAGTTCCGTGTTGGCGCTGGCCTCGAACGGCTCCAGCATGCGCCATTGGCCCTCGCTGACCTGCTCGACCACGACCACGCCCATTTCCTCGATCGGATACGGGCCTTCGGGCTTCGCCTCATTCTCCTCGGGTTGGCGGATGCGGGCGAACTCAATGCGCGTGATACCTTCGGGGCCGGTGTCAAAGATGTAGCGTTGCCGCAGGTCGAGCAGCTGCCGGTTGAGCTGTTCATACTGCGCGTGGGGCGCCAGTATCACCTGTCCACCGTCAACCTGCGCGTACCGGTTGACCTGCATCGGGCCGATCTTGCCAAAGACAACCCGGTGGGAGCCGCCGTCCGCGGTGGTGAATTCGATTTGCAGGCGCGGATCATCCAGTCCATACGTCGCGAGGTCTACCGGGGCGTCCTCAATGAGGCGATCCCGATGCAGTTCGGCGAGATTGGTGGCCACCTTGGTCCACACTTCGTTCTGGGCCGGCAGTTCATACGGCGCGACAATCCGCCAGTGACCGTCACCGTCCGTGACGCCCACCGTTGGGTTGCGATCTTCCACCTGAATGGAGACCTGCCGGAGCGCATCCGCCTGGAAGTCAAACAGCAGGCCCGCCTGGAACTCTGTCTGGCGTGCGCCTTCCTCGTGACGCAGCATCAGCCAGTAGGCTCCGCACAATACCGTGAACACGGCGAGCAGAGCTATCGCGGCGCGGGGATTCACTGATACTTCCTCCGCAACACAAAAATGACCACGCCGATGACGGCAATGGTCTGGAATGCCCCCAGGATGGTGATCCAGGCGATCGCGCGGTCCTGGGCGGGCGTCAGGCGCAGCGGCGGGTCTTCCAGACGTGCGGGGCGCACACCCACCAGTTCTTCGGTCTCCGTCAGCCAGGCCAGGCTGTTGAGCAGGAAATTCCAATGGCCCACGATGCGGATCTTGTCGTTGGAGACGAAATCCTGGTCGCCGACCGCCACGATGCGGGTGTCGCGCAAGCGATCGCTGTCGGCCACCTGCACAGCAGTGTTTGCGGTAACAGCCACCGCAACCCCCACCGGGCCTTTGAGGTCGCCTTCATCCGGATTGGCCTTGCGCTCATCAAAGAGCTGGTTGAGATTGGTCTCCGCCCAGGTGCCTGGCAATGAATACAGCAGGACATCGCCGGCCACGCCCTCGGGCATTTCCGGCGTGAGGTTGACGCTGCGCGACAGCGAGAACACCATGTTCTGGTCAAAGCCGCGCGTGATGAGGTGCTCCTCGTTGTACGATCCCCGCCGGGGGATGTCCGGCGCGTCCACCCCAATCAGGCCCAGGTTCGGCGTGAAAACCACCAGCACCATCTCCTGCGGCGATTTCGCCCGCGACAGGATGATGTCGGTCCCTACATTGATGCCGTAATTCTGCCGGAGCATGGGAAGAAAGTGCTCAACGCCGGTGGAGATGACGCGCCAGGGTTCCAGCAGCACGAGCATGCGGCCGCCGCGCTGCAGGTACTCGTGAATCGCCTTGACTTCGGGAAGTTGCAGGTCGCCTTTGGGGCCGTTGATTACCAGTACGTTGCAGTCGGACGGGATTTGAGGATCCAGCACGTTGATCGCGAATTCCTCAACTTGATACGACTCTTCCGCGAGCCGGGCCGTCAATTCTGACAGGGCCGGGAGCGGCGGCTCGTCGTGGCCGGTCAGAAAATATAATTTTGGCACTGAATCCCGGGCCACATAGATCAACCCTTGCGTGAAAGCGCCTTCTTCGAGCCGATCGTTAACATTCGAGAAGTTGATGATCTTGCGCCGCGTGCCGCATTTGAGCACCACCGCGCCCTGTGGCGAGAGGTTCCCGAGTTCCAGGCTCTCCACCTTGAGCACGTTCTGCTCGGGATCGAAAAATTCAACGTTCAGATTGCTGGTGTAGTGCTGGCAGCGTTCGAGAAACCGGCGGGCCTTTTCACTGCGGATCTGCACGTCGCGGTCGCCTGCTTTCAGAAATATGCCGTATACCGCCACTTCCCTGTCCAGTCCGCGCAGCAGCTGCACCGTCTGCTCGGACAGCGGCGTCCGTCCTTCGCGGGTGAGATCCCAGGAGAACCCGGCGTGCCGCACGAAGGCATACAGCACTACGCAGATCCCGAGAAAAGCCAGTGACGCCACGACGGCACTCACGGTGCTCACCGTTTTGCCGCGCTCAATGGATTCGACCATGCGGCTCACGCCGATAGCGATCCAGCCGCACGCGGCCAGGAATCCAAAACACAGGGGCAGCATGACCGAGAAGGCGAAGGGGTCGCGTTTGAACACCAGCACGTTCAGGCCCAGGGCCAAACCCGCCAGCGCGAGGATTCCAAAGACTGTGCGCACGTTTTTCACCGGCTCAGGCTCTCCATAACCGTGTATCCAGGACCCGCAGCGTCAGAAAGAGCCAGAACGCCGAAAACAGCAGGTAGTAGACGATGTCCTCCGGCTGCAGGACGCCCTGGGCCATTTCCCGGGCGTGCACATCCAACGGCAGCTCTGTGGCCAGCGAGCGAAAGAGACTGTAGCCGAAACCGGCCGCGCGCACCGCCCCCGGAAACCAGTTTTCGGGCAGGTCGATCGCGTCAGGGAGATCCCGGCTGAGCGAACCCAGCACGTACGACACGAACCACAGGCCAAACGTCGCCGTGCCCGCCGTTACCTGGTTGCGGGTGATCGCGGAGACAAAGAGGCCCATGCTCAGGAAGGCCGCGCCCATGAGAAAGACCGTAACCACCCCGAACCCCAGCACCGCCGGCTCGACATGGGGCACGAAATACCATACGACGGCCATCTGTATGGATACCACGGCCATCATGACCAGCAACATGCCCAGTGCCGCGCCGTATTTGCCAAACACGATCTCGCGGTTCCGCAGCGGGTGGGTGAGCAGCAGCTCGGCAGTCCCCCGGTTCTTTTCCTCCGCCAGCAGGCGCATGGTGATCAGCGGGCCAATGAACATGATCAGCAGGCCGCAGAAGACCAGAAACGGGCTCAACAGCGTTTCCTCGAAGTCCGGTACGCCCGTGTAACCATAGGCCGACGGCGACTGGGTCGCCCGGGCGTA
>DAOSJS010000299.1:0-5066 GCA_035367355.1 Candidatus Hydrogenedentota bacterium
CACGGATTCGAGGAAGGGGAGTGGGAGGTGGTGGGGCTCGCGTCCCGCGGATCAGATCTGCCGCAGGCCGCATACGAGACCGTGGCCGCGGCGGGGTTGCCCACGCTGGCGTTGTGGCTGGTGGGCGTGTGCGCGCCGGAGGCGGAACGGGACCTGTATCACCCGCGCTGGCATCGCGTGCAGTTCCCCCAGGCCTATTGGGACGACGTGCAGGCCATTGCGGCTGAGACCAGCCTGGATCCTTACCTTATCTTAGCGGTTGCCCGTCAGGAGAGCTTTTTCCGGGCGGGAGCGGTTTCGGCGGCTGGGGCGACGGGCGTGATGCAGCTCATGCCGGGGACAGCCCAGTGGCTGGCGTCTGTTGATCCGTCTATAACGCGCGAGGAGATAGCGTATCTGACCTACCCGGCCCATTCGCTGCGCCTGGGGGCCTGCTACCTGAAGCGGATGCTTGCCCGATCGGACGGAAATTTGATCTATGCGCTGGCGTCGTACAATGCGGGACCGGGGAACGTCTCCAAGTGGCAGAAAAAATTCTCCCGCGTGCCGCCCGACGTTTTTCTTGAAGCGATCCCCTTTACAGAGACCCGGCATTTTGTAAAAAGAGTACTCGGCAACTATGGGGCCTATTATTCTCTCTATCCATGAAAATCTGGATCGAATAATGCGGAATAATCGTAATGTCGGACTGCCCTCACACAAGCGTCAGATGATATCTTTTGACAAAAACGAAGATTCCTGCAGGCCTGCGAAAAACAGGAGATCTGTTTAACCTCATGAACGTGCTATGATTGCGTCAACTTCTTTATTGACAAGCACCTAAGAGTGTGCTATAAGATGAACGACGTGTCAGGCAGGTTTGGAAGATGCTCGCGTGCCGATTGGGAGGAAACGAGGCACTCGGGCGAAGTTGGCGGGGCAGAAGATGCTCCTGCGCAATTAAAATCTGCCTTCGAGTTGCCTGCAGGTGCGGTGGGCCGCGGCGCAGGAGTTAGATTAGGAGCTGTGCATAAACTAGTGCCCACAGAGGGGAACCCGGCAACCGGCTCGGCGGCGATCCCTGGAACGCGCCAGCACGCCGAGCGCTCGCTTTTCAGAAACGGAGTGTGTATGCTCCTGGGGTCGGTGCGACTCGGGGGCTTTTTTAATGTCCGGCGGAGGAACTTCAAGGTGAGAACGACACTGCCACTTACGAGAGTCAGGCTGACAGCCGTGATATTGCTGGTGAGCGTGATGGCGCCTCTGGCCGGAGCGCAGGACGTGGAATTCATCGCAAACCGGCAGCGCGCACTGCCGGGGCAGGTGATCACGTTCTACGACCTCTCCGACGTCACGGATGCAGCGACCTGGGAATGGAACTTTGGCGACACCACCATTGTCACCAATCTGACGGCGGATCCAGTTACCCATGCCTACTCGAGCCCGGGGGTCTACAATGTCATCCTGACCATAGGCGGAGGCGCCGGGTATTTTTCAAAGCTCAAGGTGGGCTACATCGAAGTCTTGAACGCGCCGTTTGTGGATTTCGTCTACGCGCTGCCGGAGACCCTGGGGGATGTGCTGGGGATTCCCCTGCCCCCCGTTGTCCCGGACGGGGCGTTTGTTTTTGTAGACACCAGCGTGGGCGGGCCGGGAAAAGACCCGGCGAAAGCGTGGAGCTGGAGTTTTGGCGACGGCACGCCGGCCCAGAGCGGTCCCGTCGTAGCCCACGTGTTCAATTTTGAGGGGCAAACCGGGGTATTTGATGTCCAGCTTACCGTGACATGGGCCGATAACTCCACGATGTCGTACACGCGGCAGCTCATCCTGACACAGCCGGGCACGGAAGACCAGCGGAACGGCGGGTCCCTGATCATCCGCGACGCCATAGCGGAGCGGGATCGGCAGGGGCTCTTGCCGCTGCAGGACTGGATGCCGTTGTTCAGTTTTGAAATGATCAGTGCTGCGCCGCCGGACGCCACCAAGAGCCTGGGCGGAGGCGCCATGGAAAAGGCCTTTCTCCGGGATCCGCTCAATGACCGCGTGTTCAGCTCGCAGAGCCCGTTGACGTTCACCATCTCCCCGGATGAGGACACCAACAACGGCCCGGCGCTGATTCAGACCGACATTCTGGAATTCGGCATCTTCCGGGAAAAGCCGACGTGGGATGGCGGCACGCATGGCGTGCTTGAAAGTGATGAGCCGCTGGTGCTGCGGTTTCTTCCGGACGGCACGGTGGTGAATACGGTTACGGGCGTGCCGTATGACATGCGCGAAGGCCCGACGTATCCCGACCCCAGCCCGGGCGCCGGTGTCCAGTATGTCGGCCGGGACCGGCTGGGCCTGCGCTACAAACTCTGGGGTCAGAGGAGCCGTCCCCCCGCGGGCGGCGGGCTGATTGATGTGTATCCCGCGATCCAGAGCCGGTATTACTCCGTCGACGACTCCGGCGCATCGTACATTCTTGCGGTGCGGACAAGCGCCACCTGGTCCAGCCTGCAGGAACTCAGCTATTACGTTGACTCCTACATGATGGTGGACGGGTTCGGGCTGATGCCGGTTGACGAAAACGGAGAGTTGATCGATACCTACGACCCGGATTTCGACGCGCTTCCGTTTGATCCCGATACAACCTACCTTTCTCAGTTCCGGGTGGACGACGCGACAAGCGGCCTGTTTGACGATTTCCGCGGGGAATCTGACGGGAACGCGTGGTACTGGCCTCAGCGGATGTACACGCCGATCCAGGAATACGTGCGGCCGCGATGGGATGTGCCGGGAGGCTCGTTCGCCAATGCCTTTGATTTTGTGACGGGCGAATGGCTCAACCTGCGCAAACTGCATTCACTGGAGGGATGGATTCAGATGGTGGCGATCGACGTCCACGCATCGAATCCACCGAATACGCTGGGGGCACGCGCCAAACATGGTGAGTGGTCGGATAGCGGCGATTGGGTAGCGTTTAAGGAAATCAACCTGATCATCAGCGATGTCCGCGGCGATCCCTCTGACCCCAAAGGCGTGAACAGGCTGAACCCCATCGAGGAATTCAATTCGCTGACCTACGACGCGCTGATTGAAGGCGGGAATATCATTACCAACCTTGCGGTTGGCAACGATTTCGCGTTCAATGGCGTCTGGGTCTTCCATGACAGCAACAACAACGGCGTCTTTGATCCGCCGATTCCGCAGCCGGACGGCCGGGGTGTCACTTTTGTCGACTACCCGATGCTGCCGAACAATTACATCATTGTAGAGGACGCCCAGTCGAGCGGCGGGGGAACAAAGTCGGGCGAGAAGTCGTCCAGTCCCCTCGCCACGGGACCCCTGAGCGGCGAGAAAGCCCGCGATGTCAATTACTACCCGCCCGAATGGGAGTATATCCCGTTCCCGCCGGGCGGCGGCGCCCCGTGGTGGAAAGTCCGTCTGGTCATGGGCGGCGGCTCGCGCGAAGGGGTAGACAAAGGATTTGTCGAGCCGGTTCCCGATTTTCCGGATCCGGACACGCACGATACCCGATATGATTATTTTGTGGTGGTGCGGCCTGACAGCGGATACTTCGACCTGTCGACTATGCCCGGCGATGGCGTGGGCATGACGCTGGGCATGGATTACCGTGTGTTCATCGAGCCGCGCCGGTTTAATCCGCTGGTGCTGGACAACGGCCCGTACGGCAGCCCGAACGGCAGTTGGGACGGCGGTCTGTACTTCGACTCGATGCAGATGCCGATGGGTCGTCGCGATGACTCGCCCACCGTGGACTTTGCGCAGAATATCTGGCAGAACGATCCGCTGTGGCTGGAATACGAGCCGTGGTGGCCCGAGCGGACCGCGGACCGAACGACTGCGAAGCCGGCGCGTGTCGGGCTGGAAGTCCATGACCTGACCCTTACGTACGAGAGCAACAGCAAGTACGCCACGCAGACAAATATGATTTATGCGAACGGATGGCCGCTCTGGCTTGACCCGTTCGGACAGAACGACGCGCGGTTCTACAAAGGCGCGCACGTTTTTGTGCAAGCGGATGCGATCGTAACGGAAGGCCCGGCCGACGAAGACCTGGCGCCGTTCCAGCACGCATTCGAGAGCGCCCCGTTCTTCCAGCCGAACTTTGATGCGGCGCCGATCGGTCCGCGCTCACGCGTGTTCCCGAACCCGCCGGCGCAGCCCGAGCGGCCGGAATATGGGACCTGGCCAGCCTTGCTGCAGCCCGATGAATACCCGAAACTGGCGGACTGGCCTGCGGCCAACCGGCGAGCACGTATTTTGAAACAGCATATCGACTCGAGCAGCAAGCCTACGGCGATGCTCGGGATCAATGTGGCCGGCGCGAACGACCCGGTGGTCAACCGGTTTAACAGGCTGCAACTGCAGCAGATCACGGTCGCATTCTGGGGGCCGGATTTTACGCCAAGCGATCTGCAGGCCCTTGATATTGACGGCGTCAATCCCGAATCCGGTGTGCTGCTGTATGAAGATGCCGACAGCGATTCGGTATTCAACAGCGAATTCGGCAGCGATGCGCCGGTACCGTTGCGGAACCTCATGTGGCGGCCGGAACCGGAGTATGTGGATCTGGACGGCGACGGGATCGCGGACGATATCAACGGTGACGGCAGGGTGGACAGCAAGGACCGGGCCTGGGTGCTCCGGCTGCGTCCAAAAATCGCGTGGAGCGTGCCGAACACCGATGCGGGCGGCCCGCGGTATTCGACTCCGCTGCGCGGCGCGATGCTGAAGAGCGATGAATCCGCGGCCTCGGCGGCGGAAGCAGCCGCGCCGGCGGTGTTGACGGAAGAAGTTGAAGGTAAACCGCATTGGGCAAAACGGCCTGTGCGCGTCTATAAGGACGAAATGAAGGCAACGGCGGACATCGCGTCCGCGCTTACGAAAGCAGTGCCGCAGGCCGGCAGTTCCGGCGACGACCTCTTTGTGGTGGTGCGGACGTCGAAGAGCATCAGCCGTCTCGAGCCGTTCAAGGCGTTTATTCCGATGACGCTGCCCAGCCGGCCGGCGCACGACCAGCAGGCGGGCATTCAATTTACGCCGAACAACATCGTGTCGCCGCAGGCGCTGGTGAAATCGCA
>DAOSJS010000300.1:0-5056 GCA_035367355.1 Candidatus Hydrogenedentota bacterium
CCCTTCGGACCGAACACAAAATAGACGCCCACATCACGGTCGACATCCGGCATATCGAGCAGCAGGCCGACAGCGTCCTCGATTTCATCGAGGGCGGCTCGGACTCGTCTTCCGCGGTGCAGCCGGCCCAGGCCCCGAGCGAGAGCAGCTTTATCAGCCCCTTCCTGCACGCCATTAGCCCCATCCGGCAGGCCCATGCCGCGGCCCTGAACGAAGACTCTCCCCGCATGAAAGAGATCGCCGTGAGTCTGAAAAACCGCTTCCCCAAAGTGGAAGCCCTGAAGAAGCAGGGACTTGTGGGGGAAAACGACCGCGGCTACATCGAACTGCGGCCTAATGACGCCCTCGAGGCGGATGCCGACCGCAAAAACAGCACCCAGAAACTCATCCACGAAGAAAACAACGACCGAAAAGAGCTCTACGCGGAAATTGTCCGGCTCAACCCCGACCAGCCGAACCTGTCTCTGGCCGTAGTCGAGCGGATTTACGCCAAAAAACGCCTCGAACGCGCAAAAACCGGCGAGATCTTCCGCCTCCCCGAAGGCAAAGACTTCGAAGAATTCAAAGCGCTGCTCAAAAACAAGCAGATCGAAGGCAAGCTGGAGCCCAAAGAATGGATTAAGGTCACCGGGACGAAGTAACAGCGCCCGGGACTGACTCTGCAGCTTTCCGGTGCACCCCGAAGCGTCGGCATGGGGCAACGCCGTTATGATCTCTGTTTTTGCCAGGCATGCCAGGTTTCGCGCAGGGTCGGGGCCTTCTCATCCCCTCCCCACGGGGAGGGGATGAGTTGTTTTAGAACCTCACTTTCAGGGCAGCCGCGTGGGGATGGGCGGGGATGGGCGGCCAGAGGGGCCTGCCCCCACAGGGTGCGATTTCCCGTGCATGACAAAGGGCGTGCGGTACGATGCCCGCGCGCCCTTAGACGTTTTCAGCACTCCTATACGGCTTGCGCGAGACAGGCCACGGCAAGCCCGCGCCGGAAGCCGCGCGTCACGTCACGGCGGCGGCAGAGCCAGCGCCAGCAGGTCCATCATGGCCACATACGCCTTGCAGACCGGCCATTCGCTCGGGAAGCGAACGAACTCGACGTGCCCATCCATGTAAAGCACGTTGCTGCCGCCCGGGATGTGATTGAAATAACTCCAGCCGTTCACCATGTCCGACGTCGTCCAGGCCAGATCCCACATAACTGGGATTTCCGACTGCGCCTTGGCGCTCCCGGCCGGATTGTTGATGTCGGTAACCATGAACCGCTCAATACCTTCGCGGAGACGATACAGAGATTTTTCGGCCATCGTCGGCATACTTCTGTAGGTGACGTCCGCCTCAAAGGCATTGCCGCGCCCCGCCAGAGTGGCCCAGTTCTGGACGGCAGAACTCCCGGCTGCATTCGAGGTACCCCCGGTTTGATCGAAGCCGCTGAACAAGGAAACGGCAGCGGCCAGGAACCCTGGGTCGAAGTCAGGGGTGGGAAATTGGTTCTGATCCGCTCCCGGATGGAGCACATGGTCGGCGGTAAGAGCCCAGCCATAGTATTCATACGAGATTTCCCAGAAATGACAGGGATTTACGCCGCCCTGCGGGGTCATGGCAGAGGGATGCCGCCAGCCGTCAGATTCCACGCGGGTCCATCCGTCCCCATCGGACGGGCAAATCAGGATATTATCGTCCGTCAGATATTCCGGATACAGCGACGGCCCGTTGGGAAAACGGTTGATCCAGTTGGGAAGGGCGGCCGGGTTGGCGATATCACACGGCAAATCATAGCGCGGGAAAGCCTTGCACATGCTTGGCCATTTCTCCCCTCCGCTTTCGTTGCCGTACATTTTGAAGATCAATCCCATTTGCTTGAGATTGTTGGCGCAGGTCGCGCGGCGAGCCGCCTCGCGGGCGCGCGCCAGGGCCGGCAGGAGAATAGCCGCCAAGATGCCGATTATAGCAATAACCACCAGCAATTCTATCAGGGTAAAACCACGTTTCTTCATCGTACCTATCCTTCCGGTTTGACCGAATGACCACGCCACTAGAGAATACTCGTTGCCACTGCTCGCGGAAGAAGTCGGGGTAGGATGATTGTCTTTTACACCTCCTTGTAAAGGCCCCCTCATGCCGAAGGCTTGCTCGTTCCTGGCCTGTCGCCTGAGAAGCGCCTTGGTCCGGCTGTCTTATGGGGTCGGCCGCATTGTAACTATGCGTCGACGTTTCGTCAATAAACGGGCGCAGCGAAACAGCGTCTCTAGTGATATAGCGGTAGGAGTCCGGCAGGAAAGGGCGGCCGGTATTGCTAACTCGCCCGCCGTAACCGGGGTAGGCAATGTCGCTGGGCGCGCCAAGTGGTTTCGTGGTTCTATCGCCATATTTCCGTACCAGTACGGAGACCACGACGTTGTTGGAGGTGCCAATTACGAGGGTCCAGTTGTTTTTCCCATAAGTCAACGGCGGCGAGACCTCAAACACGTTCCCTTTGCCGCCCGTCAAGAGCAGGTGCTGGAAGTTTTCCTGGTGGAACGTAGCTTCCACCTGATCGGCAGGCATGCCCAGCTGGATGAGGTTACGAAAGCGCCGGAGTTCCTTGGTGTAGGCACGGCCGCTGGTAGTCCGTTTAATCATGCTTTCGTGGCTTGTCAGATCGACCGTGATCACCAGAACAAGTGCACATGCCACAACCCCGAGCAGGATGAAGAATACGTTCTTGTCTTCAAACATGATGAACCCCTCTTCGCACGCTTCAACGCTGCACGCCAAATAGTACCTTGAACTTCCCGGGCTGTCAAGGCATGTACGATCTCCGGGCCATCGGAGAGTGCCTGCTAGGGCTCCTGCCGGGCCGGCGCGCCTCGAAAGCCCGTTTTGGAGAATTTATGTGATGCCCTGCTTCTTTCTGTCTTCTCCGGGGATTAACGAGGGAAAAACACGCGGCCGATCGCGTAACGAATAGAGGCTCCGGGCAGGCATGTGCCCGGTTCATCCGCCCAGGATTTTGCAAACCATTGGGAGAGTCCGGCATGATCGAATCCATTTCGGGTGTACACCTGCTCAAACGCCCGGTTTCACAATCATCGGCTGCTATGCAAGAGGTCAATATGTTTCGCGTCACATGGCGGATGCTTTTCTGCGCTACGCTCGTATTCACGGCAAGGGCAGAGGCGGACGTACTGTATCTGTACAACGGCGATCGCATCAGTGGAACGCTTGCTGGTCTCGGGGAAGGCACACTGCGGTTTCGGGGCGCGTACACGGCCGAATTCTCCGTGCCCTGGTCCGACGTGCTTGCGCTGACCACCGAGGAAGAGGTCGATGTCGTGCTTCGTGAAAGCGGCGCGGTGTCGGGCCGCTTGATTTTGCTCGACGACGAACAGGGCCTGGCGTTCGATGGCGAGGCCAGACAGATCACGCTCGGCGACATCGTCACCATCGCGGTTCCGGGGCTGGAGATGGTCGCGGAGGCATCGCCAGACGCGCCCGCAGAGGCGAGCGAAGCCGCGGCGCCGCCGAAATGGTCAGGAACGGTCTCGGCGGGCGCCACGTGGCACAAAGGGGCAACCGACGCTTTCGATGCGGTTACGGGGGTTGCTGTGACCCGGCAATGGCCCAAGGACACTCTGACGATGAAGGCCGAGGCGGCCTACGGGGAGGTCGAGTCCCAAAAGAATACGGAGCGCATGCTGGGCGAGCTGAAATGGCAGCATTACTGGACGGAGCGGTTTTACTTTTACTGGCTGGGCGGCGCGGAGCACGATGCCGGCCGGCAACTGGACCTGCGATTGCGGACCAATGTCGGTCTGGGCCGGGAATTCATCCGCACGGAGCGGCGCAAACTCTCACTGGAAGCCGGCGCGGGCTACCGCCGGGAGTACTGGCTCGAATACAGCCTTATCCAGGAACGGGTGGCCAGGGAAGCCAGCCGGCGCGCGCGCCAGGCCCGGCTCAATCAATACCTGGGCGAACTCGGCGGGCTCAGCGGCCTGCAACTCGTCGAAGCCAGTCTGCGCTACCTTCGCGATGCAAAAGATCTGGAGTTTGAAAACGAGACTAGCTCCGAAGACAGCATCAGCGCACACGTATCGAGCCATTATGAACAACAGGTGTTTGCCCGGAGCCTGTTCACATCGGATGTGACCTTCGAACCGGATGTTGACGACTGGTCGAATTACCGCATCCTGTCGGATCTGAGCTTCCTCACCCCGCTTTCAGAAAAAATGAGCCTGAAAATGAGGTTGAATTCCGAATACGACAGTTATACGGGCGGAGTGGATGCCGAAAGCTGGGATCATAAGTTTATGACCGGCCTGGAATACAAATTCTAGGCCGCCGCGTCAAAAACACACGCCCGAGCCTCGCTTTTTTTCGATTTGGCACTGAACAGCCCGCCGGGAAAAGGGCGGGGGTAGAAAAGAAGAAGAAGGGATGGCGGAGAGGCCGGGATCCGAAGTGGCGCCTTTCATAACTCGCTGCCAGATAATGCCTTGCTGAAGAAAGCCTTTTGGCTTCAAGTGGTTATATTTCACTCTTTGTCATCCGACATCATTGCAGGTCACTCCTGAGCATCGTGATTTGCCACAGATTTTGCATCAAGTTTGCACAAATCGGAATTCAAAGATCCCTCTAGGTGGCCTCGAGAAAAAGGTACTCCGCCAAACAAGCTGCTTTGCCCGAGCCTTGGATCTATCCCGCTTCCTCTGGCGCCAACCATCCCTTGGCCGCTGGAGGACTGCGTAATGCGTACAGGGGGTTCCAGAATGCAGGTTGGGTCGGTTACCATGCCGTACCACGCCTGTGAGTTTGCCTGTGGCTGCGGAAGGATCTTCTATGGAACGGCTCTTCCTCCCTGTCCTGTCTATGGTCATGCAATGGAACCGACCTCGATACAATGCTCAGTTCCAATTCCTCGGAGCACAGATCGAATTCTCCGCTCCCGAGTCGACGCCAGCATATGGCTCGAGGATATCGGTGTAACGCCGCGCTTCGTTGTCCATGAGCACGACACAAAACTCAGCAAGAAGTTCCGTGAATTCTGGAAGGAGCAGACCGGTGCGAGGCGCATCCGAATACC
>DAOSJS010000301.1:0-5048 GCA_035367355.1 Candidatus Hydrogenedentota bacterium
CCATATCGCGGGGATCCCGGTCGACATGGAACCGATCATGCAGCTTGCACGCGCCCGGGGCATCAAAGTGGTCGAGGATTGCGCACAGGCCCACGGGGCACGCTACCAGGGGGAGTATGTGGGGACTTTCGGAGACGTCGCGGCCTTTTCGACGATGTCGGGTAAACACCATGCCACGGCGGCGCAGGGAGGCGTGGTCTACACCCGAAGCCAGAGCCTTTACTGGAAGTCGCGGCAATGCTCAGATCGCGGCAAACCGTTCGGCCTTGAAGGGATTGAGAGCAACGTCACCTGTTCACTGAACCTGAACCTCAACGATCTGAGCGCGGCCGTGGGCCTGGTGCAGCTCGAGAAGCTGCCGGGCATGCTTGACCGGATCCGCCGGGTGGCGCGGCAGGTGATCGAACGCTGCGCGCCGCTGCAAGCCGTCTCGATCGACCAGGGCCCCCCGGACACGGAAAACGCCTTCTGGTTCATGGTTTGCCGCCTCGACCCCGCCAAAGTGACCTGCGGCCTGGATGAGTTCGTTGGCGCGTTGCGGGCAGAAGGCCTGCCGTTCAGCGCCCATTACACGACACCCTTCACGCAGCATGCGTGGTTTAAAAACCGGGCCGTCTTCGGGAGCAGCGGCTATCCGTGGATGTGCCCGCTCTACACGGGCGATCCAAACCGGAGGTACGAGTTGCCCAATTGGAAAGCCAACAACGATTCGCTGTTCCTCATCAAGATCCATGAAGGCATGGCAGCCCGTGAGGCGGAAGATATCGCCAATGCGCTGGCAAAGGTGGAAGCGGCGTTCTTGAAATAAGGCCCGGCACAACGCCCGCAGCATGCTCGCGGGCGTTCTCTTTTTGAGGAGATGAATTCAATGCCCCGATGGTTTCTTCCAATTGCAGCAATCGCCCTGGCAATGCATTTTTCAGCCCTCGCGGTGGAGGAAAAAGGGGACGATCCAGCCCTGGCCGCACCGCCCATCATCATGAATCCCGGCCCTGAATATGCCGACAGTACACGGCTGTTTCAGGGAATCCCCGGTATCGAACGCGCCCCAAACGGCCGACTCTGGGCCACCTGGTACGCAGGAGGCGATAACGAAGGCCCGCTCAATTACTGCGCACTCGCAACCAGCGGCGATGATGGGAAAACATGGTCCAGCGTACAGATCGCCATCGATCCCCCGGGAGACGTCCGCGCGTTTGACCCCTGCCTCTGGCACGACCCGTCCGGGAGGTTGTGGTGGTTCTGGGCTCAGGGATTCAGCCTCTGGGACGGCCGCGCCGGCGTTTGGGCCATCACCACGGACAATTCGGGAGACGCCTCGCCTGTCTGGTCGGAGCCCCGCCGGCTCTGTGACGGCATCATGATGAATAAACCGACGGTCACCCGCTCGGGCGAATGGCTTCTGCCCGTGGCCATCTGGGAATTCCCCGCCAGGGTGATGAAAGAGGAGTATGCACACGATATCACCGCGGGCACGGGCTCAAACGTGTGGATCTCGCGCGATCAGGGCGCTACCTTCGAACTCCTGGGCCGGCCGGACGTGGAAGGCCGCGCCTGCGACGAACACATGATTATCGAGCGGAACGACGGCTCGCTCTGGGTGCTTGTGCGCACCCGGACCGGCCTCGGAGAGGCTATCTCCACGGACGGCGGCAGGACATGGACGGAGCACATCGTGGCGGAGACCGTCACCCACATCCCCCATGCACGCTTTTTCATCCGGCGGCTCGCCTCGGGAAGACTCCTGTTTGTGAAGCACGATCCGCCTGACCAGAAGACCCGCTCGCACCTGACTGCCTTCCTCTCGGACGACGACGGAAAATCATGGTATGGAGGCTATCTGATCGACGAACGCGGCGCGGTGTCCTATCCGGACGCAGTGCAGGCGCCCGACGGCACGCTGTACCTGATTTACGACTGGCAGCGCACGGGCGCCCGGGAAATCCTGATGGCGGTGTTCCGGGAAGAGGATGTGGCCGCGGGCAAACCGGTTTCGGAGGCGGTCCGCTTTCGTGTTCTAGTGAACAAGGCGTATGGGAAAAAAGAATTTGATTACAGCGCGAACAGCGATGGGCAGGACTTCCTCACGGGCGAACGGGCAACGCTCGAGGGCGCTCTGGACACTTTCAAAGAGGGCGCGCTATTGTTCACGGACCGGCAGTATACGGCGCTGGCTCTCCCCGGGTTCCTTCAAGGGAGGATATTTATCCGCGGAAGCATTGAAGCCGTGAGCGCCGTCTGTGCCCGGAGCGGCCTGGTGTATGCGCTGACGCCGTTGCCGAACCGGAATCGTGACAGTGTCAGCGAGGCCCTCGTTGCCCAGGGCTTTGTAAAGGTTAAGTCGCCTGAATTTCTCTTGTTCGGCGCGATTCCGGGCAACATCGTATCAGTGTTTCAAAAGCGTGTTGAGGAGGGCGAGACCCTGACGCTCGGCAAATGGGGGATCCTTGTTTTCTGAGCATGCCGCTGCACTCGCCGTGCATTGGCCGCCCGTGCTCTGTCTCCACCACGCCACTTAATCGAGAGTGGTATCGAGCACACTCTGAGCGCGTTCGGCGCGATATTTCTGGAGCCTTTCGGAAAGCGCGGGCTGCTGAAGCGCCAGGACCGCCACGGCCAGCAGCGCGGCATTGACGGCGCCGGCTGAACCAATGGCCAGCGTGCCCACCGGGATGCCCGCGGGCATCTGCACGGTGGAAAGCAGTGAATCCAGCCCCTGCAGCCTGCTCTCGATCGGCACCCCAAACACCGGCTTGAGCGTCTTCGACGCGATGACGCCCGCCAGGTGCGCTGCGCCGCCGGCGCCCGCGATGTATACGCCGCAGCCGCGCTGTTCGGCAGTGGCGAGATACTCCTGGAGCGCTTCAGGCGTCCGGTGAGCCGACAGCACACGGCACTCGTGCGCAATGCCAAATTTCTTGAGGATCTCGGACGCGGAGCGCATGGTCTCCCAGTCGGACTTGCTTCCCATGATCACCGCAACCTGAATACCTTCGCTCTCTGCCATGACACCTGCTCCCTCGCTGCACCCGGCCGCACCCGATAGACGTCCCTTTGAGCCGCTCCGCATGTTTCAGCCCCGGGACAGAACCCGCACAATAGCCAAGGGTCCGCGCGGGTGTCAAGAAAATCGGAAAATCGGGGCATTCGAAGAAGGGTTTGCCGGCTGCTGCGCTCCGTTTCGCGGAGATCCTGCGCCGGGCGCGGGCCGAAACGCGAGCAACCCCTGATCCATCTTGCTAAATCAACGCGGTGTCCTGCACCATAGCTCAGGTAACCGGCATGAGGTAACCACATGACCCCAGTGTTTCTGATAATTTTGCTCCCCGCCTTCAGCGGCCCGTTCGCCGCCGCGACTGACGTGCCAGACCTGCCTGTAATGGCGCTGGAGCCGCCCCCGCCCTCGCGCGAACACTTCGCCGCGTACGCCGAAGCCGGCCTGAACGTGGTGACGCTCTCTGCCGGGGCGAAATTCAGTGAAGAGGCCGCCCTTGCGGCGGAGGCGGGATTGTCGGTTCTGCTCGCCACTCCCGCCGCGACAGATGGCGGCCCGGCCACCGCGGGCCGGATGCTCGGCGCCAACATCACTGCGGCGGACACGGATGCCGTTGAGGCTCAGCTTGAAAGCCTCCAATGCCTGGATCCTCACCAAATCACATTGGCGTTTGCCTCCATGGACGGCGCCGATGGTGCTGCAACCGCCGATCGGCTTCTGGACGCCGGTTTGAACGCCTTCGGCCTGCGCGCGTTCCCGCTGAAGCGTGACGGCTCGGAGGCACGCGCAGAGTATTTCGGATATCTGGCATGCGCCCGCGCACTTGCCGAAAAGCACGGAGCGCGATGGGTGGGGTTCGTGCAGGTCACGGAGACCGGTGATTTCCGGTTCGCATCGGAGAGCGACCTGCGCTTTCAGGTCTACAGCCAGCTCGCCTTTGGCGCCCGTGGCCTCGCGTACCACCGCTACTGGCTTACCATCCCTCATGATCTGTGGCAGGCCGAGCCTGCCGCCGGGATGCGCCGCAGTATGGTGAATCCCTTTACCGGCGAGCGGCACTATACGTGGAGAAATGTCGCGGAGGTGAACCGGGAAGTGAGCGCGTTGTGGCCGGTTCTGCGCGGGCTGAAGGTCAGAGACGTGTTTTTCGCTGGCGACGCCCCTTCGGGGCTGCGCCCTCTTCCTTTCGGTAAGCTGCCCATCCGGGCCGTTATCGCCCAATCCGCTCTCTTGAGCTTCCTGCGCGATGGCGATGGCCGCGACTGGGCGTTCGTGGTAAATACGGTTCATGGCATGCAGCGAAGCGCGAAAGCAGCCGAACGCACGTTGCGGCTCCAGCTCGATCCAGCCATCGGCGAGGTCGTGGAAGTGGAACGGGCCACCGGTAAGCTGAAATCTACAGACGTCAAGCGAAACGAACTGTATCTGACGCTTCCCGGCGGCACGGGGACGCTGCTTTTACTTATACCGCACGGATCGGCGGTTCCATCAGGCCTTCCAGCACATCAAGAGAGCGTGCAATAGCTCCTTGTGTGGTTCGCACCGCCGCGCGTCCATTTGAGGCGAGCCGGGCCCGCCAGTCCTCGTCTATAAGAAGCCTGGACAGAATTTCCGGCAACTCGACGGCATCGGTTTGAACCGCCCCGCCGCTTTCCAGCAACGCGCGCGCCGGATCGATGAAATTACGCATGAACGGGCCGAAGACAGTGGGAATGCCCAGCGCCGCGGGTTCGAGCGGGTTGTGCCCTTCCACGCCGGGATAGAAGCTGCCCCCGATCACCGCGGCCGTGGCCAGGGCATAGAACTTCACGAGTTCACCCATGACATCAACGACAAGCAGGCGTTCGCCCGACGGTTTCTGGCCGCTCCGAAGCGCAGAATGCAGCAGCACCGGCTCCGTGAAGGCCGCACAGACCGTGCTCACCCGCTCAAGATGGCGCGGGACTAAAATCATGCGCAGCTCGGGAAGCCGCGCGCTCAATTCGGCCCAGCATGTCGAAGCCAGGCGCTCATCGCCGTCGCGCATGCTTCCAAACACGAGCACGGGAGCATG
>DAOSJS010000302.1:0-4991 GCA_035367355.1 Candidatus Hydrogenedentota bacterium
GCCAGATCGTAGGCCCGGTTCACTATCCGGCCCCGTTGGCGGTCGTAGTGCCACACGCGGCGCGCGGCCTCGAACTCCGCGGGCGTCATCTTCCGGTCCGCCACATCGCCATGAAGAAACACCGCGGCGTTCAAGCGGAACAGGTCGTGATGGCAGGTCAGACGCTCCGTGCGGGCCGCATAAGCATCCAGCGCATCGATGAACACTTTCACGCTGTCGTGGTTGCCGAAAATGTAATGAAAATCGCAATGCGGGTGCCGCGCAATGATGCGGTCCAGCCACGCAAGCGCTTCATCCACCGTTTCTTCAACGGAGTCAAATACGCTCCACCGAAAATCGAAAATATCGCCGTTGAGCACGCAGACTTCCGCTTCGGCAATAGCCCGGTCGAGCGCCGCCGTGTGACGATGCGCCTCAGAACGTTTGCAGAACAAGTGAAGATCGGATACCGCACAAATCTGTTTCATGAATTCGCGTGTGAATCCTTGTGTCGTTGAGTGTTCAGGCAGGCAGCGTAAATCGCGGGGAAAAACCGCGCCGCAACTACCCCAATGCCTATCGTGTGCCTGTCAGGTCTCCCGCTGGGGCCAAAATAAAGTCCAGACTCAGGAGCGGCGCCACGGGGCCGTTCCGTTGAAAGCCTGGCGTTGGCCTCATCACATTCCCGTTCACCGCTCTGAGGCAAGCGGCGCAGCTGGAACCCTCACCACGCCCCAGCGGCGACATCTGCCAGACTCATGCGCGTGGGTTTTTCCGTGCTACTCCCGCACGGCGGAGTACCAGGTTGCCTTCCTATCCGTACCATCGTGACTGCCATCGAGCCTCGTGTGCGCTCAGGTAGCAGCGTCAGGCTACTTTCACTTAACAACAGAATCACACTAATTTATACCCAAAATGGCACTCAGGATCAAGTTTTTCTGAAATGGATGCTCCGCATAATCCCCTCAACAACCAGGGGAGATCCGTACAAAGCGCGGACGTGTACGGTGATCCAGCCCCTGGGATGAAGGGCGGTGTATTACCCTGCCGGTCAGGGCTTGCGCAGCGGCGCCCAATTCGTAAAAAAAGTTGTCAGCCGTGACTCAATGTCAATGCCTCTGCAGGCAATCTGATCTTCCCGCTGTACACATCAGCCGCCGTTGCTCAGGTGTAAACAATTTAAATTCAACTTGTTAGGCTTTGCGGCGAGTATTGGCACGCACCTTGCGTATGTGTGAGGGGTTGGTAGAACAGAAAACATCGGGCTGCGTCTTCTGAGGCTGTGGAAACAGCAATTGAGCGTCCCGGATCTACCCCGGGTTCACGGCGACAGAGTCCCTGGTTGAAGGGCGAAAAATTGCATGGGGCAGTTTTTCCAAAGCTCGAACAAAACTGGCATAGGCATAAAGGTTAAGGAGCGAAGAATGATGAAAAAAGTACTTTCAAGCGTGGCAGTGGCTGTGCTGGTGAGCTTCAGTGCGGCTGCCCTTACCGTGGCTGACGTGAACGTGCAGCCCGCACACCCCGGAGAATGGGAGCTTCTGGACATTTACGAAGCGATCTTCGGCGTCAGCACGGGCTTTACAACCAGTGACGCCTTGTATCAGGCCGTTGGCGTTGATCCAGACGATTACAATGGACCGGACGTGTTCCACTTCTTCGGCGGTCAGAATGTTGCTCTGGAAGCGCGCTACGCCACGTATAATCACAGCCTCTACTACTATGACCCGGTGTTGCCGGGCGCTGTGGAAAATGAGAACTTCCTGTTCACGGTGACGGGCGGCTACGTCAACCCCGGCGCGGGCGGTTCGCCGGCTGCGCAGCTGATCGCGTCGATCGAGCCCTACGGTTTCTCGCTGCACGTGGGTCAGACCGGCGCCACCCTGTATTCCGAATACGGCCGCAATGAGGCCGAGCGGGTACAGATGCTCATGCTCGCCGCGCCCCAAGGCTATGAGCCGGGCACCTACCTGCTGGCGTGGGAAGACCGCCTGGCTGGCGATCCCCGGGCCGACTGGGATTATCAGGATCTCGTGATCCTGGTGCGGCCGATTGTGCCCGAGCCCACCTCCATTGCCCTGATGGGTCTCGGCATCGCCGCCCTGTCGCTGCGTGGTTTGCGTAAATTGGTGTAATCGATACGCTGGGCTGCGGTCGATGGTGTAGAAACCCCGAAGGCGCCCCTTGCGTTCCAGGCTCGGAACGCAAGGGGCGCCGCGTTTTTCTATGGCAGGCAGGTAACGTTGTGCTATCTCCGTGTGCTATGATCGATTCCGGAGCTACGGAGATACGCGCATGACGCAATCGCTGGAACGTGAAGCACTTGAACTGGCAACCATCCTCGACACCATGGCGGACGGGGTTTTTGTCATTGATACGGAGTTCGTGATTCAGCGCTGGAACCGGGCCATGGAACGCATCACCGGCTACGCTCCGGAGCAGGCCATCGGGCGCAATTGCGCTTTCTTAAACGCCAACACCATCGATCAGCACCTGTACAGCCTGCCGCCGCTTACCTGCGACCTGTTCAAAGTGGACTGGGTGGACAAGGTCGAGACCGTGATCAAGCACTGCAACGGCGATGAAGTCCATGTGATTGTGGCCGGGCGTGTGTTGCGCGGTGATGATGGCGAACCCATGGGCGCCGTGATTTCGCTGACCGACATCACCTCATTGCGACGTCTGGAAACCGAGATGAACCAGCTCCGCCGGGAGGTGACCGGCCGCTTCGAATTCGACAACATCGTGGGAAAAAGCCCGCAGATGCGCGAAGTATTCAACCTGGTTGAGCTCGCCGCCGCTTCCCCGGTGACCGTACTCATCACCGGCGAGACGGGCACGGGCAAGGAAGTAGTCGCGAAAGCCATCCACTATCACAGCGAACGCAAAAACGGTCCGCTGGTTCGCGTGAATTGCTCCGCCCTGTCGGAATCCCTCCTTGAAAGCGAGCTGTTCGGCCACGCCAAAGGCGCTTTCACGGGCGCGATCAAAGATCACGTCGGCCGTTTCGAACGCGCCAATGAAGGGACCATTTTCCTCGACGAGGTCGGGGATATTCCGCCCCTGGTGCAGGTGAAACTGCTGCGGGTGCTGCAGGAACGCGAGCTCGAACGCGTCGGCGAATCCATTCCCCGCAAAGTCGATGTCCGCGTCATTGCCGCCACCCATCGCAACCTGCGCGACCTGGTCCGGCGCGGCGAGTTCCGCGAGGACCTCTTTTACCGCCTGAAGGTGTTCCCGCTTCACCTGCCGCCGCTGCGTGAGCGGAAGGAAGACATTGATCCCCTCGTCAAGCGTTTCATTGCCCAGTTCAATGCCGATACCGGAAAAAATATCCTGGGACTGACCCCCGATGCCCTCCGTATGGTATTGGACTATTGCTGGCCCGGAAACGTCCGCGAACTTGAAAACGCCATTGAGCACGCCTTTGTTACCTGCAGCGGCGCGTTCATCAATCCCCTCGATCTCCCGATCGAAATTCGCCGGGTCGAGCTCAAGCTTCAGCTCTGCGACGATCCCAGCCAGGCCGATGCCTTTGCGTCGCCAGGGCTGTATTCGGAGTTCCCGGCACGGCGCAAACGTGGAAATACCCGCGAGGAGCTCATGGCCGTGCTAGAAGTCTCCGGGTGGAACAAGGCTGAAGCCGCGCGGCGGCTCGGAATCACCCGCACGTCCGTCTGGAGGCGCATGAAGAAGCTCGGAGTGCCCCTGGAACGGCCCACGGGGCCCAGCCGCCAGGACATTGGCTCCGGCATGCCCCACACGCTGTAGCCGCCGCGTCATAGACGTTTGCATCCGCCCGGGTTTTTCCCTTTCCTGCCGCGACAGGCTGCGCAGAGGCCCAAAAAATCGTTGCGCAACGTTACAATTCAATCGAAATGTAACGCAAAGTAACGTTACATTTTGCTTTGCGTTTGGCATTCGCGGTGTTTTCGGGGCTTCCTAACCCGTTTAACAGCGCATGCTTGGCCTGTAAATTGACCTTAAGTCATTTTGTGGCATGGAAAATGCTTACTTCCCATGCGTTGAGCGAGTCCCGTATGGGCGGAGAGAGAAGCACATGACTGTCGAGCGGGCGCTGCGTACCATCGCAGGGTTCTTTGTTCTTGCCAGTGCGGTGCTGGCCGGGGTTCATTCCCGGTATTGGCTCGTCTTCACAGGGTTCGTAGGCGCCAATCTCCTCCAGTCCGGATTCACGAACTGGTGCCCCATGGTCTGGCTGCTCGAAAGAGCCGGTCTCCGCCGGTCCGACGGGCCGGAAGAGGATCCAGAATCTACAGTTTAATCCGGTCACGATGACCGTCAGGGTTCCCTCCCTAAAATCGGGGCGGCCCATCCACGCCGCCCCGTACCGCCAGGTCTTTGCCGAGGCCTGCGCGGTGTAGCTCCGCCCGAGGAAGGTTCGGGGGCTCGCGACCCCTCAGTATGCCGCGCGGGTCCCCGACCTTCTTCACTTCTCCGATGCATGCCTCCCCATTTCCCGCCCTTCCGCTTATCCTGTCTCAGGTAGTGGTTTAGTCGAAATTACAGTCGTTGCATTTGTAACGTTGCGCAACGCATGCCGTGCGCTGTATCATCTGGGTTTCGAAATGAGGAATCTGGTCGTAATTGCGCGCGAAATCAGAATTTAATGCTGTTTTCCCCCAGTGTTCTGCTTTGTTGGCATCGCGATTGCTATATTGTGGGGCATCCCGGGGAATGCGTGACGCGAGGTTGTATGAAAGAAGCCCCAGAGTTGCAGAGATCACAGGCACGCCCTGGGCTGTAGTGACGTGTTGCGCACCCTTCAAGCGATGCGCTGCCTCAGTCATTGCGGCCTGCCTGGTGCCGCAGGGACGAACGGGCTGCCTGCGGCGCAGCCACATCCAGCCGGGCGGCACAGGCCCACCCGGAGAAAACGTTGCGTGGCCGCGGATGAGCCGCGAATTCACGCTGAGAGGAGGATCCTGATGGCAATGACGGGACTTTTTGTGTTGGGTCTGCTTTGTGGAGTCCTGGCGGCGGCAATCGCG
>DAOSJS010000303.1:0-4986 GCA_035367355.1 Candidatus Hydrogenedentota bacterium
TCCCGTGCCAGCACGAAGACCGGGCGCGGCGTTTCCCGGCGGTCACCCGTGAACAGTGTCTTGCCGCCATACAGCTGGTCACGGCGGACGGTCGCGTTTACTCTGGTGAGCAGGCGCTGCCCCAGTTGCTGGACTTGGTGGCCGGCTGGCACTGGATGGCCCGTATTTTGCGGTTCCCGGGCATCCGCCACGCGTCGCCTGCAGCCTACCGGTGGCTGGCCGGCCACCGCTACGCGCTTGCGGCCCTTGCCGGACACGGGCGCGGCACCGCCTGCGGCCGCAACGGCGGCGCGCCGGGCAATGAAAGGAATGGATGTGGGCAGTGACGGAATAACCTATTTGCCGAATTCAAAGCCCTGTTTCATCTGTGGAGAAGAGAACGCCGCAGGCGTCCAGACGCGCTTTTATGTCGACGCCGACATCGTCAAGGCAACGTTCACGGGCAAAAAACACCATTGTGGATTCGCCGACGTGATGCACGGCGGGATCGTCGCCGCGCTGCTGGACGAGTGCATGGGCTGGGCCGTCGCCCGCAAGATCCACCGCATGTGTTTCACGGGCGAGCTTACCGTGCGGTACCTCAAACCCGTCCCCGCAAATCGCCCGCTGATCGCCTGCGCGGAGTGCGTCAAAGCCAACCGGCGGGTCAGCACCGCGCGCAGCTGGATCATGGACGATGAAGGAACGGAATACGCCCGGGCCGAGGGCCGTTTCATCCCCCTGTCCGCTGAGGATACCCTCGAAGTGGACGACAACCTGCTGTACCGCGGCGGCGAAGAGCGTGTCTTCGACTGCCTGCGCGAAACGCCATAACGCCGGCCCAGTTCAGCGCCGGCGGCTTGCTAATCGAAATACAGGACCGGCGACCAGGCCTCTTTGCCGTTGGCATCGGTGATCGTAGCGCGCACATAGGCCAGCTTACGTTTCATGGTGAACACGCCTTTCGTAAGCGGCTCCGTGCTCGCGAGGATCTGTGAGCCGTTGGGCGCAGGCGCGTAAAATTGGATCTTCTGCACGGGGGTGCACTCCACGACCACGCTGTCGCCTTCGACTCGCATATCTGTGAACTCAGGCCCCGTCGACGCATAGAACGCGCCCGCGCGCAACGCCGCCATGATCGCATCGAGCGTCAGAGATTCGGCCTTGATCATAGTCCATCCCATGCGCAGGGAATTGTCGCTGTGCACATCATCCACGGCGATGGCGGGGATCCGCCAGCCACGGGACAGCAGGTGGTCCCAGTGCACCGAACTGTCAGCCCGCCCGTTGAATCGGCACGTTGAGTTGTACACCTCCATCGCGGCGACGCCATGTTCTCTCAGTGGAAGGAGTTCATCGAGAGTGAACCCGCACCAGTACGGATGTGCGGCCACAACGAAGACTCCGGCTTCACGCAATACCTTCAAACGCTCCTCCATGGGCGTCTCTTTCTCAAACGACAGGCCCAGGGGGACGTTGATGCACAAGAGATGGTAGGCCATCGAGGGATTCGGCGATTTCGGATGCGTTTCCATGCCGCTGATGAGGAGGAAATCTTCGGTACAGAATGGCGCGACATCACTGGTCTTCTCGTGGTCGCTCACCGCGAGGATGTCGTACCCATGCGATTTGTATTGCTCGACGCGCACGGGGAGATCCACGTCGCCATCCGACACCGTGGTGTGTGTGTGAAGGTTGGCCTTATACCACGAACCCGGCAATGTAAACGGGTTCACCGGCGTGTCTTCCGCCGCCCATGCCCCGAAGCACAGCCCCATCGCCACGAAGAAAGCAATCTGAAAAAATACAGCACCTCGCATTGCACCCATCCTTTCCCTGCTGGTTGTGTTGCCAGAGGCAGGATACCTGTCTTGCGGCAGCTTCGCAAGGCAACTGAAGGATGACGGCAGGCTGCGCAGTGCATTATGCGCTTGGTGTTGACCGCGACAGCGCCGCCAGGCGCGCAGGCGCGTTCACGTTTGGATTCGTGGCGGATTATTTTGACCGATTCGGGTTCTTGGGAAACCACCCCCGGGCGACGCGCTCCTCCTGCTCCTTGATCTCGTGGATGGTCCACAGCGAAGAGAAGCCCACGACTCCGAGAATCACGGAACCGTACGTGTTATCCACCAGGAGCGAGAGAGCCACGCATAAAAGGCCCAGCACCAGAAAAACGGGCCAGATGCGCGCTCCGAAGTAGTACTCGCCCTTGATCACCACCGGGTGAAAGAGGCCGATCGTCAAAAACGCCACTGCGCCGAGTATCACGCCCTGATAATTCACACTGCTCCTCCCGGGCCGGGCCGCGCCACCGTGCGGCCGCGCTGTTCTGACACCTGTATCCCGCAGCAGGCCTTTGGAAGGCGGGCGCCTGCCTCAGTTGGCACATATTCGCTCGACAGAGGGCAGGAACGCGCGTCTATACCGCAGATTTCGTGGCAATTACGCCCCTGTGTACTTCTGCGAAGCCACCGTGCAGCGAAAAACGCCGCGGCGCACACGATCAAGCCAACCACAAGCAATTCCAGCATTGCGCTATCTCCTTCGGAAAACCGGCCACTGGACAGTAGCTCGTACCCGTTTCAGGGACCCGGGCTCGCATGCCGCAGCGTTACCGGTCCGCCGTTCGTTGTCTCAGGATATCCCGAGGCCTAACGCAAGGCCTCCCTGGTAAATCAGCACTGCCAACACTAATGCGATCATTGTAGAATAACCCGTGGAGAAGAGCGCCCATTTCCACGAGCCGCTCTCCCGCCGGATCATGGCCATGGTCACGAAACACGGCGCATACACCATCACAAAGACCATCAGGGCAAATCCTTTGAGGGGATTCCACGCGGGATCGGCGGCCAGACGCTGGGAAAGCGCCTGGGCCTGGCCGGGATCTACGTCGCCCATGGCCATAACGGTCCCGAGGGTGCCCACAACCACTTCTTTCGCCATGAAACCGCCGACCAGCGCGATGTTGGTGCGCCAGTCAAACCCCGCATACTGCGTGATCGGCTCAAGCACCCGCCCAAAGCGCCCGGCGTAGCTGTGGGCCAGCGCATCCGCGGCCAGTTCCGCTTCGCTCGCGTGGGCCGATACAGTGAACGGAACTGCTGTGCTCGCACTGCCCGGCTCAGGCGGCCGCGGAAAATACATCAGCGCCCACAACACCACATTAATGGCCAGGATGATGGTTCCCGCTTTCTTCATGTACATCCAGGTACGGTCCCACGTGTGCAGGAGCAGGCTGCGTAAAACGGGCAGGTGGTACGGAGGCAGTTCCATCACGAACGGCGTCTGCTCGCCCCGGATCACAAACTTGCGAAGCACCCAGGCCGCGCACAGCGCCACGACCCATGACATCGCCCACAACAACAGCATCATCTGCGTGTGGCGGTGCGGGAAGAACGCCGCGATCAACATCGCGTAGACCGGCAGTTTCGCCCCGCAATTCATGAACGGCGCCACCAGCATCGTGATCAAACGGTCTTTTTCTTCGCGCAGGGTTCGCGTAGCCAGGACCCCCGGCACGGCGCACCCCCCGGCGCCGAGGCCTCCCGACACGATCATGGCGAGGATCGACTTTCCCTGGAGACCAAAGGTCTGAAGCATGCGATCGAGAATAAAGGCCACGCGCGCAATGTACCCGGAGTCTTCCAGGGCGGAGATCAACAGAAACATGATGAAGATGAGCGGCACGAATCCCAGAACCCCGCCGACACCCGCAATCAACGCATCGCTGATGAGCGAATGCAGGACGGGAGCCCGCGACTCCAGGCCTGCCACGGCATCGGCCAGGCGCTCGAAAAGGCCGTCCACCCAGTCGACCGGCGAATACCACTCCCCGAACCACGGGATCCACGCCCAATCCGTCGACACCTTGAATACGGTGAAAAACAGCGCCGCCACGACGGCGACCAGAATCAACGGGCCCAAAAACCGATGACACACGACCCTGTCGATACGGTCTGTGTTCATTTCCCGGGCTTCACCCGACAGGGCCACGCATTCCCTCATGATGCCGGCGGCATACCCGTAGCGGCGTTCGGCGATGATCGTGGCGCAATCGTCGCCGCAATGCCGTTCGATGGCCTTCACGCCTTTTCGGGCTGCTTCCAGAAGGCCCGCAGCTGCCTCACCACCCAGTTCGGCCACTTTTTTCTCGACCTCGGGATCGCCCTCGAGCAGTTTCACGGCCAGCCAGCGCGGATTGTAGCGCGCCGCCAACGGCGGTACGGCCTGTGCGAGTTCCGCCAGCCGGTCCACTTCTTCGTCCACTTCGTGGCCGTACGTGACGGGGCGCGGGGTTACGGACACTTTGCCGTCGAGCGCATCGATGCAGCACTGGAGCAGCTGCTTAATTCCTGTGCCCTTGCTTCCCACCGTGGGCACCACAGGCACACCGAGCAGCTCCGACAGCTTGGCGTGATCAACTTCGAGCCCGCGGCGCCGGGCCACATCCACCATATTGAGTGCGAGCAGCAGCGGCGCCCCCATCTCCATGATCTGGATGGCCAGATACAGGTGGCGTTCAAGATTCGACGCATCGAGCACATCCACCACCAGGTCGGGGCCATCCTCGATGATGAAATTGCGGGCCACCAGCTCTTCCTGAGAATACGCCGTGAGCGAGTAGGTTCCGGGAAGATCCACCACGTCGAGGCGCCGCCCGTTGAGCCGGGCCACGCCTTTTTTGCATTCCACCGTCACCCCGGGGTAATTCCCCACGCTCTGGGTCGCCCCGGTAAGGTGGTTGAACAGGGAGGTCTTGCCCGCGTTCGGGTTGCCTGCAATCGCGATGCCCGCCACGTCACAATTCCTCAATTTCGATGTGCCTGGCCTCGTTCATGCGCAGGGCAAGCGAATATCCCTTGAGACTGATCTCGACCGGATCTCCCAGCGGCGCATGGCGCTCCACCACCAACTCGGTGCCGCGCGTAATGCCCATGTCGAGCAAGCGCTGACGAAGTCCGGGAGCGCCTTCTCCACGGATGCGCACAATGCGCGCCCGGTCTCCGC
>DAOSJS010000304.1:0-4974 GCA_035367355.1 Candidatus Hydrogenedentota bacterium
ATTGCCGAACAAGGCCCCCGGCAAACCCGCAACGGGCGATCTGGATCGCGACGGAGACTTGGACATCGTGATTCCATACTCAAGCGGGTTTTCGATGTCTGGACAGGATACGGGGGAGGGCGACCAGACCCGGCAGATCTCGCGGATTTACTGGGGCGAGGGGGGCAGATTTGATGGTGAGCGATTCACCGAACTGCCCACGAAGGGGGCGAATGCCGCGGCCGTGGCGGATCTGAACGGCGATGATTGGCCCGAGATTATTTTCGCCAACGGCGAGGAGGACGTTTCATTTATCTATTGGAATGGAGAGGCCGGCTTTTTGGAGAATCAGGTCACGGCGCTCCCCACCCACGGCGCCCATTCCGTGGCCGTAGGGGATCTGGACAATGACGGCCTGCCGGACGTGGCCTTTGCGAATCAGGAAGGCGAAGAGTCGTGGGCCTACCTTAACCGCGATGGATCATTCGATGCCGCTCAACGGATTGCCTTTGAGACGCAGATGGCCCTGGATTGCGTCATCGAGGATTTCAATCGCGACGGGATGGCGGATATATTCTTCAGCAATCACGAGGTCAATGGTAACCGGGTGACGCAGTCGTTTCTATATTATGGATCCGGCGATGGTTTCGTAAATGACAATCGTCTGGAATTGACAACGATCGGGGCGTGGGGCGCTTCGGCGGCCGATCTTAACGGCGACGGATGGCCCGAACTGGTCGTCAGCAATTTTCAGGACCGATATACGTATGAAGTTCCGTCGTTTGTCTACTGGAATTCACCGCGCGGGATCAATGAGGGTATGCGGACCCCGCTCTTCGAGCACGGGGCGCGAGGCAACGCGATTGCCGATTTCAACGGCGACGGCTTTCTCGATATCGCCTTTGCGAACACGTTCACCCTTTCCGCCAACGATTACCATCCAAATTACCTGTATTATGGAAACGAGCATGGCTCCTATAGCGCGGCGAACCGGATAGAATTGCTCGGCCTGGAATCGCAGGGTCGCGGTATGGCCGACCTGGATGATGACGGGGACGTGGACATTGTCTTCGGAAATCAAGGCGAGGGGCATGACGTCCTGTGGGGCGTGAATGACATATTCATTTATTGGAACGAGGACAACCAGTACGACTTCGGGCGGCGGACAGGGCTGCCCGCCTACCAGATCAACGGGCTGCTTCTCTCCGACATGGATCGCGACGGGTACATCGATATCATCTCGGCCAATCATCGATCCTACCCCGGCGCCACGGGGATCGATCCAGGAGTGGTCATCTATTGGGGAGGCCCGGACGGATTCATCGTCTCGGAACGATCGGCTTTGCCGGCTGACCGCGTGCGAGCGCCGGCCGTCGCTGATCTGGATCGAGACGGAAATCTCGACATTATATTCGGCAACGAGGGGGACCAGGAGGGTTCAATATTCTACGGCGACGGGACGCGCAGCACCGAGCAATGGCGTCAGGTTTTTATCCCGGGAACGCAGAAGACCGGCTATCCCAATATCGCCGACCTGAATCGTGATGGATTTCTGGATTTGATTATGACCCGCGGCGGAAGCGCGGACGAGACTTTTTCGATTTATTATGGAAATGAGCGCGGAGAATACACGAGGGAGAACGCGGTCGAAATCGGCACGCAGGCTAAGACCGTGACGGTGGCCGATGTCAATCGCGACGGCTGGCTCGATATCGTCTGTGCGGTGTATTGGCATCGAACGGGCCGCGACACGATCTCCCATATTCTATTGGGGAGTGCCTCAGGATTCAGCATGAAGCGGAAAATCTCGCTGCCCACCAACAGCAGCGATGGGTCCATCGTGAGCGATTTTAACCTCGACGGTTACAATGATGTGTTCTTCTACTGTCACCGCAGCCAGGGCGACGTCAACCGTCCCGGCATGCCCGGCGATCACAAAACGGCTTCATTTCTGTACTGGGGCGGAGCTGCGGGGTTTCAAGCCGATCGACGGTTGGAGATCCCCGGCCTCGGCGTCCACGCCCGCAAAGGCAGTGATGATTTGGGCGATATTTACAATCGGAAATATGATTATGAATACATATCATCGCCATATGAGCTCGGCGAAGGCCGGCCCCTGTCAATCGACTGGTCGGCGCGGGAACCTCATCGCAGCGCCGTCCGCTTCCAGGTACGTGCGGCGAGGACGGAAGAGGAATTGGGTGATGCTGAGTGGATCGGTCCGGCCGCGGGGGGAGACTATATCACCGAACACAATGAATCGCTGTCGCATTTGCCAGCGTCGGCTCGATGGATCCAGTATAAGGCGATTCTTCATACCGACAACGGCGCCTACTCACCCGTCCTGGAATCGGTCGAGATCCGCATTGAATGACAATACAACGGCCTAAGCGCCGATGCCGTCCTCGTTCAAATCGCTTGGCAAACCGTCCTCAACCGGCCGCTACGAGCTGAAGCGGTTGACCTCGCCTTCGGGGTAGAGATGCTTAGTGTGATCAGAGATCGCTTCGGGCGAGACGTTAAGAGATCCGTCATACCCGGAGTCATGTAAGCATAACTAAACTAGACGGTATCTGAGAACAGAAGAATTATCCCATTGGAGAGAGTGGCAGTGGAAGCCGCAAGAGATGCTTCTGCGGCCACGGGCTGCCTTGCGGTCCGATGCTCGGAGACGCGCGTTCAATATGAGATCGGGCCCTGCGCATGGGGCAATCCTCCGGACGCGGAGGAAGGCGCCAACGCGCCAGATCTGAATTGACATCGCGGCGCCTTCGTTCTAAAGATTACCTCGAGCGAAATCGATTTCCTTGGGCATATTGAACTACATTCCCACGCCCCCGGCATCACCGCCGCCGTTCCATGGAGTCTGCGCATGATCAGGCACGCTATGTTGAAGACGATTTTCCTGCTCGCCCTGGGCCTGGCGGGCCTACCGCCGCGCGCCGAGTGGGTCGAACCGGCCGAGGCCGTCGCCCTGGGAGCGGAGGCCCTGGCGGGCGCCGACAGGCACGGGGGGCATTGGCTCGACGAGAGCGGCGTGATTCGTCAGGACCAGGCCACGACAGAGACCGCGCTGCTGCTGTTCGAGGACCGGGGCGTCAATCAGTACAGCATCGAGGCGCGCGTCCGACTCGACGGGCTGACCACCGGTTCCGCCGCCGGCCTGCTGCTTCAAGCACGCAATCCCAACCACTACCTCTTCTACACGCTCGAGCAGCGCTACGGCGGCATTTATGCGGTGCTCGGTTTCGTCAATGAAGTTTCGGAGAATCCGTTCCCCGGCGGAAGTTCGTCGCTCGTTGAGGGCGCCTTCATCGTTGATCTCTCGCGGCACCCGGAACTCAACGTCGGTCAGTGGCAGCACCTGCGCGCGGATGTGCAGGGCGCGGAGGTGGTCTGTTACCTGAACGGGAAACCCGCGGCGCGTTACTGGTTCAAAGGCGCCCTGCCGAAGTACGAAAAGGCGGGAAGGCTCTGGCCGGCGGATCCCGTCGACGGCCGGGTGGGACTTTACAGCACGCGCTGCGTCGCGGAATTCGCCGACGTGACGATCGGTCCGATTCAATCCGAGCTTCCGCTGGCGACACCGCTTCGCGGCGCCCGAGATCAGGCTGGCAAGTTGCTGCCGCTGCGTTCCTACGATGAAACGATGCGCCTGCTGAACGAATGGATGATCACCTCGGTCGAGGTGATCGATCCGGACCCCGCGCCGGCGTCGCTGCGCGGTGCGCCCCCGTACCTCGTCAGTAACTGGGTCACCTCCGATAATCGGTATTACGGCAATATCGGCGGGGAATACGGCTTTAACCATTCGATCAGCATTCTCGGCGCGATTCAGTATTACCTTTATTCGGGCGACGCCCGCGCGCTGGAGGTGGCCCGCAATCTGGCCGAGTGGCATCTGGAGCACCGGGTCCCGGCCGACGCCGCGGCGCCGCATCTGGTCCAGAGCGTGGTTTTCTGGCGCGAGGACGGTTCGTTCGAGGGGATGGAGTGGGGGCTGGAGATGGACAAGTCGGCCTATATGGGGCTGGCGTTTCTGAGTCTCCACGCGATTACGAGCGACCCGCGCTATCTGCAAGGCGCCCGGGAAATTGCCTCCGTCCTGCGTGAATATCAGCATGAGGAAGGCAACTGGCCATTCCGCATCAATGCCCTGTCGGGGGAAGTGACCGAAGCGTATTCGTGCAGTCAGCTCTGGTACGTCCTGTTTTTCGAGAAGCTGCATGAAGTGGAGGGGGACGCCGGGGATCTGGAACGGAGCCGCAAGGCGCTTCAGTGGCTGATCGACCATCCGATCAAGGACAACCGCTGGTTCGGCGTCTATGGCGATGTCGCGGTCGGCGGCGAATCCTTTGATCAGTGGATCCCGATCGAGACGGCGCTCTATCTGCTGGAGCACCGCGACGAAGTGGTCGGGGCGGTGCAGATGGCCGAGGATATTCTGGATTACCTGGGGCGCGAACTGATCGTGGACGAGGGCTTCCACCCCGATGTTCCCGGACTTACGGAGCAGACGACGTTCCCCGTGGTCGAGACGATTCAGCAATTCCGGCTGGCGGAGCTCTACGCCAAGCTGTATGAAGCCACGGGCCGCGAGGAATACAAGGACGCGGCAATTGCGGCGGCCAACTCCACGACCTGGTGCCAGATGTCGGATGGCAAGATGCGTCAGGGGCTGGGGAGTCTGGCCTTTCCGTGCCCCCTGGTGCTGAATTACAACTTTCAGCTCTGCCGCATCATGGCGTGCATTCCGGAGACCGCTCCGCGCGGCGAGGATCATCTGCTTCACAATACGAGTCTGCTGCGGCGAATCGATTATGCCGACAGTCGGGTGAGCTATGAAACATTCGGGCCGGGGGAAGAGATCCTGACCGTCCGCCGGCAGCCGGCGGAAGTCACGTCGGGAGGCGTCGCCATGAATCGGCTCCCCGTGTGGGGCTTCCATGAGGAGGGCTGGTGGTACGACGAGGCAACCGGTCAGCTTCGCGTGCG
>DAOSJS010000305.1:0-4970 GCA_035367355.1 Candidatus Hydrogenedentota bacterium
GACCACAGCTTACCGCATCCGGCACGCAGCGCGTAGAGGGGCAGACCTCTGTGTCTGCCCTTCTTCATGCGGCTGCGTGGGCTATCCGGCTGTACGGCCACAGGGGGCCGCCCCTACAACCGGACAGCGGACGCTTGGGGCTGTTGTGGGCAACCTTGGTTTTCGCAGCGCGTAGGGGCAGGCCCCTGTGCCTGCCCTTCTTAAGGCGGGCAGGCTGGGTCCACGCATCCAACTCCGGCTACGCGGGGCGCGTGTCCACCCCGCCAGCGGTGGACACAAGACGCAGGATCGGCGGTGCTGCCGGACCACAGCTTACCGCATCCGGCACGCAGCGCGTAGAGGGGCAGACCTCTGTGTCCGCCTTTCTTAAGGCGGCCACGCTGGGTCCACGCATCCAACTCCGGTCACGCGGGGCGCGTGTCCACCCCGCCAGCGGTGGACACAAAAATCCGCTTCCCGAAAAATCTTAGCAGCGGCGCACTGTCCCCCGCTGGCGGGGGTGAATCGGCGGCAGCCGATTTGGGGGTGGAGTTTTGAGGCTGGGCTGTACGGCCACAGGGGGCCGCTCCTGCAATCCGGAGGACAGCCGCGGGTGCTGCTGCTGGAACGAAACGGCAGGACACGACGAAACAAAACCGGCCACGGGTCCCCGGAGGAACGCCGCGGCCGGTGACGAGTCAATGGCCGTAGTGCATTCAGGCTGGCTGAGGCACTTCAAATCCTTCGCGGTAGACGCGTGTCAGCAGGGCATTCGCCTCGTCGTTCCCGACAAATCGCTGTGACACGGGGTCGAAATCGAGCGAGCTCTTCACGCGGTACGCGATATTGGACAGGTGGATGTGCGCACACCCGATGTGCCCTTGCTGGGCGTTCCCGTGCACGTTACTCACGTCGCGGTTCCGCACTGCATTGATGAAGTTCTGGAAATGGTCTCCGGTCCCCCATTCGGGTTTGGCTTCCACCGCTTCGTCCGGAATTTCCTTGCCTTCCGTATCGTACAGCGTGGTGCCGACGGCATAACCTCCGGATCCGTAGAAGAGGTTGCCGACCTTCTGGTCGCCTTCAGCGTTGGTTGCCCGCCCGCGCACTTCAAACACCGTCATGGTGCCGTCAGGATACTTCAGCGTCGCAACCTGCGTGTTGGGGGTCTCGCCCTGATCCTCGTAGGTATAGCGGCCGCCCATGCTGAACACCTTGTTGGGCAGGCCCTTGTTCATGCCCCACGTTGCGATGTCCATCTGATGCACGCCCTGGTTGCCGATATCGCCGTTGCCGTAGGCCCAGAACCAGTGCCAGTTGTAGTGAACGTAGTTGCTGTTAAACGGCTGTTCCTGCGCGGGCCCCTGCCACAGCGTCCAGTTCAGCCATTCCGGCGGCGCTTCATCCGGTTTGAACCCAATCGAATCGCGGTTCTTGTAACACAGCGCGCGCGCCATGTAGATCTCGCCAATCTCACCCGCGTGAATGCGTTCTATGGCGCGGATCCATTTGTGGTCGGAGCGCGACTGGGTGCCGTGCTGTACCACGACATTGGCGGCATTCGCAGCGTCAATCAAGGCCAAACCTTCGTTGTAGTCATGAGACACCGGTTTCTCGACGTACACGTGTTTGCCTGCCTGGCAGGCCCACACCGTACCCAGCGCATGCCAGTGATTCGGCGTGGCGTACGACACCGCGTCCACTTCCGGGTCGGCGATCATGTCGCGGATGTCCGCAAACGTCTTGGGGCGCTTGCCGGTATTGTCTTCCAGCCATTTTGCGCGCCCCTCGAGGACCCGCGAGTCGACGTCGCAGATGGCCACGACCTCCGAGCCTTCCACGTTGCTGAATCCTCGCAGATGCTCGCCACCTCGGCCGTTGAGGCCCGCTACGCCTACTCGAACGCGGTCATTTGCCCCCAGAACCGTACCCTTGCTCATTGTTCCCGCCACCAGGACCGCCGCGGCCGACGTGCCCAAAAACTGTCTGCGTGTTACCGGCATGACTTCAATCTCCTTGCTCGGCGGCGTGTGCCGCCTTTTACCTTTCGATGCATTCCCGCCACTACCGTTGGGGAGGTGGCACGGCTTCCTGTCTCGGTTCGCATGCACATGACGCCCCACGATAGCTCCCGGACACTCGTGTTTCACCGGGCATAGTCCAGTTTCTTCTAGACTGCCCCTTTCCAGGCACAAGATGCAAATTACCGGGGCCGGTCGAATTGCCAGTCCGCGAGATCCGGCGGAAACGCGGCATGCCGGGCGAATGAATTGAATGCCGTGTAAGACCGGCAAATCCCGCCCCAGTCGAGACAAGTTTGCGCTGGCGCCTGCGCACAGGTAGCATACATCCCCGCATCTCCAGATACTGAAATCTGCATGCATGCATTCTCAGTCAGTGCATACCACGGTTTTCCCGGCGGGAAATTCAAGAGGAGTCTTCATAATGCGTTGGCGTTTAGCGCACGTTGGCCTCGTGGGCATGGCCTTACTCTGCGCAGGCTGTGCCACCACAGGGCATTCCCCGAAGCAAGACCTGCGCGCAGCCAGTGCCCCGGTCTGGTCGTTGCAGCAGGGCAACGACGAGCTCGCGGTCTTCATGTCGCCCACGGGGAGAAACCTGCGCCTGGCGGGGTCAGTCGGGGTTGTCCTGGGGACGGGTGTCGACGCCGTCGTGAACGCCCGGTACCGCAGCCGGATTCAGGAACTGATCGGTCAGGACGATACCGCGGTTCTGCTGGCCGACATCCTGGAGAAGGCCCTCGCCGAAGCCGCGGGCCCCTCCCTCGAACAAGCCGCTCCTCTGCCGAGTACGGCCGGTTTTGACAGCAGGCGGGATGCCTTCTCCGCCTATTATGACGGCCTTGCACGGGCCGGCCACGACGTGCTGCTGCGGCTTCGGTCGACGCACGGGATTTTTGGGCACGATGCCACACTGGCGGTCAAACTGGACGGGCGCCTGGTCGAACTGCCGTCCGGGCATACGCTGTGGGCCAACGAGATCGTGACCACCGTGGAACCCGTTATGGCGTACGACCGGCTGGGCCTTCCGACGGATCGCATGGCGCCCCGCATCAAAGGGGCGCGCCTGACCGTCGAGGAGGATGCTCTCGCGAAGTGGGAAAGCGGCGGGCGATCCTTGCGGGCGGATTTCGAGGAGGCGGCGAAGGCCGCCGCGTCGGCCCTGGTCGTGAATCTGGGGCTCGCGGAAGACGCCCTCGGCGAATATCATCTCGGCGAATTGGCCCTGATGCGGAAAGATTTCAATGAAGCCCTGCGGCATTACCGCAAAGCCATTTCACTGAACCCGGACTTTCCTGCCGCGCACAACGGCATCGCCGTGACTCTGGGCCACGGGGGAGAGATCGCGGATGCTATCGAAACTGCAACGGCAGTCACCGAGCAATGGCCGGAATTCGCCCCGTCCTATATGAATCTCGCCTGGTGGTATGCGACAGAGAAAAAGGACATCGAATCGGCGCAGCCATACTATCGGCGCGCCCTCGAGCTCGGCATGGCGCCCGTCCCGCGAATGAACGAGTTGCTCTATGGCAAGGGGAAAAAGAGCGATCAGTAATCCCGGTTCCCCGGTTGGCTACGGCATCGGAGATGCCTGCAGCTCCCGTTCGAGTCGGCGGGCGCGGTGCCGCTTCATCAGCCACCGGAACGCCAGATAGAGAATAAATCCCGAGGTGAAGAGCGCCCCGCCGAGACTGATCCAGGCGCCGACGACCAGGCTGCGCGGTTCGTAGACCATCTCGATTGTGCTGGCGCCTTCCGGTACGTGTATTCCCCGGAACAGGCCATCCAGCGGGAAGATCGCCGTTGGTTTTCCGTTGATCTGGGCGCTCCAGCCCGGAAACCACGTGTCGGCGAGACACAGGACTCCCGGTTTTTCGGACTCGACCGCGATTCGCACGCAGGCATTACCGCTTTCAGGAAGGATAGTCGCCGTTGCCTTTTGAGCACCCTCTACGGCGGGAGGGACCGGCCCTTCAATCAAGGGCGGCAGCGCGCTGTCCAGCAGGTCAGGATCAAACGACTCCACGGGCCGCCATTCAAATGTGAGCCAGGCGCGCGGCTTGGCCTCCAGATCCTCGAAAATTCCCGCTCCAGACGGCAGCACATGTTTCAGGCGCAGCAGAGGCCGGACGGCGGCAAAGGCCCCTTGAATGTCTTCTTTGGTGAGCACGAAGTTGCGCGAGCCCGCCCGGCGCATCAGCAGCGGTTGGCGTTCTGCCGCGGCGAAGAAGGCCTGGTGGCGTTTCAGTATGACGCCGCCTGGCGCGTAGGTCTGAGGGATCAGGTTTCCCGTCAACGGCCATTCTTTCAAACGGAGGCTTCCGCCCGCGCGGTAGCCGTCGTCCTGAAGTGCGTCGATGAAAGGCGTCCGCGGGAAGAGTTCTTCTTTCGCGAGGAATGCCGGATACCCGCTGCCCGGGTGAAGCACGACGAGCGCCTGCACCGCGGCCAGGACCGACAGCGCATATCCCATGAGCCTCAGATTGGGCCTCAGCATGGTCACAAAAACCAGCGCGACGGTCAGAATAAACAAGAGCAGCGGAATTGCGGCCTGCCCCAATAGAGTAAGGTTAGGCGTGGGTGCGGCTTGCCAGCCCAGCGCACCGAGGATGAGCGCCAGCACAAGAAAGACCGGAAGGAACACGACCAGGCGTTTGAGGGCCTCTTTACAGCCGTCCGCGTCGAGCAGGAGCCATTCTTCGGCTGCGGCCGCCGCCGCGACGGCCACGAAGAGGCTGCCAGCGGCCAGGAGGTGTTCCGGACGCAGGTATTTGAACGGAAACACGCCAGCCAGCGGTACCCAGACCAGCAGCGCCAGCACAAGTCCGCTGGCTGAGGCAATCAACAGGGCCTCGATCCGGTGGCGTTGCGGTGCAGGCGAGTAACGGCGCACGGCAAACCATAGCGGCAGAAGGGATAGCTGAATGATGCCGGCGTGCAGCAGCAGCGCAATTCGGGCATGGGCGCACA
>DAOSJS010000306.1:0-4952 GCA_035367355.1 Candidatus Hydrogenedentota bacterium
AGCGGGGGTCAGCGTAGGCGTGGTCGCCCTAATTGTCGTGATGAGCGTGATGACCGGATTCGATAACGAACTCCGCCCGACCATCATCGGCAACCGCGCCCACCTCACCGTGATGGAAAGGTATCGGGACGAGATTGCCGATCCGGACGCGGCCGAGGCCCGGATCCGGGCGCTCTGCCCCGAAGTGCAGGGGGCGAGCCCGTTCATCGAGGTGCTGTCGCTCCTGAAGACACTGCGCGGCCCGGACGGCTCCCAGCTCGTCGAATTTGCCTACGTGGTCGGGGTGGACCCGGAAAAAGCGAGCGGCGTAACGCAGCTGGCGGAGAATCTCACGGATGCGAACGGCCGCACTCACGGTGCGGGGACCCTGCCCGAATACAAGGAGATCGTGCTGGGCTATGTGCTCGCGAGCAAGCTGGGCGCCTACCTGGAGACCCCGCTGATCATCGTCACCCCGCAGATGAAAAGCGGCACATACATGACCCATCCGACCGAAATGCTGGTCAAAGTGAGCGGGCTGTCGCAGGCACAGATGCACGAATTCGACACCGTGTACGGCTTCATTACGCTGGAAACGGCGAAAAAGCTGACCGGCAAAGATGGCGTAGACGGGATCCAGCTGCGCCTCGACGATCCATTCAAGGCAAAGGAGATTTCGAACCGGATCGAGACAGAGATGCCGGAATTCACGGCGATCACGTGGTATGAAAGCCAGCAGGCCTTTTTCGACGCGCTGAAGGAAGAGAAAGTGGTGATGTTCATTATCCTTCTGTTCATCATCCTGGTCGCGGCATTTAACATCACAAGCACGCTCATCATGGTGGTGATGGAGAAACGGCGGGATATCGGCATCCTGCGCACGATAGGCGTGAGCAGCGGGTCCGTGCTCCGGCTCTTTGTCCTCGAAGGGCTGTATATCGGGCTGTCGGGTACGTTCGTCGGCCTGATCCTTGGAATCGTGCTCTCGCACTACCTCAACGCCGTGGCGTCGTTCATAGCGTGGATGATGGGCGTGGACCTGTTTAACTCGCAGATCTACTATTTTGACCGTATTCCGGTGGCCATCCAATGGATGGATGTGGGCTGGGTGACCGTCTGCGCGGTGCTATTGACGTTTTTGTCGACGATTTATCCGGCGTGGAGTGCATCGCGCCTTGACCCCGTGGATGCCTTGCGGTATGAGTAACATCACGTCCATACCGGTCCTTGAATGCCGCCACCTCGAAAAGACCTATAACGACGGCAGCCGCGAGCTGCGCATCCTGCAGGGCATAGACCTGGAAGTGCACGACGGCGACCTGATGGTCATTACGGGGCCGTCGGGAGTAGGCAAGAGCACGCTGCTTCACATCATTGGCACGCTGGACCGGCCCTCGTCGGGCGAGGTGCTGTTCCGGGGAACACCCTTGCAGAAGACGGACCGGGCCGGCATCAACCGCATCCGCAACGAAGAGATCGGGTTTGTGTTCCAGTTCTACCACCTCCTGCCGGAATTCACCGCGCTTGAAAACGTGATGATGCCGGCGCTGAGCCGTGGAAAACGGCGCTCGGCATGCCAGCCGCGCGCCGAAGAACTGCTCAGGACGGTCGGGTTGGCGGAACGCATGACGCACAAACCGGGGCAGCTCAGCGGAGGCGAGCAGCAGCGTGTGGCCATCGCCCGGGCCCTGTTTAACGAACCCAGCGTGGTGCTGGCTGACGAACCCACCGGAAACCTCGACGAAAACACCGGCAGGGGCATCCTGGAGCTGTTGTACTCGCTGAATGCGGAGCGCCGGGTCACATTGGTGATGGTGACACATGACGAAGGGATTGCTGAACGCGCGGTGCGGTGGATCCATCTGCATGAAGGGCGGGCCATCGTAAAGAAATGACTTCCGAGGAGGGTCCGGCCATGGATTGCACTCGGCGGCAGTTCCTCTCATCGGCAGCGGGGACTGCCGCGGGCCTGACGCTGCCGCGCCTCGCGTTGGCATCGGAGGCAACAGGTTCCGGCTGGATGCTCGAGCGGCTGGGCCGCGTCTCGCCCAGGGCTGGCCGGGATATCGATGCCTCGCCGCTTTCCGTGGGATTCGAGGTGCTGGATCGCAAAGGCTTCGAGCCCACACGCACCTATGCAGCCATAGCTGGCCTGGGGGTCAAATGGGCGCGCTGCCAGACGGGCTGGTGCCGGTGCGAGACGGTCAAGGGCACGTACGACTTTGCCTGGCTGGATGAGGTGGTCGATGCACTGCTGGCGGCGGGGATCACGCCCTGGTTCAATCTGGGCTATGGAAACCGGCTGTATACTCCCGACGCGCCTGATGAATTCGCGGTGGGCTGGGCGCCGGTGTACAGTGAAGAGGCCCTGGCGGGATGGCTGCAGTTTACCCGGCATCTTGCCCGCCACTTCAACGGCCGGGTGCGCCACTGGGAAATCTGGAACGAGCCGAACATCGCCGGTTTCTGGCAACCGGAAAAACCCAACCCTGCGGATTACGCCCGCCTGGTGGCGGCAACCGCGCCCGTGATTCGAGAGGAGATCCCGGCCAGCTACCTGATTGGCGCGGCGCTCTCCGGGTTTGGCCATGAATTTCTCGAAGGCTGTTTCGAGCGCGGGCTCGGCGGCTTCGTCGACGCGATCTCCTATCATCCCTACCGGGCAGTGCCGGAAGAGGGGTACGAACGCGATATGGAAAGACTGCGGGCAAGCATTGCAAACCATGCCCCGGGCCTTAAGCTCTGGCAGGGTGAGAACGGGTGCCCTTCCGTTGGCGGGCCCGAGAGCACCGGCGCCCTATCGCAGCTGGACTGGGATGAGGCGCGGCAGGCCAAATGGCTGTTGCGCCGCATTCTGCTCGATTTGCGCCATGGGGTGGAATTGACCAGCTATTACCACATGGTCGATCTCGTGGGCTACCGCGGCAAGACGAATTTCAAAGGCCTGCTCCGCGGAGACAAGTATTCGCCCAAACCCGCGTATTTTGCCTACCAGTGCCTGTGCGCACTGTTTGACGCCTTGACGCAGCGCGCGGAGCTGAGCCTCGAGCTGATCGGCCAGAAAAAGGTGCTGCTTCAGGAGGCGCATTTTGTCCGGCATGGCCAGGCGTTGTGCGCATACTGGTTCCCCGCTGAGCTGCAGAAACCGTGGGAACCCCGGGGCCTGGATGTGGAACTTGCGCTATCCGATGGCCTGGCGCTGGATGATCCGGTGCTGGTGGATCCGCTCGAACAGGAAGTGTTTCGGCTGCCACCTGCCCGGCGCGACGCTGGCAGACTGACCTTCACAAATCTGCCTCTGCGCGATTACCCCATGCTGATCGCCAGCGCGCGGGCCATCCCGCTGGCATGAAAACAGGGGGCCCGCCGAAGCGAGCCCCCTGCAACGTAACGTGGCTGTGGACTATACCTGTTCGGGCACCACGTACGGCTCCCGGTAGGTGCGTTTGACGTAGCGGTTGGCGTCGTCGTCGTTGACGAAACCTTCGGTGGCGGGATCGATCTGCAAGCGGCGCCCCGTGCGGTACGCAATGTTGCCGTAGTGGCAGAGCAGCGTGGAGAGGTGCACTTTTTCGATGTCGGCGCTGGGCAGTTCACGGGACCGCACACACTCGATGAAATTGCGAATGTGTCCGTGATTGGCATCGGTGAACTCTCCATGGGTGATGTTGACGGAATTCCCGTCGGCATCAAAGGCTTCCCAGCCGCCGCCGTGCCGTCCGAGCATCATGAACTGCTTGCTGCCGTATACCTCAATGCGGGTGCCGCTGAACGGCCAGTTCGGCAGGGTATCCAGGTCGCGGATTTCCATGGGAGTCTTGCGCATGTAGGGCGCCCAGAGCACCTCTTCGAACACCATCGTCAGCCCGTCATAGTCGTAGATCACCGAATGGGTGTCAGGACACTCCTGGTCGTCGTCGAAGAAGTTCTTTCCACCGCCTGAGGTCACATAATTCGGGTAATCCTTGTCGATGAGCCAGCGCGCGATGTCCATCTGATGGACGCCATCGTTGATGATGTCGCCGCCGGAAAAATCCCAGAACCAGTGCCAGTTGTAATGGAATCGGTTGGGATTGAAGGGGCGGTTGGGAGCCGGCCCGAGCCACATGTCGTAATCCACGCCCGCCGGGGGCTCGCCGTCAGGCTTCTTGCCGATGGGGCCGCGCTGTTTGCTGTTGAGCACCCTCACAAAGTGCACCGAGCCGAACGCCTCGGAGCGAATGTAGTCGAAGGCCTTGTGGCAGTACGGAGCGCTGCGATTCTGGGCGCCGACCTGGACGATGCGCCCATATTTCCGCGCGGCCTCGACCATTTTCCGGCTTTCCCAGATGTTGTGCGACGTGGGCTTTTCGACATAGACGTCCTTGCCGGCCTGGCAGGCCCAGATGGTGCCCAGGGCGTGCCAGTGGTCGGGGGTCGCGTTGATGATCACGTCGACATCTTTATCGTCCAGCACTTCCTTGATGTTCTGGACGCATTTGGGCGCTTTGCCCTGGGTGTCTTCGATCAGCTTGGAGCGGTCCTTGAAGACACGGCTGTCGACATCGCAGATATAGGCCAGTTCGACATCGTCGCGTTGAGCAAACCATTCTCCGAGGTAGCGGCCTCGCCCGAGCATCCCCATGCTGGCCGCAATAACCCGTTCGTTGGCGCCCAGGGCGTTAATGGAAAAAACACCCGCGCCGGCAGCAGCCGCGACCTTTCCGGTCCGGCAGAAAAACTCGCGGCGATTCATTGATTTCATGAACAACCTCCTCATATCTTCGGCACGCGAGCGCGTGCGGACTCCTGCGACTGCCTCGGAACATCCCCGGCCAATCTTCGCGCAACCCTTTCTATCCCAGCGTAACAGACAGGGAAATCCCATGCAAACGGGCGAATCGCGCCATCTAAGATCTTACCGGGGATGGTATCGTCCTGCCATTTGCGATCTTACCGGAACATGGAAGGCAAGACGATGTCAGGAGAACGGA
>DAOSJS010000307.1:0-4949 GCA_035367355.1 Candidatus Hydrogenedentota bacterium
TACGTCCCGCCAACATGACCGTCAGCTCGGGGAGGTATAGCGTTGACTGCATCTTCGGGTTGTCGTAGAGGTTAATGCCCTCGGGATACTCTGCATTTCGGAGGTTGTACAGGGGATCCGCGAAAGTCAGGTACAGGCTGCGCGCATGGATGGCGTAGCCGAGCGCCGTCTCGTGATACCGGCCGTCCCGGTCAATGTTGTTCTCGAGCATGGTATAGATCGAAAAAGCGCTGGTGACCGCGTTATCAATGTACGTGGGGATGTCGAGCAGGCAGCCTGCCGCCAGCGCACCCCGCACATAATCCGCGTGTCCGTTGTGCAAGGCGCCTTGATAGCTGTGTTCGTAGCAGTAGTACGCGCCGTCCAGCAGCATATGGTTCACGATGTTCTCGCGGCGCGTCATGCCTTCCCGGAGCGAGGGTTTGTCCATTGCGGGACTGTGGTACATGAAATCGAACTGGTCGACATACATCACGAGCGTCCGGGCCACCTGGTACCAGGGCCGGGCCAGGCGCCCGCTTGGCGGGGTGCTTGGATAATCCCACGAGCCGGAAGTGGACTCTGAATAGATCGATGCCAGGGCATCCAGCAGCAGTGTGCCGCGCTCGGCATAACGTTCATCTCCGGTCAGCAGATACGCTTCCGACAGCGCGGGCAATGCCTTTAGGGTCCACTGTTCGGTCACCCAGGCGTTGTAGATGCCCACGAAATAGTGGATGCGACCGTCTTCGGCCACGTAGCCCGTCCCCGGGTCCGGGTACTCCTCGTTGGGGAACCAGCGGCCTTCGGTACCCCGGACCTGTCGGGGGCGGTCCCAGGTGCACGAGGCGCCGGACCAGGCACTGCCAAACCGGGCGCCCGTTGACGGATCGCCCGTGAATCCATAGGCATAGGCCGCGCCCGGCTCGGGAAGAAACTGCAGCCAGTAATCATCCGATTCGCGCAACCAGGGCTCCGCGGCCTCGAGGATGGCATCCCGCCTGGCTCTGGCCCATTCGAATTCTTCGCACCGCTTCCGCGCGGCATCCACGTCCGCCGGCCTGAGGTTCACGCAGGGATGCTCTGTCCGGCCGCGCACCACAATGTCGTCCTTTTGTTTCGGCCGCGGAGGAGCGCCAAGGGTATCGAGCTGGTGATCGGGGTCCAGGGCCGCCTGAATCTCGAAAAGGCCGACATAATGCCGGGCTTCATGCACCGAGCGGATCGTCACGCGCACTGTCTGCGTTGGGCGCGCTTCAAAACGGATGACAGGACGCGAATCGCCGGCGTCCAGGGCCAACATCACCGGATCACCGCTGGAAAAGGAGACTTCGACGTCCTTCCATGCCGCGTACAAATGATCCGCGGGGATATGCAGGAGCAGGGTATCCAGTTCGACGGGTTCGGTGAATCGCAGCTCGAACCATTGCGGCATAGGAGCCTTGTCCGCGCTGGCCCACCGGGTTGCGGGCTGGCCATCGATCGCCATTTCCACCGCGTATGCGCCCCCGGTTTGCGACGATGCGGACACGCTGAGGTTTTCCACATAGATATGCGGTTCCGCCGCCGCTGCCGAGAGTATCAGGGCGATGGTCAAAAAGTGCATACCGGCGTTCTCCTGTCGTGGGCATTTCGGCTGGGCAACCGCAACTCACAGCGCAGGTGCAGGGGGACGGTTGCACCGTAAGATAAGCTTACCGCACCTCGATCGAGGCGATGTAGGCCGCCTCGAATTGCCAGTTGTTGGCGACGTTTTCGATGCGAACCGGGACGGCCTTGCCTGCGTAGGGGGCCAGCTCGACGGCCACCTCCCTCCACTCCCCGTGGCTGTCGATGAGCGACTCAAGCGCCAGTTCTCCGTCTACAATTACCCGGAGCAGAAAATCACCCCGGCGATCCGATGCCACTTTTGTTACAAGCTCCTTCGCGTTGGCAGGCACGTCGAGAATGGCCTCAATTACGGCCGGTTCCTCCTGGCTTACGGGATGCAGGACCAGAACCTTGTCTACACCGCCCCAATTGTTCCGAATCCCCGGATCCATATCAAAACCACAGGCGACAACGCGCCATGCGGGGTTCCACAGGCGCATTTCGGTGGGTGTAATCACGGTTCGCAGCACTTCTTCCTGATGCACCCATTGTTCTAGCGTGATGGGAGGCGCAGGCGGTTGCCGCCGGATATGGTACACCCCGCCTTCAACGCGCCCGCCAGCTCGTGCAATGATTTTCTCTGTGACGGCCTGGCACGCCTCGATCAGCGTGTCAAAGCCGTAGTCGGTATGGATAAATTTCTCGTGCCGGATCGCTTCGATGCCGGAGGTGAACTCGGCCCCCATCGCATTGAAGCCCTTCATACAGCCTAAAACGCCCGTCGCGTTGGAGGCATTGCAATCGGTGTCCTGGCCGCAGCGCGTGGCGATTTCGGCCGTGCGCAACAGGTCGCCTTCCCCGTAAAGCAGTCCCACTGCGATATAGGCGCCGTTGAGTTTTGCGTCAATATTGAATGGATTCCCCGGTATGCAGTCGATATCGTCCTGCCATTTGTCCTCGATCCGCTGCCACGTAGCCCGCCAGTCATCGGGCGAAAGCTTATGCCAGGCGATCACGTCCTCGATGCATTTCCGATACTGCGATTCAGGCGGTATGCAGTCCAGTCCAGCTCGAAGAACGGCTTGAACGTCTTCATCTTCAAAATATGCCGCCGCATACATCCCCGCCACGAACATCCCACCATACAGGCCATCGCCGTAGTTCATGATCCGTCCGAAGATGTCACACAGGCGATTCGATTCACCGGGCAGCCCGGGGCACAAGATACCGAAGAGGTCGGCCTCGATCTGGAAGTCGATATCGTCGGCATGACGGTTGTACAGTGGATGACCGGACATCGGCGGCATGATACCCGCCCGCACGTTTTCCCGGCCGTAGTAGTTGGCGTGCCAGAGGGGATATTCCGTTTTTGCAAAGGCCTGCCCGGCCTGTTCGTACGAGATGTCCAGGCCGTGGTCCACAAGTGCCTTCAAAAACGTCATTTCCACATAGCAATCGTCCTGCTGGAGGGCGCCCGCGATATATTCCGGCTTCCAGGGCTGCAACTCTTCATCGACGGTTACCCCGTTGAAGCGGAACTCGTACGGTGCGCCAAAACATACGCCGAACATCTGCCCGGCCCACGCGCCGCGGCATTTGTCCAAAAACCGGGCCTGGTCGAGCGCGGCCGTTTCCGCCGCACCAGCGCCCAGGCTTCCCACGATAACGCCAAAACAAACAAGCAAGACTGTCCTGCGCATGCTACGTCCTCCTGGTTGCGTGCCCAAACGTATCGTGGGGTTTTCCGCGCGGAAAATCAAGACTGCTCGAGGCCGGAGCCCCTCGTTCACGGGGTTGAAATCGGGGCTAATCCCCGCCCTCCCGTTTCACCGCCCGGGGCTCATTTGCACCGCAAGACGGACCAGTGGGCCGGGTGGTCGGTTTCTGAATCGGGAGAAAGCACAAAATATGACTCGAGAACCTCGAAATCGGGTGATGCGAATATGTAGTCGATGCGTTTCGTGCTGACGTCGTAGCCACGATTCTCGGGCGTACTTTCCGGCCAGCGCGGGTGCGGCGGTCCACTGCCGCCGGGGTACTTTCGCAGCCAGGTTTCCGACAGCACATCCGCCACTATGTCATAGGCGGGACTGCCCGGGCGCGTGTTGTGGTCGCCCATGGTGATCACGTGTTCGCATGAGGCGCATTCGTTCACGAGGGCCTCGGCGTGGGCGCGTTTAACCTCCTCCGGGCCGGCCGGGTGGTTGTTGATCAGGCAGATGCGGCGGCCGCCAACCTGGATCTCGGCCACCGCAGTGCCGACCTCATCGACAGTGCTGTACGTAAAGAGTGTTCGCGGGTTTTCCAGGGGAAAGCGCGCGAGGATGGCCGTCCCGAATGTCCCCGAGATGGTGTTGGGACCATAAAACACATGGTACCCCAATCCCTCGGCGAAAAATCTCGGTGCATCCGTGTGGCCTTGCGAGGGGCGCGCCGTGTCGCTTTCCTGCAGGCCGATGATGTCCGCATTTACAGCACGGAGAAATGCGAGCTGGCCATACAGGTTTTGATGGCCTTCCACATCCGTTCCCTGCTGCATATTGTATGTGAGGACGGTCAATGTATTGGGGGCGGCCGGAGGATGGGGTACACTTGCGCTCCGATACGCCGCACCTGCGATGGCCAACAGGGCAATGGCCAGCGCGAAAACCCCGAGAGGAATACATCGAGGGCTGGCTTTGCGAAGCGGAAACGCGTCCTGCCACGCAGGAAGCAGCCAGGGGACGAGCATCCCCGCGCCCGCCAGGGCAAACGGCAGGTAAAACCGGTTCCGGAGCGCGTGCCCCAGGGCGCCCGTGTAGCCCCACGCATTGGTGAAGATCAACAGCAGCGTGACCACAACCAGAAAGATCGCGCCCAGCAGGACGGGCAGCACCTGTGCGCGCGGGTTCGAACCTGCCGCCCGCCTGAACGCGGCCATGACGTTAAATACGACGACCGGAGACAACACGAACATGAGATAAAAGGGCATGTGACGGGGCCACGTCGTGGGGTACACTATCAGCACCGGGGCCGCTGGAGAATTCGGAAAATCCACTGAGTGCAGCAGTATGCCGCTCAGAAGGGCTGCCAGGAACGCCCCATTCCAAACGACCAGCACACCGCGCGACAACGGGACCGGGCTCCGCAGTCCGCAGACACAAAAAAGCAGGGTCAACCCCCAGGAGAATGAGATGAGGAGCAGGCCTATGAGATAACTGCTTCCCGACCAGGCCGTCACCACGGCGGGGCTCGACAGGACGAGATAGACGACCGCGAGGTTTGAGAAGAGGAGAATGGATGCGGCCACGCGGTCGACCAGTGTGCCGGATGACGCCGTTTCGCCGGTTTCGGGGCTGGAAAGCGTGCCCTTGCACAGAAATGCCGCGCACGCCACAAGG
>DAOSJS010000308.1:0-4934 GCA_035367355.1 Candidatus Hydrogenedentota bacterium
ACGGGGCTTGTCCCCACGGGAAGCCAGGAAGCCCGCGCACAAGGTTATATCGACTACGTGCGCAGCGTCGCCGACTGCCCCGCGTTCGTCGGATGCCATTGGTTTCAGTACGTCGATGAGCCCACCACGGGCCGCTGGTTTGACGGTGAAAACTACAATATCGGCCTGGTTACGATCGTAGATTCACCGTATCCGGAAATGGTCGCCGCCGCGCGCCGGGTCCATGCCGAAATGTACCGGCGCCGTTTTGAGCGCGCCCGCTGACCTCTAAACCCCGCGGGGCGGCAATTAGTGAATCCGTCGCGCCGGGGTGTGGCTGCGCACGGTGACGCCCGCCCGGCTTGTGTTCCTGTGTGCTTCGAGAGGGATATTTCCAGGACTGTCGCGGCCGGCTTACAACGCCATCGTGAGCAGGGCTTCGAGCATGCGGTCGGTGACGGTGATGACGCGTGCAGAGCCCTCGAACGCGCGCTGGTACTGGATCATGAGCGAGATTTCTTCGTCGAGGGACACGCCCGAGATCTGCTGGCGGCGCTGCTGAAAATCGCTGACAAATTGCTGCTGTATCGCGAGGCGTTCCTGGTTCGCGCGGCTCTCGACGCCCAGCTGGGCGATGGTGGCCTCATAATAGTCACTGAACGAACTGGCGCCGCCGTCGAGGATCAAGGCCGTACGGAGCGCCGCCATCGCGAGCGCGGCGCGGTTGTCGCCGGTGGCGAGCGGATCGAGGCTGTATCCGGACGCGATGAGGCCGGGATCGTCATCGATGAGCGGATTCAGCCCGATCGACGCGGCGTTATGCCCGGTGAACAGCCCATGAGTGCCCAACGCCGCCAGGACGCCCGTGCTGTCGTTGGCGAACCCGAAGGTGTAACCGCCAGACGTGCCGAATTCGATGCGGTCGTCCACTACGGCGGCGGAGAAATTGGCGATGCTGTTGAGCGACGCGGCGAGGTCGTTCAGGGTGGTAGCGGCTGTGATGGTGACGGTGGTGACGGTCGGCGTGCCTGTGGCATCGTAGACCACCACATCGAAGGTACCGGGCTCGACCGCAAAAGGAAGCGAGCCGCCCACGAGCGCGGCGGACGGATCGGCGACCGCGTTGCTGCTTGTGATCATGCCCGACAGATTGCTGAGGCCGCTGGCCTGGGTTTGAATCGTGTTGATGGCGCGAATCAGCGCATTGGCCAGGGTATCGAGCCGCCGCTGGTATTCCGGGATGATTTCGTCGCGCACGGCCAGGGCAGCGTGAAGTTCGCCGTCCCGGACATCCGTGGCCAGACCCGTACCGGCGAACCGCACCCGAAGCAGATCGGCGCGGCGGGGGTCCAGGGACGGATCGCGCACGGCTTCGAGCCGGTTCCAGAGCACGCCTTCAACGAGCGCGTCGTTGCCGATGAACACGCTGACCAGGTTGCCGTTCTCGACCGTCGTGATGTTGACCAGGCCGGCGAGTTCATCCAGGAGGCGGTCGCGATGGTCGCGCAGGTCATTGGCGCTGGTGAGATTGGCTTCGGAAAGGACGATCTGCTGGTTGATATCAGCCAGGCGTTCCGCGAGCGAGTTGATCTGCGGCACCAGGCTCCGCACCTCCTCGTTGGCGTTGGTACGCAGGGTATTGAACCGCAGGGCTACGTCATTGAAGCTCAGGCTCAGCTGACGGGTTTCCGCCACGAGCGCTTCGCGCACCGACGAGGATTCGACGTTGTTGGCGAAATCGCTGAGGGCATCAAAAAACTGGCCGATCCGCGCACCGAACCCGTTTTCGCCGGGTTCGAGAAAGATGCCGTCGATCAGGGCATAATACCCCGCGGTCAGCTCCGCAGCCGTCTGGCCGGGCAATTGGTTCCGGTAGGCCTGGTCGATAAACGAGTCGTGGATGCGGACAATGTTGTTGACCTGGACGCCGCGGCCAAGCTGACCGTAGGGAAAGGACGTGGGGAGGCGGGTCAGGAGTTCAGCGCGCTGGCGCGAGTACCCCTCGGTATTGACATTGGCAATGTTGTGCGCGGCGGTATCAATCTGGATCTGGGCGGCCGTGAGCCCAGACCGCGCAACATCCAATGCACTGAATAACGTGCCCAATTTCATCTCCTTCGCGGCCCATGCCGCCTGGCGCGCACAGCACCCCGGCTGTCACGGCGCAAATCCTGTTCCAATTATCGGCAGCCACATAAAAGGCTTTAGCGTGAAACGGGTTGCGCAGGGTGGACCAGGGCGGACCGCAGCGTGAAATGGAAAAAACGGGAAAAGCCTGCCGCGACTCCGGCAATTCCTGCAGCCGCAAAATCTCGGCTATTCGCGGACGTATCGGGCCAGGAAGGCGAGCGCGGCTTTGGGCAGGCCCTCGTGACCTCCCTCAAAGATCGTGACCCGGCAGGACCCGGCGTACCGGCGCAGGTAGATGGTTCGTTCGAAGGCGGGATCCTGCTCTTCCCGGCTGGGAAGGGATTCCTCGCGGGCCAGCGCGTCCATCTCCGCCGCATTCACGAGTGGCGCGCCATGCGCGTTCGCAAGGACGTTGAAGGCATCGAGGGTGTGGTGAACCGGCACCGAGCCGGTGTGGCCATCATGAATGCCCGTGGCCAGGTCGAGAGGCAGGCCTCTGGCCCGGTGAAGCTGGTGCACGGGAGACCGGTAACGAAGCTGCTCGTCCACTGCTTGCGAGCTGCCGGGGGCGCCGCCAACGCACAGCTCGATGTCGCGGGCGTACTTGTTCCCCATTTCGAGCGTTTCCCGGTGCCAGGCCGCCAGGTCCGTGATCGCGCACCACGCAGACGCGGCAGCCCAGCGTTCGGGCGCATGCGCCGCCATCACGAGGGTCATGTGCCCGCCGCCCGATGCTCCCGCCAGATAGACCCGGGCCGGGTCGACGGCGTGCCGTTGAAGGACGTAACCGACCGCATCGAGGATGTCCTGCCGGGCCAGAGGCGACGCGCAGGCATCGGGGGTATTGTTTGGCCCGCGAAAATGAGGCTGGAGAAAATGCCAGTTGCGCTGCGCCGCTTCGTCCCGCCACGGCTGGGTATCAAGATCGTAGCCGCTGCTCCAAGTGTGGAGAAAAACCAGCAGAGGCCGGGGTCCGGCGCCTTGAGCCTCGATAAACAGGCTGGGTTGCTCAGTTGCATCCCCTGTGCTGGTCACGTAAATGGTCTTCACCTCAGAAACGCTTTCGCTGGCATGTGCCGCGCCTGCCGCGATCAAAAACACGCCCAGGCACGTGAAAAGCATCCGGTTCTTCGCCTGCGGGCTCATTGTTCGCCGCGGGCTGCATTCACGGCGTCGGCAAATGCGCGTGCGTTTGCGGTGATCCCGGCAAAATCCTGAGCCAAGACCTGTTTATTGCTGACGAGATTGCCCCCAACCGCCAGCGCCGCCGCGCCTGCACTCAGAAACGCGCCCACATTCTCCAGTTCGACCCCCCCCGTGGGGACCAGAGGCACCTGAGGCAACGGCCCTTTGAGCGCTTTGATGTAGCCGGGGCCGCCCACCTGCGCTGGAAATACTTTGACAAAATCCGCCCCGTTTTCCCAGGCCGTCAGGATTTCCGTCGGGGTATACGCGCCGCACAGGATCGGTCTACCGTAACGCCGCGCCATCTGAATCGTCGGGAGGGACAGGGTGGGCGTAACCACATAGCGCGCGCCCGCCAGGATGGCCATGCGGCAGGTCTCGGGATCCAGGACCGTGCCCACGCCCAGGAGCACGTCGGCGTCCCGCAGCTTTTCCGACGCCGTTTTCAGGCAATCGAGCGCGCCGGGGGTCGTCATAGTCACTTCGATGCAATGCACACCGCCGGCTGCGACCGCCTCCACGACCTTCACGAGGTCATCCCCGCCACGGTCGGCCCGCACCACCGCGATGATGCATTTTTTGAGGAGATAGTGAATAGCATCGAACTTATTCATCGACAGTCCCTTCTTTTTGCGAATCACCCGCCCGATTCGACCACAGTCTAGCGGTGCGTGTCAAAAAGGGGTCCTGAAAGCAGCCCCGCACGTTCCGGCGCGTTCATACCGCCCGGCTTGAATCGAGTGGGTTTTCCGGCATAAGACCCTGAAGCGCTTGTGTTTCCCTTTGAGAAGACCAGTCTGGAACTCGCGCGAATCCCGGTGCTTGTGGTATCGTAACGGGTGGGCAACCTGAAGGAGATGTATTACCTATGGCAACCATTCGAATTGTCGGTGTGCAGATGGAGGTTTCTCCAAAGCTGGATGTGAACCTGCCGAAAATGATCGACCACATCATGAATGCCGATGGCGATTTTGTGCTTTTTCCCGAGATGAGTCTGACGGGCTACCATGGAAATTTCAACGACAAGGCGGTACGCGCGGCCTGGGAACAGATCGCGAAGGCATGCCGGCGGAAGTACATCACGGCTCTCATCGGCACGGGGCGCAAGCGCGACGACGACGTGCATATCCAGACCCGCATCTACACCGATGCAGGGGAACTCCTGGGCACGCACGAAAAGCTGGTGCCGACCCGGGCCGATCGCGAATTCTGCAAGCCGGGGGAAAAATTGCGCATTTTCCACCACCGCGGCCTGAGCTTCGGATGCACCATCTGCAACGACCTCTGGGTGACCCCCGGCTCTGGACCGTATCCCGACCCGCGGCTGACCTATCAGTTGGGACAGAAAGGCGCCCAGGTCATCTTTCATTCCGCGAATTCCGGCGCCGATCCCAGGTTCCGGACTTTTCACGAGTCCAACCTGCAGCTGCGCGCCATTGAGAGCCAGGTATATATCGCCACCGCAAACGCGGCCAGCCCCGACGGCCCCGTGAATTCCCCCTCCGGAATCATGTCGCCCGAAGGTCAATGGCTGGTGCAATGCCCTCTGGAAGGTGAGCAGACCTATTCGCACGACATCGACGTCGAGAACGATGTGGGCGCCGAAGAAGAAGGCGAGGCGGTGAAATAACCGCGCGCGA
>DAOSJS010000309.1:0-4924 GCA_035367355.1 Candidatus Hydrogenedentota bacterium
CAGGTTTTTCAAGAGGTTTGCCTGTCCAGGTGCACCGCTCGGCCCAGAACCCCATCGCGGAGGGAAACAAAGCCTCGAAGGCCCGGCGCCGGGCGACCGGTTTGACCTCGTCCTGCCAGATGGCCTCCAGGGCGGCCGACAAGCCCGGTTTCGCCGTCCGGCCGAAAAATCGAGCTGCGCCGGCCAGACGCCGCTCCGGGTAATTATTTGGACGGACGCCGTTTCGCTCCCAACGCATGGGCAGGCGGCGCAACCCGCGCAATCGCTGCTCCCGGAGGTTTTTGAGACGTTGAAAATGAGGCACATCGCCCGCATTTTCCGGCAGAGCCTCCGGCAACAGCCCTGCCAATTGAAGAAAAGCTGCTTCCACGAGGAACGGGTCCTGGATACCCAGCTGGCGGATCCGTTCGTAGTGCAGCTGCTGAGCCAGAGCGCGAAATTGTTGTTTATACGGCCCATAACCACAGGCCGCCATCACCGCTTCATACACGGCTTGATCATCGCTCGCGCGCTCCATACGCTGGGTCAGCTCCCGGGCTTTTGCGAGCATCCGCCACTCGCCGGCCAGGCGCAACAGACGCACCATGGGCTCTACGCCGTGCATGGCTGTCAGGCGGGCACATTCTCCATACGATGCCGGAACGCGATAAGGGTAATCCCGCGCCTGGATCTGTCCGGCGAGCACGTCGATATCATCGATCAATGCTGGCTCGAGAGAAAGACAGGGGATGCGGCGCCCGCCCGACGTGACATTCGTGGTGTCACCGTTGCAGATGTTCCGAATGACTTCCAGTACCACGCGGTCGTAACGCGGATCCTGATGGTGTCCATGCTGGCGCCACGCGCCGGGATCCTGGTGGATTTCGACATCTCCCGCCACATAGTCACCAGCAATCTCCAGCTGCGCGTCACGGAAATCCGGGCCATCGCCCTGATTCCACCAGCCCGGAAAAATCACGCGCAAGCTCCGTCCATCGGCGAGTGAAAGGCCGTCGCGCCGCAGGAGTTGCTCATACCATATTCCCTGGAGGACCGCCTCGGGTATCGAGACGGCGCTTTCCGCCGCATGCATGCCCCGTGCGACCATACCGCGAAGCCGTTCATATTCCCGTGAAAATTGCCGGTAGCCTCCCGGGGGCTTCTGGTGCTCGCCTCCGTGCACGGTTTTCCCTCTGTCTGGGCAATCTTTCAGTTGATGGGCACTTATTTCCATAAATACTTTATCGTAAATAAGATATTTTTTCTACCAGTGCAAATCTGGATTGGGTTGTCTGTGTGTTTCAGATGAGTCACGGTCATTTTGCCTGATCGAAGCGAGCGCACCGTTCGACTGCCTGGAGCATGCCTGCCGGCTACCTATCCGTGCCGTGAATTGGTACTATGTCGGCCGGATTGTTGTGAAGGAGACTTGTCTGCAATGAAATACGTTTCGTTTGGCCATACCGGCATTCGGGTATCCCCCGTGTGCCTCGGCACCATGACTTTTGGCAAAGAGGCGGATGAACCCACGTCCCGCGTCTTGATGGATCGGGCGTTTGATGCCGGTATCAACTTTTTCGATACCGCCAATATCTACAACAAGGGGCTCACCGAAGAAATCGTTGGCCGATGGCTTCCGGCGCGGCGCGATGCCATCGTTCTCGCCTCGAAAGTCCATTTTCCCACGGGTGCGGGCCCGAACGAGCGGGGCAGCTCGCGCCGGCATATTTTGATGGAGGTCGACAAAAGCCTGCAGCGCCTTCAGACGGGCTGGCTCGATATTCTCTATCTCCACCATTGGGATCCAGACACGCCTCTGGAGGAGACCCTGGCTGCGCTGACAACGCTGGTCGATGCTGGCAAGGTCCATTATTGCGGCGTGTCCAATTTTTCGGCCTGGCAGGCCATGAAGGCCATCGCGGCGTCCCGGGCGGGTGGATGGGCTCCCATTACCTGCATCCAGCCCATGTACAACCTCGTGAAACGGCAGGCCGAAGTCGAAATCCTGCCCATGGCCGTCTCCGAACGCCTGGCCGTATGCCCCTACAACCCCCTCGCCGCGGGCCTGCTGACCGGGAAGTACCGCCGCGGCGGGACCGGCCGGCTGGATGAGAATTCGATGTATAAGGACCGCTATGCCGACCCCGCCTACGCAGAGAGCGCCAGCCGCTTTGTGGACTACGCCGGGGAGCGCGGGTGGCCGCCGGCAGCACTGGCTGTGGCCTGGGTCATGACCCATCCGGCAGTCACGTCCGCCATCATCGGCGCGCGCAACCTCGAACAACTTGACGAAACCCTCGGGTGCCTGGATATTTCGCTCGATCCAGTCCAGCGAGCCGAGATCTCTGCGCTTTCCATCGAGCCGCCTCCCGCAACCGATCGAACCGAAGAACGCCAGGTTTCGAAAGCCGCGCCATGAGCAACCGGACGCTTGCGGGCCATTCGGTCACCGTGGAGGCGCCCGGAGCATCCGCAAAGGAATGAGGAACCGTCATGGGGGAATTCAGAGACGTCGTTAAAAGTATTGTAGCCACTACCGAGACCGTCGTTTTCGGCAAGACGGACGTCGTCAAGACTGCCCTGGCGGCCGTCCTTGCCGGCGGGCACGTCCTGCTCGAAGACGTGCCGGGCGTGGCCAAGACCGTCCTCGTCCGCAGCCTGGCCATTGCCTGCGGCTGCTCATTCCGGCGGATCCAGTGCACTCCCGACCTTCTGCCGTCAGATGTCACGGGTGTCTCGATCTTCAATCCCCAGACCCGCGAATTCGAATTCCGGCCGGGCCCCATCTTCTCCCAGATGCTCGTGGCTGACGAAATCAACCGTGCCACCCCGCGAACGCAATCGGCATTGTTGGAGGCCATGGCGGAGAGCCAGGTGTCTGTGGACGGCCAAACCTACAAGATGGCCGAGCCTTTTATCGTATTTGCCACACAGAATCCCGTCGAGCATGAAGGAACATTCCCGCTCCCGGAAGCCCAGCTCGACCGCTTCATGCTCAAACTCTCCATGGGCTACCCCAGCCTCATCGTTGAAGCTAAAATGCTTGAAGAAACCCGCCTCAAGCACCCCCTGGAGGCCCTGCGGCCTGTCGCCGACCCGGTCACGATCGCCCGTATGCAGCGCGGTGTGCGCGAAGTCTTTGTGCACGAAAAAGTGCGCGATTACCTTCTGCGGATCGTTGCAGCCACCCGGCAATCCGCTCATCTCTCTCTGGGCGCCAGCCCGCGGGCGTCCATGGCCCTGTTCCGGGCCGGCCAGGCGCTGGCCGCCCTCGAAGGGCGCGGCTACGTCATTCCCGACGACATAAAAGTCCTCGCTCATCCTGTCATGGAACACCGCCTCATCCTCAATCCGGAAAGCCGTTTACGCCGAGTCACCGCCTACACGGTACTGCACGACATCTTGAATCAAGTTCCGATCCCCGCTGGCCGGGCGGAGTGGAAACCCTAGGCCGAATGCTGCATAATCAAAGCAACTTTTTATGCCACTTCTGACACCATCCGTTGTATACTGGAGGCGGCAGTGGCAATAACTGGGGCAAAACCGATAGAATCAGCTTGCTCATGATGAGACTGTTTGCACGAAAGAAAGACGCGCCGCAGGAACTGGACGAAAAAGGGGAGTTTAGTGATGAACAACCTTCCCTTTCCACACTCGAACTGACCCACGTCGGCCCGTACGAGATTATCGCGCCCATCGGCAGCGGCGGCATGGGGACCGTGTATAAGGCCCTGGACCGAAAACGCGACCAACAGGTCGCCATCAAGGTCCTGGACAGGCGCTACGACCTGGACAAAAAACGGCGCAAGCAGGACTACCTCGGCCGCGAAGTCTTGATTGCAGCCTCGCTCGAGCACCCGTCCATCATCCGCATGCACAAGGAAATCGTCGAACAGGAAGATGCCAACGGAAATATCCGGCGCTGCCTCGTCATGGAGTTGGTCGATGGCCACAACCTTCGCAAACACATCAAGGATCGCGACCTGAGCATGAATCAGATGGTCGACCTGACCATCCGCTTGTGCCACGGCCTGGATTTCCTGCACCAGCACGGTATTGTCCACCGCGACATCAAACCCGAGAACTTCCTCTTCTCCCGCGACATGCGCAAAGTGAAGATCGTGGACTTCGGCTTGTCCAAATCCAATGCGAGCTGGCGGACCCGCTGGATGAAGGAAGGCGGCGGGACGCGCCGGTACATGTCGCCTGAGCAGCTTTCGAAAGAGAAGCTCGATGCCCGATCCGATATCTTTTCTCTCGGCATCACACTGTACGAGCTGTTCGCGGGGAGGCATCCCTGCGACGGTCAGGATTCGCGCGAAATCATGCGGCAGATTCGGAGCAGCAAGTACAAGTTTGAACCGCCCTCCAAATACAATCCCGAAATCCCGCGGCAAATGGACCAAATCATCCTGAAAGCCTTGCGCCGCCGCCCGGAACGGCGGTACCAGTCGGTGACGGAAATGTTGCTGGATCTGTCGCGGGTCTCGTCGTCGCGCATCTGATGCAGGTGCGCCCGCCGCGTGCGGGCCCCGGCAATGCATGGCATGAGAAAACATAAGGAACACAGGGAAAAGCATGGGTCTTAAGAAACGTAAAGACGATGTCAGTCTGACCAAAATCATCCTGGGTATCTGCCTGGTTGTGGTTATTGCATTCGGCGTGCATCGCGTCGCGCGCTGGTTCAAGGACGAATATGTCGGCGGCGCCCTGGAAGCGGCGGCGCCCTCCGAACTTGCGCGCGCGGAAGAAGCGATTCAGGCCGGCAACCTTGATGAGGCGCGCAGCATCCTCCTTCCGATTGCAGAAAAAACGCGAAACGACGCCATTTCCCCCCAGGCCCTGCTTCTTCTCGCGCGGCTCGAAGAGCGCGGAGGAGACAGCCAGAAGGGCCTTGCCTACCTCAAGGAGGCCGTGGAAGAGTTCCCGGGGAGCCCGTTAAATG
>DAOSJS010000310.1:0-4914 GCA_035367355.1 Candidatus Hydrogenedentota bacterium
CATTCGTCGGTCTTGGGAGCGTAACTGAAGAAGCGCATTGGAAACGCGGTGCCGCCGCAAATGGTGCCATCCGAAGCGGCTGCCAGGGCCATGATGTGCGCACCCTCGCTGCTGTAATCGAACGAAAACCGCGCCACGTCGCCGGTCGCGGGATCCTTGACCTCGAGAATTCGCTCGGTCAGATCGCAGGTCTGAAGGATTTTGCCGTCGGGAAAAGTATTGTGGAACAGGCCCTGGTGGCTCGTAATGATCGGTTTGGGCGTAATGGAGGGTGCTTCGATCTCAGTGGCTTGACCCTGGTGCAGCTCATACCACTGGCTGCCCGACCGGCCATAGACTTTGCCGTTCACATCGCGCTGTACCATGCCGGTTCCAAGAACACGCTGCTCTTCCGGCACAATGGGCGTAGCCGTTCCCGTTGTGGGATCAAAAATGATGATCTGGCTCGCGGTATTCCCCACGCCAAAATAGATCCAGCCGTTATCGTCCGCTGCGACGGATCGCTGGTACTGGGCCCAGTTTTGAGCATAGACGTGACCGTAGTCTTTGAACTCGCGCGTGTCGGGATTAAACGAAACGACGCCACTCTTGGGATACGTCGCCGACCAGATCACGCCGGAATCGTCTTCGGTCATGCTCATGGCCATCTGCGGCGCAGTGGGGCTGAAAAAGGTGAATTCGCCCTTGACCGCATCATATTCGGTGAAATAACTGTTGAAATGCGTGTAGAACCGGTTCTTTGAGGACAGGATTGATGCGAACGGGCAATCTCCGCCCGGCGGGAACGGCACGGGGATCTCCCGGGCCGCGCCCGTTGCCGCCTGGATCTCCAGTAGCGCATAGCACCCGCGGTGGTCGAACAACCATGCCAGGACGACGTTGTTTCCGTTGCCGTCTACCGTTGCAACCGTCCCCCGATGAGTGCTCACCGGGGTAGCAACGCCGTGGTGGCGGAATCCGTTGCCCAGGTCTTCATTCGCCGCCCAGGCCATCCCCGCCGTCACCACAAGCACACCCGCAATCAGCAATGCGATACCCGATCCTGTTCCATGCGTCATGCGAGATTCCTCCATTTGGTCTGACGCCGTGCCAGCTTCTTTTTGTGTTCTCTTTGCAATCTTCGCACGATAGAAGCGACGGCGCAAGGCATACGTAATCTCACCGCGAGTGGCGATCTGCGCTCCCCAAGTCTGAATTCCCCACAGCTTAGACTCGAGGATCCGGGCAACCTTCGAGGGTTCCTGTTGCGCTTGTGCGTGGATTCGCGCGTTACCGGGGTGGTGTGATATGGTGTGAATTCGATTGTTGAAACCATGGAAGGCGGGCTTCGGATCGTGGTGGGATCCGGTCCTCCTGAAGGGGATACGCATCAGGACCGATTAGGAGAGTATCAATGAAAGACGCATCGAAACACAGTGTTACCCGGCGCGATTTCGCCAAAGTTACGGCAGCGGGCACATTTGCCGTTCTGGGAGCGAAGAGTGCGTCGGCGGCCGGAAGGACCCTCAAAGTGGGGTTGTTGGGCTGCGGCGGGCGCGGTACGCAGGACGCCATGAACCTGCTGGCGGGCAACGAAGGCGTTGAGCTTGTCGCCATGGGCGATATCTTCGAAGATCACCTCGAAGACCGCAGAAAGCAGTTGGTGGAACACAATGACCCCAACATCAGCAGCAAGGTCAAGGTGGAGGACAAAAATTGCTTCGTGGGTTGGGATGCCTACCAGCACATCCTCAACACAGACATCGACATCATCATGGAGACCAGCACCCCCTTCATCCGGCCCAAACATCTCGAAGCGGCCGTTGAAGCGGGCAAGCACATTTTCGCCGAGAAGCCTGTAGCGACCGATACCCACGGGCTGCAGGTTTTCCGCCGGGCCATGGCCGCCCACAAGGCGAAAGGCCTCTCGATGGTCGCCGGCACCCAGTTCCGCCACGATCAGGTGCGTATCCAGACCCTGGAGAAAATCCACGCCGGCGCCATTGGCGATATCGTGGGTATGCAGAGCTACTACTGCGGCGGTCTGCCGTTTTCAGTGAAACGCAACGAGGGATGGAGCGACCTCGAGTATCAGCTTCGCAACTGGTACAACTACCGCTGGACCTGCGGCGACAACATCGTTGAGCAGGCGATTCACGGGATCGACCTGTGCAACTGGGTGTTCAACGGCCCGCCGAAATCGGTGTTCTCATCCGGCGGCCGCGCCTGGAAGCCGCGGATTGAGCTGTACGGCGACATGTACGACCATTTCTCCTGCGACTACATCTACGTCAACAGCAAGGGCCAGGAAGCCCATGTCGCCCATTACAGCAGGCACTGGGACAATGTGGACGGCCGCGGCGGCATCAACATCGTCGGCACCAACGGTTTCAGCAACGGCCTCGATATGGGTGAAGAAGGCGTCAACGATTCGATCCAGGAGCAGATCAATCTCGTCAACAGCATCCGTCAGTCCGGGCCCTACTGGCACGACGGCGAACGCATCGCCGACACCACGCTCACCGCGATGATGGGCCGCGATTCCGCGTACACCGGGCGAGCCATCACCTGGGAAGACGCGCTGGCCATGGACGAAAAATGGGTGCCTGATAACCTGAGCTGGGACACGGTGCTGCCTGTCCCGATGAACATTCCGGTGCCCGTGACCAAGCCCAATCCCCCGCTGGAAATGCGGTAATTTTCCGCGGACCTTTCAAAACGGCGGCGCGATCGAGAGGTCGCGCCGCCGTTTTTCATTTCCAGATCCCGCGCTCTCCTGCGGGTTCGCTCAACCAGTCTCCAGTGGGTATAATCGCCGGGCACGCTTGGGGGAAACGACGAAAGGCCGGTCCCATGACAGACCTGACACGACGCATTCTGTGTTTCGGCACTCTCGGTCTGCTTTCATCCGCGGCCTGTGCCGGGGAAGCGAGTTCGGAGCTGCCCCCGGAACTTACGGGCGGGCTGGGCATCCTGGACTGGGGGGTCATCGCCCTCTACGCCGCCGCCATGCTGGCGATCGGCGTGTACTATGCCCGGAAGATCGAGACCTCCGAAGATTTTTACCTGGGCGGGCGCCGGATGCGCCCTTCGATTGTGGGCCTGTCGCTGCTTGCGGCCATGATCAGCACGATCTCGTATCTCGCCGAGCCCGGGGAAGTGATGGCGCACGGTCCGATCGCGTATCTCATGTATCTGGCCGCGTTGCCGGTCATCTACCTGATTGTCGGCTATCTGTTGATCCCCTACATCATGAAGCAACCCATCACCAGCGCGTACGAACTGCTTGAAAAACGCCTCGGGCTGCCTTCGCGCCTGATGGGGTCGGGCATCTTTCTGCTGATCCGGTTCATTTGGATGGGACTCGTGGTCTACACGGCGTCGCGTGCGGTTGTGACCGCCATGGGCCTCCCGCTCGGCGCATTGGCCCCGGCTATCGTGATCATGGGGGCCATCACCGTGATCTATTCGTCCATGGGCGGTCTGCAGGCGGTGGTGGTGACTGACGCGATTCAGAGCCTGCTCCTGCTCCTGGCGGCCGCCATCTGCGTCATTATCATCACCTTGAAAATGGGCGGATTCGGCTGGTTCCCGACACAATGGTCCGACACCTGGGATACCCAGCCCGTGTTCAGCCTCGATCCCACCACGCGCGTGACCATGGTCGGGAGTCTCATCGCGACGACGGTCTGGTGGGTCTGCACGGCCGGCTCCGACCAGATGGCCATCCAACGCTATCTCGCCACCCGCGATGCCAAATCTGCGCGCCGGGCATTTCTGGTCAATAACATCGCTGACGTCTGCGTCAACGTCACCCTCATTTCCCTGGGTTTCGCGCTGCTGGGATTCTTCCGCACGCATTATCCCGGCCTGCTCATGTCCGCGCTGGCGGACGAAAAGAGTGCCGATTACCTTTTCCCGCTTTTCGTGGTTAATTTCATGAAATACGGTATGGCTGGACTGGTCATTGCAGGCATGCTGGCCGCGGCCATGTCGTCGCTCTCTTCGGGGCTCAACGCGTCGGCCACGGTTTTCAACACCGATTTCCTGCCGCTGCTCTTTCGGAAAGAGTTGGATGAAAGAGGCAAGGTCCGGCAGGGGATGGCGGTATCGGCGGTGATCGGCGTCATCATTATTCTCTTGGCCCTGGTCATTGAAAATGTCCGGGGCAACCTGTTTGAAGTTACGCAAAAGACCAGCAACCTTCTTGTCTCGCCCCTGTTCAGTCTTTTCTTTCTGGCCTTGTTTGTTAAACGAGCCAACACCTTCTGCGCCATGTACGCCGCCGCGTATGGATTCGTGGTCGCGGTCGTCATCGCGTTCTGGGACCTCACCGGCGCCACGCCCATCAGTTTTCAGTGGATCGGCATCACATCGCTGCTGGCGAGCGTAGGTGCCGGCGTCGGGCTGAGTCTGCTGCCCTGGGAGCGCATGACCCGCAACAGCCGGCTCGGCGCAGGCATCGCAGCGGCCCTGCCTCTGGTCATTCTGGCTGGTTTTTTCATTGCCGGGATTGCGGCCAGGCCAGGCGCTGCCGGCTGAAGATCCAGGGCCTTCTCTCTATCTTTGGACGAAGTCTGACGTGGTACCGGGTTGGGCAGCAAGGCTCATTGCACCGCAGGCGCGGGCGATTTTTTAGGGACCGCGGTTCTGGTGTACACTGTGTGCATCTATGAACAGACGGGTACATATTTGCGTCGCCATGCTGCTGCTTGCCAGGGCCGCCCTGGGGCAGGCGCCCAGCCAGTTGTGGACCGAGGCCACCATCTACCGCGACAACTGGGGCGTGCCTCATGTCTATGCTGAGAATCCGCACGCTCTGGCGTTCGCGTTTGGTTATGCCCAGGCGGAAGACCGCCTGGAGACCATCATGCGGGCTTACCGGCTTGTCACCGGCCGCGCGGCCGCCGTTTTCGGGCCGGATTATGCCGAGTC
>DAOSJS010000311.1:0-4909 GCA_035367355.1 Candidatus Hydrogenedentota bacterium
AATGGGGGGGTATTTGAGCAGTGCCCGCTCTATCTGGACGCGTTTCGCGCGCATCTCATGGCTTCAGGCATGCGAGGGGAAGCGTTCCTGGCGCCCGTGCGGGGGCACCGGGCCGCGCTCACACTGGTGCGCGCCGCCCATCTGCCGGAGACCCTGCTGGCCTCGGTCAGCTGTGGAGATGCGGGCGGTGGAGCCGCAGGGGAGAGGGATACCTGATTCCGCCTGATGAAATGGGCTGGCTGCTGAACGGCGCCCATTAAAGGGGCTCGGCCCATTCTAATACTAAGTGCACGATTTTCAGGTTTTGTTTTTTCTGGAGGTGAGTCTCACGTCAGGAGCAGTCAAGGAAGAAGACATCGGGAGCCATTCGATATTCTTGGAGGTGTCAACCGAAAACCAAGCGCGAAAGGAATCCCGATGCCTTACCTCCATCGCACCTCAATGGAGCGCACAAAGATCGGGTTTTTCGTCGAACAGCGCAGGCTCGTACAATCCGGAACGCAGCCACGGGGGTCTGCCCCTACATTAGAAAGACTCCAGGAGATAGTCGATGTGCCGATTTGGGTTCTTATGTCCCCTGCGGGCGGGGCTGAGCCGTGTGCCGACGAGGACGTCGGCGCACCCAGGGTACTTGTCCCTCGCGGACGGGGCTGAGCCGTGTGCCGACGAGGACGTCGGCGCACCCAGGGTACCTGTCCCACGCTGGCGGGGGTGAATCGGCGGTAGCCGATTTGGGGGTGGAGTCTTGCAGGTTGGATTTTGGGGTATGGCTTGCAGCTCACAGCATCCCATCGCAACGCGTGGGCTATCCGGCTGGGCGATCACACGGGGACTGATTTCCGCAGCGCGTAGGGGTTGCCCATATAATCCGGATGGGCAGGCACAGGGGTCTGCCCCTGCATTAGAAAAACTTCAGGAGATAGTCGATGAGATACACAACCGGCCAAATAATACCTCGGACACCGAACATCCAATGAAATCTTCCTCCAGAAACGAAAAATCGCGTTGCGTGCACTCAGCACTTGAATGTGAGTTCGTCTTGAGAATTTGCATTTACTTTTCGCAAGAAGGCGGGGATTTGTGCCGGCCGCCGTTTTCAGCACGGCAGCGCTGTCGCGTTGGAGTGTGGAAATCCTGCTGTCGCCCTGCGTGAGTCTTACAGCCAACCTTCCTCATAGCCGGTTTCGTAGAGAGCGACAACATTCTCAGGGGGCGACACGGCCTGGATGTTGTGGCACGGGCACAGGATGTAGCCGCCGCCCGCGCCCAGCGTACGGTAATTCTCACGGACCTCTTCGCGGACATCGTCCACGGAGCCGAAGGGGAGCACATGCTGGTTATCGACGCCGCCATGGAACACCAGGGCGGCGCCGAAATCCCGCTTGAGACCGGCCCGGTCCATACCGGGACAGACCCATTGAATGGGGTTGAGCACCTGAGTGCCCAGGGCGATGAAATCGGGGATGATGTCGCGCACGGCGCCATCGCTGTGGGTAAACACGAACGAGCCGTGCTGGCGCGTCAGGTCCATCATGCGTTTCATGCGGGGAAACAGAAATTCGTGCATGTGTTCCCTGGCCATGAGAAGGCCCGTTTGGCCGCCGAGGTCTTCGGCGATGTAGGTGATCATGATCTGCCCCGGGATGGTCTCGAAAAGCCGCAGGGTGTCCTGGTACGCCAGCTCGAAAAGCTTGTCGAGGCAATAATGAACGATGTCCGGGTACATGAGCAGATCGAGGAAGGCCTGTTCTTCTCCACGGAGCTGTTTGTAGAGCAGGAACGGTTCCGAACCGCCGCCGCGGATGGGGCGGTGCTCATTTCCGCGCAGGAGCGCGGGCACCTGGGCGTAGTCCCACCAGTCGGGGCTGGGCCAGACATAATTTGCCTCGATTTCCTCCACGGAGGTGAATTGTGCGAGCGGCGCGTTGACGACTTCATCATAGGCTCCCGTGCCATAATCGATGTGGCGCCGCACTAAACCCCAGATGTCCTGCCCTTCGGGCGGGGTGGGCCCCACATACTGGCCTGCCACCGTGAGCGGCGTATCGATATGAAGCCGTTCCAGGGCCGTCTCAACATCGCAGCCCAGATGGCTGCATAGCAAGTCGCAGGCTTCTGGAGTGAGCCAGATGTCCATCGGCACACGGTCGGGCTCACGGCGCGAGAGGACGGCCAGCCAGCGCTCACGGGGCGTCATGCTCTCTTTTGGCACGAAAGGCTCCTCAACCGGGATGCGCCCATAAAGCCCCCGTTAGCGTTTAATGAACACGTGTTCGGGCGCCTTGACGACGGCGCTGTCGGTGGCCGGCTCCTTCCGGAAGGTCTCAAACAGCGCGCGGGAATGAGCCTTGAGGGCTTCGGGCACGACCTCGAGGGCGCCCCACTGCCAGATGTCGGTGATCACATACGAGCCGAGGCAATTCATGAACGACATTTCGATGGTATAGACCCCGTGTCCGTCGTCGAGGTAGACGTTACCGACCGCTACGGAGGCTGCGCTCTGCATGCGGGCCGGATCGGACACCTTCGCGAGGACGCCGCCGAACGCGAGCATCTGGGCGTTCTGCCAGTCCAGTCCCGCGCGCGCCAGGTCGTCGTGGATCCGGGTGAGCAGAGCCATCCGGTTTGCCCGCGCGTTGGGGTCAGGCAGGAAGGCGGCCGCCGCGCCGGGGAGATAAAGGCGGGCCCGCTCCGAGGCGACCAGCTGGCTGCCCATGGCGCCTTCCGCGCAGTATTCTACGGCCGCATCCATCTGTTCGGTGGCGATGCGTGCCGCAAATCCCGCAGCGGTCTCGGCCAGCGGCGCGTGGCTGTTGCCGCCGAACAGGGTGAGCAGGGCGGAGGCGCTGGCGGCCAGCGCAATGCCTACCGCGAACAGGGCCAACACCCAGCGCAACTTGACGGTGGGCCGTTTCCGTCGTTTTTTGCGGATATCATTCAACAGGGCGTTTTCAAAATCGAGTCGTTTGGCCAAAGGAATCAGGCTCCCCGCGACGTTCTCTTCTGCGTATTCCTCTGCTGGCGGCTTCGGACAGGCCAACAGTCACTACCCGCAATTCCGGGTTGGGTATAGGGTAGCGTTATCGCGCGTAAATCGCAACCGGCACCAGGACGCCGGTGCGCGATTCGGCCTATTGTAATCCGGGTGCCAGCTGTGGCAAAATCGCGGGGCTTAATGTGTCGTAAAGCCTGATTCCAGCCTGATGCCGTAGAGGTGCGGTTTGTACGGCGTTTGTATTCGTGACGCATTTCACGACAGCGTCCCGGCGCAGGCATGACTCACAAGGAATGGTCGAACACATGGCGGTACACAGAATCAAAAAGGGCCTGAACCTTCCCATTACCGGCGAACCCAGGCAAGAAATCACTCCTGCGGCCCAGCCCGTCCGCGTCGCCCTTGTCGCCGCGGATTATCCGGGGATGCGGCCCACCATGTTCGTGCAGGAGGGTGATGCGGTCAAGCGCGGGCAATTGCTTTTCGAAGACAAGAAGACGCCCGGCGTACGGTATACGGCGCCCGGAGCGGGCCAAATCGCCGGCATCCACCGGGGCGAGCGCCGCGCCCTTCAATCCGTCGTCATCGAGCTGAATGAGCACGAACGCAGCGGCGCGTTGACCGATGACGATCACGTGGTTTTCGCCGCATACCAGGGCAAAGCCCCGGCCACGCTGAAACGCGAGGAACTCGTGGAGCTGCTGGTGGAATCGGGGTTGTGGACGGTGCTTCGCACGCGGCCTTTTGGCAAAGTCCCCGCGGTGGACGCAGTGCCTCACTCGATTTTTGTCACCGCGATCGATACGAATCCGCTGGCCCCCTCGGTCGAAAAAGTGCTGCAGGGGCGCGAACAGGACTTTGGAACCGGGCTGGAGGTTGTAACGCGCCTCACCGAAGGCGTCACGTACCTGTGCCAGCGGCCCGGCGACACGATCCCGGTTCCCGCGAACGCGGAGCTGCAAATCGAGGAATTTGAGGGGCCTCATCCCGCCGGACTGCCGGGCGTGCACATTCATCTGCTGGACCCCGTTCACCGGGGGAAGACGGTGTGGTACATCGACTATCAGAGCGTGGTCTCGATAGGGCGCTTGTTCACGACCGGCAAGCTGGATGTGGAACGGGTGATCGCGCTGGCCGGCCCCATGGCAAAGAACCCGCGCCTGTTGCAGACGCGCGTGGGCGCCGCGACGGACGGCCTGGTCGCGAATGAATTGCGCGAAGGCGAGGCGCGGGTCATCTCGGGCTCGGTGCTTTCGGGCCGCCAGGCCGAGGGCGACATACACGGCTATCTGGGCCTGCGCCACCACCAGATCAGCGTGGTGGAAGAAGGCCGCCACCGCCCGTTCCTGGGTTGGATGATGCCGGGTTCGGATACGTTTTCGATGCTCAACCTGTTTCTTTCCCGGTTGACGCCGGGCAAGCGGTTCGCCTTCACGACCAATACAAACGGAGCGGAGCGCGCCATGGTGCCCATGGGCATGTATGAACGGGTAATGCCGATGGACATTCATCCCACGTATCTGTTGCGATCGCTTATCGTGCACGATCTCGAGGAAGCCGAAAAACTCGGCTGCCTCGAACTGGACGAGGAAGATCTGGCGCTGTGCACCTTTGTGTGTCCCTCGAAATATGAATACGGCCCGATTCTCCGTGAGAACCTCGACATGATTGAGAAGGAAGGGTAATGAAAGCCTTACGGAACATCCTGGACAAACAGGCCAGGCACTTTGAGAAGGGCGGCAAACTCGAAGCGTTGTACCCTTTGTGGGAAGCGGGCGACACCTTTCTGTATTCGCTGGGCAAGGTGACCCGGACCGCTTCGCATGTGCGGGACGGCGCCGACCTCAAGCGCATCATGATCACGGTGGTCGTGGCGCTGCTGCCCTGTATGTTTATGGCCATGTTCAACACGGG
>DAOSJS010000312.1:0-4872 GCA_035367355.1 Candidatus Hydrogenedentota bacterium
AAATTGATCGTCATATAGTCGCACGGGTCGCCCTGCTCATCGGTGCAGAACCCGCGCGAATCTTCAACCGCGACGCAATTGATCCCGTCGATATTGGTCAATGCAGCCAGGGGGCCGTCATCAGTCAACAGAGCCGGCGAGGTCAAACTGGTGTCGGCATGGAGCGGCCAGATGACCGCAAAGTCGCGCGGGCCGCCGTAGCCGCGGAAGAGCGCGTTGCTGAACGGCGCAAAGAGATACAGCCCGTCGTCAAGGATGTTGTTGCTGAAGGCCAGTCCGGGTTCATCAGTTTCAAAGCTTTGGGACACCGAGAACCCCTCGGCGTGGCTCGTCGATTTGATCCGTACGTTGTCGAAACAGATCTCCTGGTTGTTCTGTCGGCTTTCGACCCGAATCTGAACGACCATCGAGTAACCCGAAACGGGCGCCGTAAACGTGAAATCTTGCATTTGGGCCGTCAGGACCGTGCCCTCGCCCAGCCCGTCGAAATCTTCGTCGAGCGCCAGTTCCTTGTTGTAGCCGGCCGCCGTGCCGCGGAACTGGCCCAACACGACCGGCTCGCCGCCATCGACAATCAGCCGCACACTCAGTTCGGAAGCGTCATTTGTCCCATTGGAGTAACCGGCCCCCCGTGGAGCGGCGACGGACAGGGTGACCTGGACTTCTTCGACTTGCACAATGCTCAGGGGATCGAAGTTCATCGCCAGGTAGTCAACGACATTGCCGTCCTCGTCCACGGGGAATGCCCGCGAGTCCTCCACGGAAATGCAGTTGGTGCCATCGATACCCAACACTGTGGCCAAGGTGCCATCTTCGTCCGTGAAAAGAACGGGCGACGTAATATTTGTATCGGTGTGCAGGGGCCAGATGCCAACGTAGTCGCGTTGCGTCCCGGCGCCGCGAAATAACGTTCCATCAAATTCGACGAACCGGTAGAGCCCGTCGTCCACAATGTTGTTTGTAAAGCCCCAACCGTCCCCTTCGGCTTCGAAACTCTGGGATACGTCAAAACCGACCGCAAAGGCCGAAGTCGCCAGCACGAGCGTCATGATCACGCCGAGAAAGCACTGATTCCATCCTTTACTCATCTCCCTGCCTCCCTGATTCAAAAAGATAGATAAGGCAACGTGATGTTCAGGCACTTCCAAGGGACTCGATGTTGCAGTTCGAGTCCCTTAGCCTTGGCGCTCCGAGCCGCTATCTGAACATCTCCCAGTTCGTCGCGGCATTGGGAAAGACGGCTCCGATCACATTCACGCGGACGTTGTCAAAGGCGATCTCTTCATCGTTTTGACGGCTGCACAGGCGAACCAGCACCTGCAGTGAGTCGCCCGAAACGGCTTTCGTGAAGGTGAAGTCCTGGAATGCCTTGGTCAAGGTGGTGCCTTCGCCCACTTCGTCAAAGTCGGCGTCCAGCGCCATTTCCGTCGTGAAATCCTCGGCCTCATCACCGCGGAATTGCCCGATCACCTCCGGCGTTCCACCATCGACACTGACCCAGACGCTCAGGTCGGTGACGTCGTGCTGTGGTGGATTAAAGGGCGAGGCTTCGATCGGCATATTGGCATAGGTGCGCTGGCCGTAACGCGGCGCGGCCGCAGCAATTGTCACCTGCACCTCGGTTGCGCCCGTAATATGCAATTCCTCGAACGCCATCAACAGGAAGTCATCGGCATTCGGGTCGAGGCTCGAAGCATAACGGTTCATTCGCGAGTCCTCGGCCACGACGAAGTTTGCACCATCGATGTTGGTGACCGACGCCAGCGTTCCATCGCCGTCGTTGAAGAGCGTCGGTGATGTGATCGATGCATTGGAATGCATTGGATAAATGGCGATGTAGTCGTACATCGCGGCATTGCCAATGAACAAGGGCCTTGACGTCCCTGCGTCATAGGTCGTCGGGAATTCGATATAGCGGGAAAGATTGTTCACGCTGTCGTCAATGTTGGTGACGAAGCCCAGCCCCTGACCCGGCGTTTCGAAGCTTTGAGACACTTCGTAAGTCCATCCGTTACACACCAGCAGGATGGAGGCCACGGCGAACATGACATTCACTATTTTCTTCATCATTCGCTAATCCTCACATTTCTTCCTTTTGTCTAGCATCATTGCCCCGAGGCATCGGACCTCTCTCAGCTTTAATCTTGTGCGATTGGCGAATACCTCCTTTGATGTGGGATTGGTTCAAGCCGATCTTCAACCCACGGCATTCAGGCGTCTGATACCGCTTGGTGCTTCGGCAAAAATGCTCGAGACGTGCGCTTCGCACACGCCTTGCTCCTGCAACTGCCCTTTGATCCACTTGAGCATGCACAACCAGCTGCCGGTTGACCTGAGCGGGGTAATGAGATCCAGAATCTCCTGCTGCCGCGCCTGGGCGGCGGCCCAGTCGCCCTGGCGGCATGCCTCGTAACAGGCACAACACAGTTCGGGATGGACGTTGGCCAGACTCGGCACGATCCCATCCGCCCCCATCCTCAGCCCTTCCAGACAAAGCGCCTCGTCACCCATGAACACCCTGAAATCGGGGCGCGTGCGATGCTCAACCACCGCCTTGAAATAGGCCAGGTCCCCGGAACTGTCCTTGATGCCGGCGATTCGCGGATCCGCCGCCAGCTTGAGGACGTTCTCGGTCGAAATGCGGTTGTTCGTCATCTGGGGCAGATTGTATAGCACCAGGGGCAGGGGCGCCCGTTCCGCGACCTGTTCGTAAAATTTGGCGATGTGTCCGTTATCCAAAGGAAAATAAGGCGGGGGCTGAAGCGCAAGATACCCGGCGCCGGAGTCCGCTGCGGCTTCACTGTAGTCGAGGATCTCCTGCAGACAATTGGAGACGACGCCGGCAACAACCGCAATCCGGCCGCCAACCGCATCGCACACGGCTGCGATGGCGTCAAGCCGTGTCCGACGCTTGAGGGCCAGCACCTCGCCGGTCGTGCCCGCGACAAAAATTCCATGAACGCCCGTGCCGATCAGCCGCTGGAGGAGTCGCTGGAGCCCGTCGCGGTCCACCTCGTCATGCGCCGTCAACGGCGTCACAATCGGAACAACAACACCATGTAATCGCATGAAATGCCGGTTCTCCAGAATGGCAATCGGTGGTCAATCCAGAGCAAAAAAATTTGGCGAAGCGGCCGCGACGACAAAGAAATGACCATCGTTCATCATTCGCGGAGTCTAGTCCCGGTTCCGGAACGTGTCAAGCAATTTTTTTCGATTCTTCACCCGGTTTCATCGTAAGGCTTACGCCCGGGCGGCGAGCATGCTTTGAATAACGCTAATCATTGATTGCCTTGCACGGCGGGCCGGACGCCGGACGGACCGCCTCTACTCGTAGCGGCTCCGCGCCAGTACCTCCTGCCGCGTCTGCGTGCTGGCGCCTGTGTCGCGACACGGCCCGGTCGATTCCCGAACGACCAGTTCCGTGCGCAGGTAGATGGTTTGCATGTGCTTCTTCCCCGGATCGGCGATGACTTCGAGGAGTACCTTCATGGCGGTATAACCCAACTGATAGGAAGGCTGGCGGACGGTCGTCAGGGGAATATGCAACAGTTTGGCATAATCGAAATCGGTATAGCCCATCACCGAAACCTGATCCGGAACCTTGATCTGGTGTTCCTCCAGGGCGCGGTAGACGCCAGGCACGGCCATGTCGGCAATGCAGAAAATGCCCGTCGGTGGTAAATCAAGTTGCATCAACCGTTTGGTGATCGCATACCCTTCGCTGGCCATCAGATCCTGGTCGAATCCATTGACGACGTGAAGATACCTCGGATCAAAAGGAATCTGATGCCTTTCCAAGGCATCCCGGTAGCCTTGCAGGCGATTGCGCGAGGTCGAGTACTGTTGCGGGCCGGCGATGTGCGCGATTCTGCGATGCCCCAGGCCGATCAGGTGCTCCACCGCGGCCATGGCCCCTTTGCGATCGTCGCACGTGATAAAATTGGCTTCGAAATCCTCCAGTTCCCGATCGATGATCACGAACGGGATCGAGCGCTCCTGCAATTCCTCCAGGTGCGAGCGCTGGCCTTTGGGAAAAAGCTTGGGAGCAATGATGACCCCATCCACCATCCGTTCAATAAGTTGATGGGTGAACTCCCGCTCCTTCTCAAGGGGTGAATTTTCAAGACTGTAGATGATGACCTGGTAGCCGTTCTGGTTGGCGCAATCCGAAATGCCCACCAGCGTCTGGGAGAAGAAGCCTTCCAGGCGCGGCAGCATGACTCCAATCGTGTAGGAACGCCGGGTGCACATGGTCCGGGCCACCAGGCTGGGGCGATAGCGAATCTGTTCGGCGGCCTTCTTGACCCGAGCGATGGTCTGCGGCTTGACCTTCGGGTCATCCCGCAATGCGCGAAAGACGGTGGTTTCCGACATGCCGACCAGCCGGGCCACATCCTTGACGCTCGGCCGGACCACCGCAAGGTTCCCGTTTCTTCTGACACGACCCATAATCTCGATTTCACTCCACTGCTTGGATCATACTCCAGAAGCGTTCTCCGCGCCGTTTTCCATGATAGCGAAGATTCCAGCTCCCTGCAGCAAAGGAATTTACCACCGGTGAGCAGCCTCCAGCCCTTGTTTTCCGGAATGAAGTGGTGGCCGAAACTCTCGCCGGGGCCTGCTCGACGTTCCCCCCGGTCACGAACGCCTCGCCGCCCCGTGGCGCACGCTGCTGCACGGCGTACAAAAATTGAGCCCTCAGCGGCGCCAAGGGCTTAATTTCGCAAACGCGATTTTCTTGAAGTTTTCGAGACTTTTTGTGACCGGATCTGGTCCAGATATGGCCGATTTCAGCCATTTTACAGCCGTTTTCGGTCACACACTTTTCGGCTCGTTCCTGACCGTAAGTCTTTCATTTTCAATGGCTCC
>DAOSJS010000313.1:0-4859 GCA_035367355.1 Candidatus Hydrogenedentota bacterium
GACCGCGGTGTCCAAGCCCGAAGAGCTCGTGACGCTGCTGGGTTTCGACAGTGTCACGTCGTATGTCTGGATCCACCACGTGCCGCTGCCGCAATTTCCTCAGACGCCGTACACGTACGTACGGGACAAATACGTCGAGCATTGGAACGAAGCCGCCCCGCGGTATCCCGTGCCCTATTATCCCAACGTGACCATGGGCTGGGACTCGTCGCCCCGCTGCCATTTGGACAATGAGTTCACGTACTCCGGGTACCCATTCATGGCGACGATCTCGGAGAACGACCCCAAGGCCTTCGAAGAAGGACTGCGTGCGATCAAAGCGCTCGCGGATACGCTGCCCCCATCGCAACGCATCGTCACCATTAATTGCTGGAACGAATGGACCGAAGGCAGCTATCTCGAACCGGACGCCCGCAACGGCATGGCCTATCTGGAAGCGGTGCGGCGGGTATTCAAAGACAGCGCCCCGTAAACCGTCCTGCCTCCTTTCCGTGAATGAATGGGCTGCTTTGGGCTAAACGCAGGCTGGCGCGTCAGGGATTTGACGCGGGCGGCTTGGGAGAGAGCCCGATACGTGGAGCGGGATACTTCTTGATGCGCAGCGGCACGGGAACCCGTTCCCGGCCGGGAATATCGGTCAAAATCACGATATCTTTGCCCTCGAAGGCCGGATCCACGGGAAGATTCTGCAGCTTGATGAGATAGCGGTTCTCCGGGCGGGGAATGACCTCCGAGACGATGCTTTCACCCGGTGTTTCGACTCCAGTCACCGTGAATTGGGACACGCTGCCGGGTATTACGTTCAAGAACCGGATTGCGGTGTCGGCATCGCCGGTCCCTTTGTCATAAACCACGACTTCTTTGGGCACCACCTCGATCTTGTCGACCGCACGGAGCGCTACCGGGATATCCAGTACGGGATACTGGTCGCTGTCCGTAAACACATGAATTTGAGCCGGAGAGACGCCCAGAGGAAGTGGCGGCCTGGTGCGCACATGAATGGTGTGTTTCAGTCCATCCGGGCTGGTCTCGGCAGTCAGCTCGAGGTACGGGCTGTCTGTCTTGACCTCGCGCACCTTGAATGCGGATGCCTCCTCCAGCGACTCGATGGTTGTGCTGCTCTCGCTGGCGTGGTCCATCGCGGAATTGCTCAAATTGACTGTCGGCGGGGTGATTCGGAGGTGTTGCACCGCCATTCCCTTCATGGTGAGCTGGACCCTGTTTTGGGTTTTCCCGCCGTACAGGACGAAAAGATGCTTTTCGAACGCGCCCGTGCGTCCTTCAAATGACACTTCGACCTCCAGGGGAACGGATTCCCCCGGAGCGAGTGTTCTCTGCTTAAGATTTGCGACGGTGCATCCGCAGGTGGTCAGGACGCGATCGATATTCAGCGGCTCGGAACCCGCGTTTTTCAATTGAAACTGGTGATTCACCCGGGTGAAATTGTCGCGTTCGCCAAAATCATAGACCGGCGCATCACACACCAGCGGGCCGGACGCCGGCGGCTGCGCAGCGGCCAGAGGAACTGCCGTAAGGGCCAGGGCCAGCAGTATCCACAGCCCATACGCCGGTAAAGGCTTGTATTCAGCAATAAAATGGTGTCTCATAAAGTCCTCCGTCAACCGGATCGGGCTGCCGTGGCGCTTATCATAGCAACCTGAGAGCGGAGCATTCATCCAGCCGGGACCCGGTAGCTCCAGTGGGCCCACTGGACAGGAAAAGGCATGCAAAACGTCCATCAGATTCGCGAGGTCTCAACGCTCTCCTTCAACGAGCGGGTGCTTCAGGAAGCCGAGGACCGGCGCAATCCGTCCATGGAACGTCTGAAGTTTCTGGGCATCTTCTCCTCCAATATGGACGAATTCTTCAAAGTTCGTGTTGCCAGCGTGCAGCGCCGGATCGAGCTGGGGCACAGCGGCATGCAGGACGTCCTCGAGGTCCTGGCGCACAAAGCACGGGAACTGGACGAACGGTTCCGCGCCGCCTACGGGGATATCGCGTCCGAGCTTGCATCGCAGGGGATCCGGATCCTCAATGAACACGACATTGAACACTGCGCCCAGGAACTCGGTCCCTGGCTGGACGACTATTTCAGAGAAAACGTGTTGCCGAGCCTCGTGCCGATCATTCTCCGCAAATCGCAGCCATTTCCCCAGCTCACGGACGGTTCCCTCTATTTCGGAGTGAAGATGTGGGGCGACCCGGTGCGCTATGCGATTCTCGAAATCCCGCCCGAGCACCCGCGCTTTGTGGAACTGCCCAACGGCGCGATCATGTACGTGGACGACCTCATCCGGCATGCGCTGAACGACATCTTCTACATCTTCGACTACGAACGCATCGGCGCTTATGAATTCAAGATCTCCCGTGACGCCCAGCTGGATATCGACAACGATTTCTCTGAAGGCCACGTGCGCAAGATGGAGCGCGTGCTCAAACAGCGGAAGGCGGGCCGCCCCACCCGCCTGGTGCACGATGCCACCATGCCGATGGAGCTGCTGCAATTGCTGCAGGACAGGATGAAAATCACCAAATACGACACGCTGATCGCCGGGGCGCGCTACCACAACATGAAGGATCTCATCAGTTTCCCCAATCACCGCAAAGACGTGTCGTTTGAAGAGATGGAACCGGCCCCACACCCGATCCTCGACCACGGCCGGCAACCCATGACCAAAATCATTCAGGAACAGGACCTGCTGATAACGTACCCCTACCAGTCGTTCGACAATGTAATTCGCCTGTTGCGCGAGGCGGCCATCGATCCGGAAGTCCAGGAGATCAAGATGACCCTGTACCGCGTGGCGAGGCATTCGCACGTGGTCAATGCGCTGATCAATGCGGCACGCAACGGCAAGAAGGTGTTCGTCTCCATTGAACTGCAGGCGCGGTTCGACGAGAAGAACAACATCAAGATCTCCGAAGCTTTGACGGAATCGGGGGCAACCGTAGTCTATGGCGTGCCGCCCATGAAGGTGCACTGCAAGCTGCTGCTGATCAAAGGCAAGAAAAGCCACCTGGCGGGCTTCTCCACGGGGAACTTCAACGAAATTACCGCCCGGCAATACGTCGACACCGTCCTCCTCACCTCAGACAAGCGGCTCGTGGACGAGGCAGACCTCGTCTTTGATTACCTCGACTCCGCATCGAAGATGCGGGCGGTCACGACGCCGAAATTCAAGCACCTGCTCGTGTCCCCGTTTAACACGCGCAAAACGCTCATGAAACTGCTGAACCGGGAGAAGAAGAAAGGCGACCAGGGCTACGTGTTTCTGAAGGTGAACCATCTCACAGACGAAAGAATCATAGAAGGGCTGCGGGAGACGGCGGAGGCGGGAGTCAAGATGGATTTTGTGGTGCGCACCACCTACGCCATGCGGCCACATCCCAATATCCGGGCCATTTCCATATTGGACCGATTCCTGGAGCATCAGCGGATTTACGTGTTCGGCCAGGGGGACGATCGGGCCGTGTTCATGAGTTCCGCCGACCTGATGGAGCGCAACATCGACTGGCGCGTCGAGGTGGCCTTTCCCATCTTCGACCCACTCCTCCAACGCGAGATCCTGGACACCTGCGAACTCCAGGTGAACGATTCCTACAAAGCGCGCATTCTCGACGAAATTCAATCCAATCCTTACGTCAATTCCGGCACCCAGGGTCTGCGCGCCCAATACGCGACACACGCCTATTACCAGCGCCTGGGCTCCCAGGCATTCTCCGTCTCGACACCCGCCGAAGGGATATGAAGCCTCCTGCCCCCGCGAGTACCAGCCGGGCGGTTGTGGAATTTTGGATGGACGGGGTAGGATTGTCGCGGCGGAGGCGGGGTCCGCCAATTCCGCAGCTTGCAGCGCGCTTGAGTCCAGGGGAATTTCCAGATGCTCTCCCGCGACCGCGTCATTCGGGTGCTTCAGCATGAGAGACCTGATCGAACGCCCATCTATGCGTGGGTGAAGTTTACTTTGGGTCCGCAGATCGAGGACCTGTTCGGGTCGGTTGAAGCGTTTGAGGATCATTACGAGTTTGATTTTGCGCATATTTTCGGGGGGCCGTCGCCTTTTCCGGAATCTGCGGTAGTGGCATTGCGCGAAGCGAACGGCGGGCGCATCGGCCTCCCGGCGGCCCTGGATTTGCCGCTGAATGATCCCGGGGCCATGGAAGATTACCGCGGGATCATCGATGAAATCCGGCATCACAAGATCGAACGCGGACGCTTTGTCTATGTGCAGACCCCAGGCAACTTTGAGATCGTGAGCAATCTTGTCACTCTGGAAACTCATCTCCGCGGCCTGCTTGAATATCCAGAGGAACTGCGCGAGCTGTACCGGCGTCTGACGGAATGGAGCTGTGCATTCGCCCGGCATTGTCTTGAGCTCGGGATAGACATGATCTTCGTTGCCGATGACTGGGGCGCGCAGAATACGCTGCTGTTCAGCGAATCGATCTGGCGGGAGGCGATCTACCCGTCCCATCGGACACTGGTGGAGGCGGTACGGCGAGCCGGCGGCTATATCGGACTCCACAGCGACGGAAATGTGGAGGCCGTCGTGGATGGGATCGTCGAACTGGGCTACGACCTGGTGCATCCGTGGCAGGAATCGGCGGGGATGAATCTGGCAAGCCAGAAAAAGCGGTATGGCGGCCAATTCGTGGTGATGGGCGGGCTCGACGTGCAATCCACGCTCGGATTTGGCAATCTAAGGCGGGTGGAATCCGAGATCGAGCGGGTGTTGAAGCTGTTCCCGGATGGCGGGCTGCTGTTTTGCACCTCGCATTTCGTGCAGGATCACTGCTCCATCGAGGAGCTCATTTTTGCGTATGATGTGGTGTACCGCCGGGTGCGCGAGCTCGGCCGC
>DAOSJS010000314.1:0-4847 GCA_035367355.1 Candidatus Hydrogenedentota bacterium
GTGAACCATGTCAAGGCGGTGCGCACCGACGCATTGACCGGCTTGGCGGAATCGCTTAAAGTTATTGATGTATCACAGTTTGTGACCCGGCAACAGGCCTGGGCCTGGGCGCTCGCGGCTCTTCTGGCTGCCGCAGGACTCCTTTTGTGGCGGCGGTATGGGGAGCACGAATCAACACTGACCGCCGCCGTGGCGCCGGGCCTGTTTTTTGGGTATCTGACTCTGTACACCCTGTTTTCGTATATCACCGCAGGTCTTTTTTACAAACCAGTCGATTTTGCTGTCTCCCATACCGCATACGTGCCGATCCTTCTGCTGCTCTTTGCCTTATGGGCGATCTGGGGTCGGAGAGAATCGCATGAGACAGTTGTGGAACGCCCGGAGAGTGCGTTGCGGTGGCTCTGTATTGCCGCATGTGCCGGGCTGTTTCTCGTGATCATCGCCCAGATTTCAATTCATATGCACGATAAGCCTCTGGGTGGCGCCCACCAGCGCTTCTCCGCCGGAACAACTGCCGGCGGCTGAAAAGCATGGAGAAGCACTCCGCACTGTCGCGCAATTTGTTGCCTTAGCAGACAAGGTTTGCCTGAGGTTAAGGCCTTGCCATCTTCTCCCCGCTGGGAAGGGTGCGCTGTTTGGGCGTAGTGCGGGCTTAGTGTGCTTAATACCCGAGCGCAATATTGCTGTCTTTTGCGCCGCCCCCGTTACTCCGCGGCAAGCTCCGCGAACTGGCGGAAAAGGGTATCGACAATTACCGGTTCCGAATCTTCCGCAACCTTGCTGGTTCCCAGCCAGGTCTCGTATCCGCCCAGTGCATGCTGGGCAGGCGTTGGCAGGTATCCGAAACCGCCATTGGCCTGCGAAATCGTGAAGGTCACGGGCAGCGGGCCTTCCGCTTTAAGGCGCAGTCCTGTTTCTGCAAAGGTCTCAAATGGTATCCCCGCGATCCCCGCGTCGCCGATGCGCAAGGCCTGCACCCAGACGTCGACGGTATCCGGGCACTCCAGGAGATTCAAGGTACGCTGCGCGTACGATCGTTTGACAACACCCACGTCGTCCTTGGGTTGGGCGAGGGTCTCGTGAGCCCATTGCACCTGTTCTTCATTTGGCTTGCGCACGGGAAGGGTCAACTGGGCCATGCGGCCTCCGAGCTTTGCCTCGCTCTTGAATTCAACGGTCTGGTATACCCGGAAGACTTCCGCTGCCACAATGTTTGCCACGCGGTGCATTTGTTCATAGGGTGCCCGTTTGGGCGACGGCGCGCGGAAATTGATGTTATTGACGTCTCCACTTGTTCCGTTGGACATCATCCCCACAAACGGGGGCTCCTGGCGGTCCGCACCCAGCAATTGCTGGATGCGATCCGCGAACACTCCGAAATAGTCCGCGGAAATATGCTCTCCCGGCACTCCGCCCACGTAATGCAGCGAATAATTCGCCAGTAACGCAATCGGACGCCCATCCACGGACCGCACGGCGAGAAATACGATTCCCGGATCGGTTGGGCCGGCCGGTTCCACCAGCGCCTCGTGCGCCCGGGGCGGGTTCATGCGCACCTGGTCCTGCGCTCCAAAAGGGCTGATCATCAACGAAGGGTCGCTCAGATACCATCTGCGGTTGTTGACCTGGCCCGGTTCTTCGCCCTGTCCCCAGGCAATCTCGGCGGGTTCGAGGTTCTTGAGCGCACACTGAACACCATCGACGATGCGGTCGACCATGAATTGCTGGTATGGAGTGAATTCCGTGTATCCGCCAGGGCATTTTGAAATCCGCGCGGACGGCCCCGAATGCGTGTGCGTCGCCGCCATCAACATGTGCTCCGGAGGAATCCCGGTCTCTTCCTGAAGCCGCCTTTTCGCTTCGTCAAAGACGTGTTGATCAGTGCCGAGGTTATCGCACAGCACAATCACGAGGCGCACCGTGCCGTCATCCAGCGCGAGACAGCGCGCGTACAAATCGTCATGAATGTATGTGGCTTTTGGCACCTCGAAATTGCCCACGATATCGCAACCCAGAGGCGGAGTGATGTTTGCCCGGGCCGCACCTGCACGGAATATCGGCGCCTCCGGTTCCGCCGCACTGCCCGCCGCCGGCAGCAGGCACAGCAGCACCCCAAGCACAATGCCCAAACGTACAACATACTTCAGGTCTATTGAGTTCATTGGCTGTCTCCCTGAGTTATGGTATCTTCGCATTCTATCAGATGTGCGCGTAAAGGACACGCGCCGCGCCACCTGCGGCCGAACAGCCGCACCAGGAGAGTGCCTGCCATGGATCATCCGTTAAAAGAGCGGTTTCTTGAACGCTGGAACAAATATTTCCCGGGCGCGGAGCTGCCGCTCGTCTTCTACTATACAGACCACCCTCGAGAAGCCGAGCCGCCCCGCGAACTCGAGTGCCTGTTCGCCCAACTTGCGGATGCCCGGCAGGGCCGCGTCCTCTGCTTCAATAAGGACTCCGTCGTGTGCCCGGGCGGCAAGCGGTATCTCGGGTTTACACAGGAACTCAAGCCCAAATTCGAGTATTTTCTCTCTTGCGGCATCCCCGGCACCCTGGAAGGCGAACGATACAAAAAAACGCCGGAGATCGTGAAACAACTGATGAAAAATGCGCCGCCATTCACTGCACCGGCCTCGTACGCCGTCTTCAAACGCTGGGATCGCCTCGAAGCCGGTGATGAACCCGAGATCGTCGTGTTTTTTGCTCCGCCCGACGTGCTCTCCGGCCTGTTTACGCTTGCCGGCTATGAGGAATCGGAACTTGATGCGGTCATTGCGCCATTTGGCGCCGGTTGCGCCACCATCGTGCAGTATCCGTATCTCGAGAGCCGGCGCGACCGGCCCCGGGCCGTCCTGGGTCTGTTTGATGTCTCCGCACGGCCCTGGGTGCCGCGCGAGACTCTCACGCTTGCCGTTCCGATGAGCAAGTTCGTGCAAATGGTCGAAAATATGGACGAAAGCTTTCTCGTCACTCCCTCATGGGATCGCGTCAAAAACCGGATGTAACACTGAAGTCCCAGGCAACGTGAAAGCGTTGCCTGGGACTCTCATCGCCAACCCGGAAAATGTCTTCAAGCGGGGGACATGCTTGCGCACCTCAAAGGGCGCCAGCGCCGCTCAGACCTGTCAGGCAGGCGCTACACGCGCAAAAACAGCTTGCGGTTGTACAGGAATCGCGCAAACAGCAGCACGAAGACGATGCTGGTCGCGACGACCAGCAGCTCGCCGTAAGCGCCGAACAGTGCTGCGATGGGCCCTCCTACGACTCGTTCACCCATGCTGTGGAAGCGGACAAACTCGCCCGCCATGTAGATGACCAGGGGGTTGGCGCCGATCCAAATGAACGGACGCGCCCACTGCCGGTATTGCCGGATATCCACCACGAGATAAAACAAGCCCAGCAGCATCGCGCTGTATCCCCCGGCAACAAGCACATACGAAGAGGTCCACAGCCGCTTAATCACAGGGAATTGCAGGCCCCAGAGGTAGCCCGCAACGGTTAATGCTGCTCCTCCCGCCACCAGATAAATGACTTTTTTCTCCTGTGGCAATTCCCTGTTGCGAATCAGCCATCCCGCAAATACCCCGAGGATGCACGAGGCGACCGCGGGGATCGTGCTCAGGAGTCCTTCCGGATCCGAGTACTGCCCTTCTTCCTTAAACGGAAGAAACTTGTAGTCGAACCAGTTGACGATATTTTCGTTTTTGCCGTAACTGGCGGCCTCCATGCCCGGCGCCGGGACAAACGTCAACAGCGCCCAATATCCGATCAGGATCACGACCAGCGCAATGACCAGCCCTCTACGCTTCCCGTGGATATACAGCAGCGACGTGAACAGGTAGCACCAGGCGATGCGCTGCAGCACCCCGCTGAACGGGCTCTCGTTGGCCATGTCTGCGATGCCCATATCGCGAAATGCTCCCAGCAGAAACAGCAGCAGGAAACGGCGAAAAATCCGGACGTGCGCGCCGTGCATGCCCTCGCGTTCGATCAGCTTGTCCATGCTGAATACAATGCCCATCCCCACCAGAAAGACGAACAAGGGAAAGATCAGATCATAAAACACGAATCCTTCCCAGCTGACATGATGCAGTTGACGCGCAAAAAAACCTGCTATGGGCGAATGACTGATTTTGCCCAGCGCGCCAAACAGCTCGTCGGCGCCGACGATCCAGAACATGTCAAACCCGCGCAAAGCGTCCACCGACATGATGCGTTCCATTGGTTTGGACGGGGGAGGCGTAGCGTCCACTGTCTTTTCCATAGGTGGTGCTCTCCTTTTTTGCGCCCCCGTCTGCCCGCCGACAGCCGGGGCACGCTCCGAATTCGCGGCCACATAAGGGTTTTGCCGATTCCTCTAGACTATCAGAAACATGGCATTTTTGAACATATTGTTCTCTCGTCTTCTCTTGTCTGCGGCCGCTTTGCCGAAAGGTCCATTTTTCGCGCGAGCGCTGCTGGTTGAGAATGCGGCGGCATTCCTGTTAGAAAGAGCCCGCAGAACCAGGTCAAATGGGGGAGAGCGCCGCGCTTGAGCAACCGCACCTCGACAGACTATGAAATCAAGGTGTTTCGGACCCGGGACGAAATCCTGGCTGCCGTGGATCTGTTTCTGCCATTTCAACGGCACCCCAATGCCGATATTGAGCTTTATCTGAGCCGCTTCGACGACCCGCCGGGGTATGCCCGCCCCTGTGCCATCATGGTGACACGCGAGGGGCAGGCCGCAGCGGTGCTTCTGGGGATCTGCCACCCCCTGCCTTTTGAATTGGGGATCGGGTTCAAGACTCTGCTGAGCCCCAAGGTACGAATGATGACCATCCCCGCGGGCGCCATCCAGGGCGCTG
>DAOSJS010000315.1:0-4778 GCA_035367355.1 Candidatus Hydrogenedentota bacterium
CCCCACCTGGCTTCCGCGCCGGCTACGTGGCCTCTGTGCCAGGGAGCCTTCGAGCTGATCTTTGAGCTCGAGCGCTTGCTGGCCGGGATCGCGGGCATGCGCCAGGTCAGCCTCCAGCCAATCGCCGGAGCCCACGGTGAATTGACCGGAACCCTCATGATCGCTGCCTACCATCGCGACAAAGGCAATACCAAAGACACCATCCTGATCCCCGATTCTGCCCACGGCACGAATCCCGCCAGCGCGGCCATCGCCGGGTTCAAGGTGGTCGAGGTGCCCTCGCTCCCCGACGGCACCCTGAATCTCAACGCATTCAAAAAGGCCCTCAACGAATCCGTTGCGGCCGTCATGTTGACCATCCCCAACACCCATGGCCTGTTTGAGCCACGCGTTCTCGAAATCGCGCAGCTCGCCCATGAGATGGACGCCCTCATGTACAACGACGGGGCCAACCTTAACGCCATTATCGGAGAATGCCGCCCTGGCGACCTCGGCTTCGACGTCATGCACTTCAATCTGCACAAGACCTTCGCCACGCCGCATGGCATGGGCGGACCCGGCGCGGGGCCCGTTGGAGTCGGCGAGCGCCTGGAGGCGTTTCTGCCCGGCCCGCGCGTAGTGCGCGATGGAGAGGGGTTTGGCCTGGCCAGCCCGCCAAAATCGATCGGGAACATCTCCGCGTTTTTTGGCAATTTCCTGGTCGCGGTACGCGCCTACGCCTACATCCTGAAGCTGGGCGGGGAAGGCCTGCGCGAGGTGGCCCATCACGCCGTGCTCAACGCGAATTATGTGTACGCCCGCCTGAAAGACCTCTTCGAACCCGCGTTTGACGGCCCATTCATGCACGAATGCGTCTTTTCCGCTACGCCTCTGGCAAAATACGGCGCGCGGGCGCTCGATGTCGCCAAGGCCCTGCTCGACTACGGTTTTCATGCTCCCACGGTGTATTTTCCGCTTACCGTCAAGGAAAGCCTGATGATCGAGCCCACGGAAACCGAATCCAAAGACACGCTCGACGCGTTTTGCAGCGCCATGGCCGAAATCGCGAGTCTGGCGGCCAGCGAGCCGGAGCGCCTCCATGCCGCCCCCGTCAGCCTTCCTGTCGGCCGCCTCGACGAAGTGCGCGCCGCTCGCGAGCTCAATTGCAGGGTATAGGCGGCTCTGTGCGTGTGCTGGACCTCTCATTTCACGAACCCGCGGCGAACCTGGCCCTGGACGAAGTCCTGCTGGATTCCGCCGAGCGGGGCAGGGCGGGGGAAAGCCTGCGATTCTGGGAGTGTCCGGTCCCTTTCGTTGTGCTGGGCGTCTCGCAAAAGGTCCGCGAGGAGGTATGCGAGAGCGCCTGCCAGAAGGATGGCGTGCCCATTCTGAGGCGTTGCAGTGCCGGAGGATGCGTGTTGCAGGGCCCAGGCTCCCTGAATTTCAGCCTCGTCCTGTCGTACGAACGTGACCCGGCGCTCCGAAACATCCGCGAATCGTACAGCCATATTTTGAACAAAATACGGAAGAGCCTCGTGAGCCGCGGAGTCCAGACTTCCCATGAAGGCATCTCCGACCTCGCGATCGGCGGCCGAAAAGTCTCGGGCAACGCCCAGAAACGCCGCAGGCAGTTCGTGCTCCATCATGGTACCGCCCTCTATCGAGCGGATTCGCTGGCCATGGGCCGGTACCTCCTGGAACCCAACGATCGCCCCGAGTACCGCGGTGTGCGCCCACACACGCAGTTTGTGACCAACCTGCCGCTGGGGCCGGAGGATCTGCGCCAGGCCGTCCGTGAGGCGTTCAACGCGCCGGACAAGACCGTCGATCCACTCCCGGATGAATGGGCCGAAACCCACGTGCTCGCCCAGAACAAGTACCAGGACCCGTCCTGGACCTTCCGCCGCTGACCTTTTTCCGGTGTTTTGGCGAAAAAAGCGCCTCAAAACGTGATTTTTAAGGTATTTAGTTGACAATTCGCACTTTGCCGCATATTATGCTATGATATAAGAGGGGTTTCCAGACCGGAAACGCCGCAGATTAAGGGAGGTGAACCAACAAACTGGCTCGCCTGCCGATACGTGCCGGTTGTGGCGGGACATGCTGCACCTGAGCGCAGGGGGAGGTTTGCATGGCATGACCTTTACCGGAGTCAAAATCTGGTCATTGTTCATCGCGATGGGATCGGCAATGACGGCCGCAAGCATATCAGTGTGGGTCGTTTACGCTCCTGCCAGCCTCGCCGTGGACAATCCCGGGATGATTCCGGACGAGGCCGCGAACGAGGCGATCAGCATCCTGGCGCCGGGGCCGTTTCCAGACGAAAATACAGCGCCGCTCCCTCCTGGGAAATTCGAGAAAACCGCAATTTCAGCACAATATACTCCCCGTGAATTGCCGCTCTGCGATGCCGCCCGTTACGCGCTCGCGTACCAGGAAAACCGCGCCGATGACGTCATTCGCATGACGCATTGGATGCAAGAGTGCCTCAAACGTGTTCAGCGTGGCTCCGACGACCCCAATGCACTGGCGGCCATGTACGAACAGCTGCGCCGCAGCATCCTTTACCGCACTCTGGAAGGCAACCGGCTGCGGCCGGAGGGAGTCGAGGACAAGTATATTTTTGCGCCCGGGACGCACATCGAACTGCTGGCGGGCGACAATCGTGAGGATTGCGCCGGCGATGAGCTTTCCTGCCCTGTCAGAGAGCGGACGTGGCTGTACGTGACCTACCCGGACGCTGCGGGGGCGTTGCGCGACGAGGAAGGCCGGCCCATCCGGAGCATTGTGGTGGGCGTAGCGGTCTCCCCGGATGGACAAATCGTAAAAGCAGGGGTGCTGGGAAATGTGGAAATTGACCGGGAACGCATTGCTCTGGATTGGAGCCGTTAGGGAGAGGAGCTATGCCGCTGGCAAAATGTCCACGCTGTAATCGGATGTTTAACAAAATAGATGCCCCCGTCTGTCTCTCGTGTATGCCTGACGAGGATGCCGACTACGAGACGCTGCGCAAATCCATGGAGGAGCGGCCAAATCTGATTCCCCAGGAGATTGCCGAGGTGACGGGCGTCAGTCTGGACTGTATTCTGCGCCTCATTGAGGCGGGGCGCCTCGCAACGATGCCTGACCCTCAGACGAATGTGACCTGCGGCCGCTGTGGCGCCCCGGCCATCAGCCTCACGAAGCGCCTTTGCGAAAGCTGTCTGCAGAAGCTCAACTCGGAAGTCGCCAAAGCGCAGGCCAGCATCAAACTGGCCAAAAAGAAGAAACTCCAGATCGGCGCCGGCATGCACATCCGGAAATGGGACGAAAACTACTGAACCCGCCCGGGCAGGGCCGATCCCGGAGCACCCCTCCCGCAACAAGAGGATTTCCCTTGCCAACCGGCCTTCCCGGCCATCCCCGTGCCCCATTTGGCCGCGACTAGCCCCGGATTCGGACGGCGCCGCTAATCCAGCGCCACGGCTGAGGCATGGTGGCTGGAGAGACAGTTTCTTGACTGAAGCTGCGCCAGCAGCTAGCATCGGGTTCGGGCTATCAGGCGGCGCTCAGGCAGAGATATCTCGGGAACAGCGCTGCCCCCGGATACGTGCAGCCGTTCGCGTTGCCAGAGGAGACGCATTGTGGACGTTCAATTGTTCCCGCTGACGCCGTTCATGACGAATTGCTATGTTGTGCGCAGCGCTGGCGAGGCTATCGTGATCGACCCGGGCGAGACAGTGCCCGCCTTGCTTGCCGCGCTGGAAGGATGCCGGGTGCGCGCGATTATCAATACGCATGCCCATTGTGACCATTGCGCAGGAAACGCGTTGCTGCTGCAGGAAACCGGCAGTGAATTGATGTTGCACGAGGAGGATCTGCCGCTGCTCCGCGCCATTCAGCAGCAGGGGCTGATGTTCGGGTTCAATGCGATGCCCTCCCCCGACCCGCATGTGTTTCTGGAAGCGGAAGACGAGGTGCGTGTCGGCGATCTGGTGTTTGAAGTACGGCATGCGCCGGGGCATACGCCCGGCCATATCGTGCTCGTGGGGCCTGGGCGGGTCTTTTCCGGTGACGTGCTGTTTCGAGGCTCAATCGGGCGCAGCGACCTTCCGGGAGGCAACCATCAACAACTGCTGCGGTCGATTCAAACGCAATTGTTGTCGTTGCCGGACGACACGGTTGTATATTCGGGGCATGGCCCCGCCACAACCATTGGGGAAGAGCGTGCCACCAACCCGTTTTTGGCAGGATTGTAACGCGTAATGATGCGGTTTATCGCGATGATTGTAGCGGCAACCGGATTGGCGGCCGGTGTATCCGCCGAGTTTACGGTCTCTATCGCCCCCGACCAGCCCATTCCGCATGTCTATGTTGACGATGTGCTGGTCCTGGAGATTGCCAGCGACCGCGATGTGACGGCGCGGGTGCAGGCGGTCATCCTTGATTCCGCGGGAACGGAAGACCCCGTGCTCGATACCGGGATGGCGCTGCGCGCGCGAGGCATTCGATGGATTCCACTGGACCGCGCCGCACTTCGCCGCGGGCGATATGTTGCCCGGGTGACGATTGAGGCCGATGGAGAGGCCGTGGAATCGATGCACCCGTTTTGCCGGATCGATCGCCCCGTTCCAATTCTGGCCCCGCCCGTAGGGGCGGCGATTGATGCGCCAGAGCCCTATGCCATGCTGGCCATGCGCGACCTGCCCCTCTACACGGTGTGTTTCGCCGCCGATAACCCCGAGCTCGACACCCTGGTCGACACGGCGATCCAGAGTGGACTGCGCCCCGTGATCGTCGTGGATTTGGCCGTGACGCCT
>DAOSJS010000316.1:0-4770 GCA_035367355.1 Candidatus Hydrogenedentota bacterium
CGGCTCGATTCAGGGCCAGCAACGCCCCTTCGGGCGTCTCGACCGTCACATACAGCTCAGCTCCATCGGCGGAGACACACAGGCCGGTCGGTGCGCCGGGCAGGGAAAATGTTGAGGTGACTGCGGACTCTGCCAGGCTCAATACAACGATCTGGCTGCCTGTGTACGCAGCGACGTACAGGTTGCTTTGTTCCGGACCCACCGCGAGCGACAGCGGCGACAAATAGTGTTGCGCCGGGGCACTGCCAGCTAAAATTCCCGCCATCAGCACTGCGAGCGCAAACCCGCGGCGCCAGATTGCCGCATGCCACATACTCCAGTCCCCCTTAGTCGTGCGTTGCCGTGTCTTGCATCCTGATTTCCGTTCACAGACGGGGCAGTCTACACCGTCGCGGCGCCAAGTGTATTCGATTGTACCCATTCTTCCTTCAAGATTCTAACCGCGGCCTTTGCGGGATTTGCGGTGCCGCAAAGGCCGCGTAAAGGCTCCGGCCTGCGCACTGCGCTCTAAATGCCCGCTTGAGAGCGGCACTCCTCAACACATCCGAAACAGGCTGCGTACCCGTGAATTGCCGCTTAATTTCGGGCGATATTGACCTGTTTTGGCGTATCAACGGGTATGATCACGCGGAATCCCACGTTATACACCTTCTGATATGGCTTATACGCCAGCCGGAAGGACGACGTGGCCCGGTGAGGCCGGTCAAACCAGGAGCCGCCCCGCACGACTTTGTTTTGGCGCGAATCCGGGTCATTGCGGCCGTCTTCCAGATAGGGATACGCGGCGAACGAGCTGCGGGTCCATTCCGCCACATTGCCGTGCATATCCATCAATCCCCAGGGATTGGGTTGATACTTGCCCACAGCGGCCACGATGCGTTCACCATCGTTGAAGCGGGTGTCTTTCGGGAGAAAATCCTCGTAGGGGCTGGGATTGGGAATAGGTTGAGGATCGATGCCCGCAACAGCCAGAAGCTTGATCGATTGGTCGGCGAGATTGGCGAAGGATGAAAAATCCGCATCCATCCCGCCGTAGAAAAACGCGTCGCCAGAACCGGCCCGGCAGGCCCATTCCCATTGCGCCTCGGTGGGCAGGGTGCAGGGAGCGCCCGCGCGCCCGGTCAGCCACTCGCAAAATGCCATGGCGTCATCCCACGAAACCCGCGCCGCCGGCTGCTCGGGCAGATTGGCTGCGTATCCCGGGCGGGTGTGGTCTTTGTTGTGCTGATCGATGGTCCCGGTATCGTGCGCGGGGTCAAAACACGCATACTGCGCATTTGACACTTCGGTGACGCCCATCCAGAACGACTGGTCAATGGCCACCCGGCAGGGAGGCTGCTCGTCCAGCGCTCCGTCTACGCTGCCCATTACGTAGTCCCCCGGGGGAATGAGCACGAAGTCCATCGTCATACCGCCGCCCAGGTCAACGGTCTTCCTGTGGAGCTCGCCTGCCGCGTCCACCGCGGCCACGGCCCCTGCCGCCGCGCGCTGAAGCGCGCGCGCCTCCTCGTCTGAGAACGGCCAGTCTTCAACGCGCACCGTGGCGTCCTGCCGTGTAGCGGGCCGCTCAGGACGCACGAATTCACGCGGGGCGCCGAGGCCTTCGGGGATGACTTCAAAATCTTCCGTACGGTTGGCGTAAGTGGTCAGCATGTACTCACGGCGCGCATGGAAATCATGAGGGATGGGCTGTTGTTCGTGCCAGGTACCGTGATCGGGCACGTTGAGATCGATCCAGGTGAACAGCCGATCCCAGGCCTCTTCATCCAATTTCACGCCGAAATGGCCCTTCTCGAGCATTTGAATCAGTTCGCTCGTGCCCGCGTGCCACTCCATGGGCGTCGCCAGATGGTAATCACTTTCGGGACCAGGCCGGCGCACATACGGGTGCAGGGCCAGGTAGGACGGCGTGAAGTTGTTCCAGCCGTTCTCGTCTTTGCGGGCAAAATCAGGGCGCCCCTCCTGCCCCTGGTGGCAACCCACGCAAAACTGGTCAAGCACAGGCTGGACATCGCGTTTGAAGCTGAACCCGCGCGCCGGCCCGTGCCACGGTTCAATCGCCGCGGGGAGCGCTCGCGAAGCCAGGCTTAGAGCTGAAGGCGGTCCCATATTCTGTTGCTCGTGGCAGCCGACGCACGACAGGATTTCTCCCGGCATCGCCGTGAACCAGCTCCGCATGACCTGCAGTGCGCGGCCCTGCTCGTCAAGTGGCTGCACGGCGATCGGGACATTTGCGGGCACGGTAAATACCGCCGAACCGTCCTCAAACACGGGCACCGTACCGAGAATGCGGTGCACGTCCCAGGGGCCTTCCACGCCGATGTGGACGTGCCCGCCCATCCGGTTGTACGCGTAATGCATGGCAAACAGCCGAAGCTTCTTGACGGTTCCGCGGGGGATGTCTCTCAGGCCGTCCCCTTCGTAGATGTCCGCGAGGTAGACGGTCGCTTCCTTGGAATCGAGGTGCACCTTGTCCGGAATTTCGGGCGGCGCCGTTGTGGGCCGGAACGGTATCGGCTCCAGGAGGGCGAATCCGGGCTCTTCTTTGAGCAACACCAGGTTGTCGAAGATATCGGCGAGATAGATCCCCCAGGGGGCCCGGGGCGAAGGTTTGCACGACACGAGGAAATACTTGTCGCTCAGCGGATACGGATGCAGGAATTTCGGCCAGGAATTCTGGACGAGCTCGTCGGCAATGATCGGGTCAACGGGTTTGCCGTAGCCGGGAATGCGCTGCACTGCGCCATCCGCCTCGCGCCGCCCTTCGGCGGGGTCAAACACGGTGAGTTCGCCCATACGGGCCACGCCGTGATGGCCGGAGACAATAGCGACGATCTTGGTGGGATGATTGGGTATCGGCCGCGCATAGAAGATCGAATTCGGCCAGAACGAGTTGCTGCCGTAAAACTCCATCTGGTTGGTGCCGTCCGGGTTCATGTGAAACAGCAGACGCGAGAAATAGTGCGGAGTGTCCGAATACTCCCACCGTGAAAACAGGACCCGGCCGTTGTTGAGCACCGTCGGGCACCAGTTGTGGTCCTGATCAAAACAGAGCATGCGGATATTCGTGCCGTCGGGATGCATGATGCACAGATTGGCCACGGCATCGGCCCCTGCCACACAGGGGATCCCCTGGAAGCACCGGGTCGATGCAAAGATGATCCGGCCGTCTGGAAGGTAGCACGCGTCATAATTGTCCACATCGGGATACGCGCCCGGCGTGACCTGGCGGAGCCCGGTGCCGTCGGCGTTCAACTCCCAGATTTGCCAGCGGTCATGCGCCCCCGGCATGGAGATCAGCATCCTGCTGCCGTCGAAATGCAGGTCCACGTCGCCCACAAAGCGCGAACCATCGGGCCTGAAGAGCGTAGTGAGGGCGCCGTCGGGCGTAACCGGGCTCATGACGCAGATCTCGTTGTCGTAGCCGGCGCGCGCAAGCGCGCAGTTGCCCTGCCAGTTCTGCGGGAGGCCCAGATTGCCCTCCCCGCGTTTGATCAGCAGCAGCTGGTCAAAATCGAGCAAGGGGTTTGCGAGCAGCGCATCGCGTTGCAGCGCAGCGGCCTGAGCAGCCGCTTCGCCCAGGGCATTTTCCGCCCCGGGCCGGGCGTCACGCAGGGTCTGGCGCGCCTGCTGGACCGAGCCTTCCAACGCGGCCAACCGTGTCGACAGCGCGTCGCCCTGGGGATACCGGTCGGGATAGGTTGCCCGGAGATCGTCGATCGCCCGCCGCAGCGCCTCCAGATTGACAAGATTCAGCCGTTCCGCATGCTCTGCGGCTCGATGTGCGCGCTCGAACAAGGCCAGCCAGCGCGGATCGCTGGCCGCAACCTGCTGCGTTTTCAGGGCCTCCAGCTCGTTTTTCAGTCCCTCGGCCAGTTCGCCCAAACGCCCCAGGGTATCGGTGGCAATACGCTCCTCCGTTGCCGTAGAAGTCTGGCGGAACCAGTCCCAGACGCCGTCGCTTCCGGCGCTCTGCTCGAAGCACTGCGTCTGGTCTGGAAAATCGGCGGCCATCTGGCGCCAGACCGTATCAAGCCGGGGATCAGTGAGCGCAAAGTAGAAGGCATGTCCCCCGGTCCGGTTAAAAATCTTCAGAAGCAGCCGGTTCTCCCCGGCGTTCAGCGAGAGGGCCACCCGATCCTGGTTGGGGGCGGCCACCCGCGGCACGTCGTTGGAAAGGAGCTTCTCGCCGTTAAACCAAACCTCCAGGCCGTCATCGCTTCCAAGACTGGCCGTCAGCGTCACCGGACTGGCCGCCTGGATCGTGCGGTACAGGTAGGTGGAGTGCGAGTCGCCCCCGGGCAGATTGATGACCACGCCGTCCTTCCAGTCCGGCTTGGGTGTCCAGGCTGCCTGGCCGTCAGCGGTCTTCGCCTCCAGCTCGACTCCGTGTTCGGGGAACAGGGCCTGGGCAAAGCCTTCCGCCTGCAGCGCGCCCGTGGTGAACCACGGTCCGAGTTCGAGAGCGGGGTCGCCGCCTGCCGCCTGGAATGCCTGCCGCGCGGCGGTCATGGTCTCCGGCCACGTGTCGTGCTTAGCGTACAGGGGGCCGCTTTCACCGGCCAGCGCCACGGCCGCGCAGACCAGGCACATCCAAAACACTCCCGCCCGCAAGGTATCGGATTGAAAAGCGATCACGGTTTTCACTGTCCTTTTCTTGTGCGGCCGCCTCTCCCCCCGCAGCCGGAGGTTCAGGCGCCCGCGCGCACAATCTCAATCCTGCACCGCCCCGCCGGGCGGGATCTGGCCCCTGTCCGCGCCGACTTTCAG
>DAOSJS010000317.1:0-4764 GCA_035367355.1 Candidatus Hydrogenedentota bacterium
CACCGACGACCTCGTCAGACAGATGCGACCCGGCGCGGTCATCGTCGATATCGCCATCGACCAGGGCGGCTGCAGTCAAACCTCTCATCCGACTACTCACCACGACCCCATCTTTGTGACGCACGAGGTGGTGCATTATTGCGTCGGCAATATGCCCGGCGCCGTTCCGAGGACCTCCACCTACGCCTTGACCAACGTCACGCTGGGCTATGGGCTCACCATCGCCAATCGAGGGGTTGACGCGGCCATTGAAGGCGATCCCGCCATTCGGAGCGGCGTCAATACGTATAAAGGACGGCTCACGTGCCGGGGTGTCGCCGAGGCCTTTGGTCTGGATCTCTGCGAGATCTGACATGAACGGCTCGCAACTGCGGCGCGACCTGGAGTATCTGGCCGGGGTTTTGCCCCACCGCGGCTCCAACACCCGGAGCGAACGGTCCGCCGCCGAGTATCTGGCCGGACGCTTCAGAGAGTTTTCTCTGGACGTTGAACTCGACGATTTTCACAGCGTTGACAGCGAATGGCTGCTCTACGCCTTATATTTTTCCGAATTTGCCGTAGTGGCCATCGTTGCGGCCTGGTGGCCCCTGGCGGCGTTCGGATACGGCCTGCTTGTTTTCCTGTGCTACCTTGCCGAATCTACCGGATACCGTCTTTTCGGCCGCTTTTTACCCCAGTACGACTCGCAAAACGTGGTCTGCCGCTTCGTGGCCCCAAAACCCCGGCGCCTCTGTATTGTCACTGCCCATTACGACTCGCCCCGCGACAGCCCCCTGCAGGCGCCGGGTGTGCGGCCGTGGCTGCGCCCCATACAGCTCTTTCTCGTGTTATGCATGGTGCTGGTTGTTGTGACCTGCGCGGTACAGGGCTTCGGACTCTTCGATTCACTCACGTTTCCCTACGACATCGCCGTTCGCTGGACGGCCGTCGGCTGCCTGCTCGGCGCGGCCGCCTTTCTGATGTTTACTGAGCTATCCTGTGATTACGGCCGGGGCGCATGGAACAATGCGTCCGGAACCGCCGTCTTACTTGAGCTCGTGCGGCGGTTTTCCGTGGATGGGCTGGAACAGACCGACCTCTGGTTCGTTGCCACGGGAAGCAAGGAGGCCGGCCTCAACGGCATGCGCCATTTCATGAGCACGCACCAATTCGATCCGGCCTCGACCTTCTTTCTCAATATCGACTCTGTCGGAGCGCCCCGCCTTCATTACGTCATTGCGGAAGGCATGCTGTCGACGTTGCACAGCTCAAAAGTCATTGTCTCCGCGGCGGAACAGGCCGCGCACGCATTTCAGGCCACTCCCATCCGGTGCCGGGAATTTCAGTCGGATGCCCTTATACCGCTCGCTCGCGGCTTCCATGGGCTCACGCTCACGTCGTCATACGAGACTCCACCGGAAGACCGGCTGCTGTCCGATGACACACACCTGGATGTCCGCGACAACGCGCTGCTCGCCGCCTCCGGACTGGCCGAGGCCATCCTTCGCCGCCTGGATCACCCTCCCGGCGCCGGCCAGTGAGGCTCGCCTTGCCCATTTCCCCGGTCAATTAGCTGCACGCAGCCGGCTGGAGGATGCTGCGGTGAAAAAAAGACCCGGCGGGCTCTTGTGAACCTGCCGGGGGTGTGGTTGAGTGCTCTTGGGGAACGACCAGCAGGCGCTGCCGGTCATTCCAGACGGGTTCAGGGTTCCTTGCGTTCGCCGAGCTTGGCGTTCATCATGAAAAGGCCATTGGGGTGGCCGGCGATCATCTTAAGTTTCTGCAGGACACCATCGGCCGTCGCTTCTTCTTCCACCTGTTCCGCAACAAACCACTGCAGGAAATTGTCCGTGGCATAGTCTTTTTCGCTGCGAGCCAGTTCTACCAGCGCATTGATCAGGCGCGTGACCTTGCGCTCGTGCTTCAGCACTTCTTCAAAAACCTTCTCTGGCTTGCCAAACTCCGCCGGCGGCTTGTCGATGGCCTCAAAGATGACCCGCCCGCCTGTCTCCACGATGTACGCGTAGAATTTCATGGCGTGTTCCATCTCTTCCTGCGCCTGAGCGCGCATCCAGGTGGCGAACCCGTCGAGGTTCTGGGCGTCAAAGTACGCCCCCATCGCAGCATAAAGATAGGCCGAATACATCTCGGCGTTTATCTGTTTGTTCAAAGCTTTTTCCATCTTTTTGCTGACCATGGTACTTCCTTTCCCGCTTGGCGGGGATGCTACGTCATCACATCCCGGCCGTTTCTGTTGTGGAGATTCGCTCCCCCTGAAGTCCCGCCGCGGAACCCCGGGTTCGTCTGCGACGTAGAACAGGTACTTCCTCCGCCCAGCCGGTACACACGCGTACCGCCCGGGCTTTGTGCTCGTTGATGCTCAGTGAAACACGTGAGTTAAGGCATTCATTCCGCAGCGCTTGCCCAAACGCCGGCTCAACCGGCTAATACACCAGATTTCGAAAATCACGCACGGTATGGAAGGTGATGATATTCCCGTCGTGCGCGCTCCTGGCCCGGGCATCGCCCGATCGCGACAGCACGTGCAGATCATCATCCTGAATCACCATGGAGGCGTAATGCCGGGCCTGCCCGTAGGCGTTTGTCTGCGCTACACGCGCTGCAAAGCACCAGTCCACGCAGTTTTTCGAAAAATGAAGGGTCAGGCGGTGCCGCTCATTGTTCGGCAAATCGAAGCGGTCGTCGGGGAGCCGGTCCGGGCGCGTCATCGAATCCGTGGTCTGAGAAGACAAGAGCCAGAACAGCTTCGTTGGCTCGTCGTATAGAATGTGAAATTTCATGTGTCCGCCCGGGCACGGGACGTACATCATGGGCGCCCCTGACGGCGCATTCTCGAGAGAAACTGTGATCTTGCCATCGCCAGATTCCACCGCCTTGGCAATGGCCGCCAGGTTCGTCGACCCCGTATGGGCGCGCATCCAGAGGTGAAAGGTCCGGCCCTCAGGGTCGAACCAGACGTGGTTCGGGTCCACAAACTGAACTACATTGGTTTCCAGCCATCCCGGATCGGCCATCGGACGCCGCACCCGGGCGGTATCCGCCACCGTGTTGCCCGGCGTGTGAAATGGTATGCCGAGCAGGTGGGGAGGCCCAACCGCCGCGATAATTTCGCGGTACGACAACTCGTTCGAGAAGATCCACGCGGCGCGGCTGGTCAGATCGTCGTTCACGTTTGCCGCCATGAGCACCGGCGCAAATACTGAAACCGGCCACATCGGATAGTCCGGATCGGTGTCGCGCTCCATCACCAGATAGATACGGCCATTCGTGTAATGCACATTGCAGGGTGCTTGATGCCAGCGCTGGCCCTGGGTGAGCCAGGAAGCTTCACTCCACGTTGTGCCGTCATCATTCGAACGGACGATACCGAGGTCGTTGTGATGTCCCAGCACGTATACAGCTTCGCCCGCGGCAAAGGGGCGGGCATGCATCATGGGCGTGCTGGCCCGGAGCGTCCAGGTCTGCCCGCGATCGTCGCTGGTGTAGATGCGCCCACGGTAACCATCCGGGCCTTCCTTGCCCGCGAAGGCCGGTCCGCCCAGGTCAAGTGTTGCTACGAGGCGTCCGCTGGGCAAAACAGCCAGACCGGGGCTGTATGAATAGATCTGTGTGGCGTCAGGGGATTCATATACCTTTACATATGAATTGGCCACCAGCGGCGGCGGCTCGACTGCCCGCAGCTCACTCTCGGCGCGCGCGCCGGCCAACATGGGGGTCAAAGTCAACGATTGAATAAATGCTCTGCGATGCATGGTCACCTTCTCCGGAGTATATGTATTACGTTGACAGCAAGACGTATCCGTCCGAGATAGCCTTTTTTTCCTCGCCGTTTAATGTTTCATAAAACAGGCGGACGCCTTCCTCTGAATCAATGCGCGCGAGCAGGCGAAGCCGGATGTCCGAGCCTGGCCGGACCATGCCCCGGAAGGCGCAGCTCAGCTCTTTCACCCGCGTTGGGTCGCCGCCCGCTTCGCGATTGACCAGCTCACGCAATGAAATGGCGAGTGTGGCCGTGCCTTGAAGAATTGGGCCCGGCAAGCCTACGCCACGGGCAAACTTTTCCGACGTGTGGATAGGAAACGACAAGTCCGTGCAGCCGTCATACACGTGCGCGGCCAGCGGATCGATGTGAATGACCTCTTCCCAGCCGTTGTCCTGGTTTTCCGGAGCAGGTGGAGGGGTATAGAGCGTGCCGTCGATTCGTCCCGCATCCGCGCACCGCACACCGCGAAAGAAGGCGCCCGCGTACTCCGTAAAGACCGGCTGGCCTTCACTGTCTTCCGCGTCAAACCGGACGACCGTCAGGGTGCCTCCGCGTTGCGGCAGAACTCCGGAAATGTGCCCCCGGATGGCCAGGCGGCCTCCCGGCCGCAAAGGCCGGTGCATGAGGATGGCTTCGGAAAAATGTACCTGCCGCGCACAGACGGCCTCCGGCCACGCATCCATGCCCCAGTATTCATGGCGGTTGACGAAGACAGGCCAGGTCAGCGCCGTGGCCAGCATGGGCGGGGCAATGATGCCATCCGCGCGGGTATCGTCAAAATAATGCGGGTTGGCATCGCCGATCGACGCCGCGAAATTCATCGATTCGCGCCACCCCACTTCAACATAGTGCGGCTTGGTTATGCGTCCAACGCATTCGGAATCAATCTGCAAGAGCAAGGTCATTCTCCTCCGCCGGAACCTTAACACGTTAAGCTCAGATAATGCACTTTTCCGCCACAACCGGCCGGCCGCATGCGGGCGGCCCTGCGACAGGCCGTA